>JANOAH010000210.1:0-5664 GCA_031411075.1 Erythrobacteraceae bacterium
GGGGGCAGGCATCGGCGCGGCTTCGGCGACTTCGAGCGGCGGCAATTCCGCACTGGCGACCGGTGCTGGGGCCAGGCTTTCGGCCGAGGCGGCGAGCTGTTCGATGCTCGGGTTGTTGGCGAGCGCCAGCGCCACCGGCTGTCCGGCATCGGCGGCCCCCGCCGGCACCCCGAGCAGGGTCGCGACGCGCTGCTGCCAGGCTTCGGGCGAGGCCATCGCTGCCCACTGTTCGATCCGGCCGCCGAGCTGGTCGGCGGGCACGTCCTGCGAAGCCATCAGTCGCGCTTCGCGCCAGCGGCCGGCCAGCGCATAGGCGAAGGCCAGATTTTGCCGCATCTTGGCGTTGTTGTCGCCATTGCGGATGGCGTTGCCCATCAGGTGGATGCCGCGTTCGGGCTGTCCGGCCAGCGCCAGCGCCAGGCCGAGGTCGGCCACGGCGATCTGGCCCTCGTGATTGTTCAGCACCGTCTGCGCTTCGCGATATTTCGCCTGTGCGGCGAGCGCGAGCGACAGGCTGAGCGCGTTGCGCGGGCTGGTGTCGCCCAGCGCCATCGCGTCGGCAAAAGTGGTCGCGGCCGAATCGAAGCGGCCGGCCTCGAGATAGGCGGTGGCGAGCGTCGCGCGGTACTGGGCGTTGCGCGGATCGGCCAGCACGGCGGCTTCGGCATGCGTCACCGCCGCCGAATTGCGCCCGCGCGCCAGGGCATTTTCCGCCCGGCTGGCGCTGGCCGACGCAAGCGGCGCGGCATGGGTGGCGCAGCCCGCCAGCAAGGTACCGGCGAGCGCGGTGGAGACGGCGAAACCGATCATCCGGGTGCGGTTGGCGGTGCTGTACATCAGGTTGGACCCCTCTGGTGGATTACTGTCCGTCGCGCTTCATTTGCGCGGCGAGCGTTTCGATATCGGGCATGGCGGCGAGAAACTGGTCGAGCGCCTGGGTGACCAGCGCTTGCGCGCTCTTGCCCTTGAGCGTGGTGGCGAGGCGCAGCTTCAAATGGCGCGTGGCGTCGAGCCGCAGCGTAAAGGCGGCGCGCCGGGCGACATCGTTGGCGACACGCCGAACGCGCGGACGCGCCGGAGCGCGGGGCTCGGCAATCGCGGCGACAATCTCGCGCTGCTGGCGGCGCACTTCGGGTTCGGCGGCGAGTTCGTCGTCGCTCTCTTCCTCGAGCGCCGGTTCGCCCTTGCCGAGCGGAGTCAGCGCCAGGATCTGCGCCTCGTGATGCTCGCCCTCGTGGCCCATGTCGTTCCAGCCGAGATCCTCGAGCTCTTCGGGATCGATCGCCAGCGCGGCGGCCTGGCCTCCGGCGAGCGGCGCCACTTGCGGGCGCATCGCCGGCTTGGCGCCGCCCTTGCGGGCCAGCAGCGTCGGGCCGAGCGAAGCGAAGGAACTGGGTTCGCCCACGGTCATGCGCCCCTTACTGCGCGACGCGGCGGCCGAAGCCCCCGCCCTGCGGGCGGTGCAGCCCCGGTGCCTGCTGATGATGAGTCATCGCGCCCGGCGCGGCAAAGATCGTGCGGCGGAAATTCTTTTCGAGCCGATCGGCGATGTAGTGCCACAGCGCCACCACTTCCTGCGCGCTGCGCCCTTCGGGTTCGACTTCCATCACCGTGCGCCCGTCGATCATCGAGGCGGCGTAATCGGTGCGGTGGTGCAGCGTGATCGGAGCGACGGTGCCATGCTGGCTGAGCGCGACGGCGGCTTCCGAGGTAATTTTGGCTTTGGGGGTGGCGGCGTTGACCACGAAGATCAGCGGCTTGCCGGCGCGTTCGCACAAGTCGACCGTGGCGCCCACGGCGCGCAGATCGTGCGGAGACGGGCGAGTCGGCACGACGATCAATTCGGCGACGCCGATCACCGACTGGATCGCCATGGTGATCGCCGGCGGGGTGTCGATCACCGCCAGCTTGAAGCCCTGCTGGCGCAGGATGGCAAGATCGCCCGCCAGCCGCGCCACGGTGGTCTGGGCAAAGGCCGGATATTCCGCCTCGCGCTCGTTCCACCAGTCGGCAAGGCTGCCTTGCGGGTCGATATCGATCAGCACAACCGGACCGGCGCCGGCGCGCTGCGCCTGCACCGCCAGATGCCCGGATAGCGTGGTCTTACCCGAACCGCCCTTCTGCGAAGCCAAGGCCAGAACTCGCAAGGCTTTTTCCCCCTGAAAATCGGCCGGCGACACTGCATGTCCGGCCTGTCCAATCAGCGGCTTCGCAGATCACCCTAAATTTTGAGTTAATCGCGCCGCGCGGTTCGATCAGGGTTGCGCCGCGTTGTGGCCGGACGGTGACGCTCCGCGGCGGCCGTGTCGATTAACCGGCGCGCATAAAGCTTTTGCTAACGCCCCGTTTACTATGGCAGCTTCGGAAGAACGCAGCCGGGGAAGGCGATCGATGCGGCGTGGGGGGATCAGAACCGGGCTGGGCGCGGCGCTGCTGGCGCTGTGTGCCGCGCCGCCGGCGCTGGCCGACGTCAGGGCCGGGGTCGATGCCTGGAGCCGCGGCGATTACGCCCGCGCGGTGCGCGAATGGGAAGGCCCGGCCGCGGCCGGCGATGCCGATGCGATGTTCAATCTCGCCCAGGCCTATCGCCTCGGGCGCGGGGTGGCGGAAAACCAGCGCCGCGCCGAACAGCTCTATGCCGGCGCCGCCGCCAAGGGGCATGTCCAGGCGGCCGATACTTATGGCCTGATGCTGTTCCAGGACGGCCGCCGCGAAACCGCGCTGCCTTATGTCCGGGACGCCGCCCGGCGCGGCGATCCGCGCTCGCAGTACCTGCTCGGCATTGCCCATTTCAACGGCGACTTGGTCGCGCGCGACTGGGTCCGCGCCTATGCGCTGGTGACGCTCGCCAACAGCGCGGCACTGCCGCAGGCCGCCGGGGCGCTGGCGGAGATGGACCGGCAGATCCCGCTCGAACAACGCCAGCAGGCGGCAACGCTGGCGCAGAGCTTGCGCACCGAAGCCGATGCTGCGCGCAGCGCCGAACTCGCCGCCGCCGATCTCGCCGCCGGCGGGCCCGGGCAGGCGCCGGCGGTGGACGTCGCGCCGGGCCGGGTGCCGCGCCCGATCCCGACGGTGGCGGTCTCGCCCTCGGTCGCCGCAGCGCGTGCCGCGGTGGCCGAAGCGCGGCTGGCCACCGGGACCGAGAGCCCGGCCAATGCCGGCGCGACCTTCACGCGCCGCCCCGCGCCGCCGCAGCAAGCAGCCGCTTCGCCTCGCCCGCGTCCTGCGCCGACGCCCGCGTCCCCGCCCGCGCGCACCCCGGCGCCGGGGCCTGCGCGGGTGCAAGTCGCCTCCGCCGCGCCTGCCGCCAGCGGGCCATGGCGCGTCCAGCTGGGGGCGTTTTCGGTGCCGGGCAATGCCGACCAGCTGTGGAGCCGTCTGTCGGGCCGGGCCGAGCTCGCCGGACATCCGAAGCTGACCGTTCCGGCGGGCCGGGTGACCCGGCTCATGGCCGGCGGCTTCGCCACCCGAGCCGCCGCCGAAGCCGCCTGTCGATCGCTCAAGCAAGCGGGCCAGGACTGCCTTGTGACCGACCGCTGATCGGGCCTAAGACCTGTCGCCAAGGGGGACGGTCATGGCGACGAATGCAATCGAGGTGGCGGCAACGCCGGACGAAGCGCCACAGGCGCCGGTCAAGGGCGGCGAACGGGTCGTCACGCTCGACCTCATTCGCGGCATCGCCGTTCTCGGCATCCTGTTCGCCAACATCACCGCGTTCGGCCAACCGACGATGGCGTACTTCTGGCCCGAGATGCTGCCCGGCGGCGCCAATGCCTTCGACAAGGCGGTATGGTTCTTCCAGCTGGTGTTCGTCGATCACAAGTTCCGCGGGTTGTTCTCGCTGCTGTTCGGCGCGGGGATGTACCTGTTCGTGGAGCGCGCCTGGGCGCGCGGCAGCGGGCGCTGGCTGCAGTTTCGGCGGCTGCTGTGGCTGCTGGTGTTCGGCGCGGTGCACTATTTCCTGATCTGGCACGGCGATATCCTCGGCACGTACGCTGCCACCGGGATCATGGCGCTGTTGCTGATGAAATGGCGCGCGCGCACCCAGCTCAGGGTCGGGATCGGGCTCTATATCGTAGGGGCGCTGGTGATGACCGTGGGGATGGGCGGTGCCTATCTCGCCACGTCCGTCCCCGCCATCACCGCGAAGCTGCCGGCCGATGCGCGCAAATCGCTCGCCGAAGCGCCGCAGCGCACCGCCGAAGACGTCGCCGAAGCGACCGTGCTGTACAGCGGCGACAGCTACCCGGCGATCGTGCGGCACATGGTGGACGAGGAGGCCGGCGGGTTCTTCAACGGCCTGGTCATCGTTCCTCTCACCGAAACGCTCGCCCTGGTGCTGATCGGCATGGCGCTGTTCCGGATGGGCTTTTTCAGCGGCGCGATCGACCCTGCGAAGATGCGCAAGTGGGGCTGGCGCGGTCTGCTGACGGGCCTCGCCTTTACCGCGCTGGTCGCTACCTGGCCGCTGATTTCGGGCTTTGCCATGTTGCGCACGCTGTTCGTGTTCAACGCGCTCGGGAGGCTGGCGCAACTCCCGATCGCGCTGGGATTGGCCGCGCTGCTGGTGGTCAATGCGCCGGCGATCCTCGCCACCCCGCTCGGCAGCCGCTTTGCCGCGGCCGGGCGGATGGCGTTCAGCAATTACCTCGGCACTTCGATCGTGATGATGCTGCTGTTCCACGGCTGGGCGCTCGGCTTGTTCGGGCAGTTCCACCGCCTCGGCCTGCTGCCGTTCGTGCTCCTGGCGTGGGTGGCGATGCTGCTGTGGTCGAAACCGTGGCTGGAACGGTTCCGCTACGGCCCGCTCGAATGGCTATGGCGCTGCCTGACTTACTGGAAGCTGTTCCCGCTGCGGCGCTGACGGCGCTCAAGCAGCGCGAAGCCACAAAGGCGCTCTCTTGCTATTGCGACCGAATTGCATTAAAGAGCCGGGCGAACCCGGAGACTCGGCCACCGATGTACGTGTGCGTCTGCAATGCCATCCGCGAATGCGAATTTCGCCGCGCCGCCAGCCAGATGGCCGGCGATGCGGTGGCGATCTACGCCGCGCTCGGGTGCGAACCGCAGTGCGGCACCTGTCTTGATGAGGCTGACGAAACCGCTGCGGAAGAGCGCGCGCAGTGCCGCAAGCCGCGCTTGGTCGCGGCCTGACGCGCTCCTGATTATCAGTCGCAAACCCTAGGATTTCCGCCATTTTTGGCGATTTTGGGCCTTGCCAGGCTATCCCCGCGGGCGCATGGATTCGTCAGCGCAGGAGACCGGCATGCAGGGCGATCCTAAGGTCATCGAGTTTCTCAACAAGGCGCTCACCAACGAGCTGACCGCGATCAACCAGTACTGGCTGCACTACCGCGTGCTCGACAACTGGGGCGTCAAGAAGCTCGCCGCGTACGAGCGGCACGAATCGATCGACGAGATGAAGCACGCCGACAAGCTGGCGGACCGGGTGCTCTTCCTCGAAGGTTTGCCTAACTTCCAGGCGCTGCATAAGCTCAAGGTCGGCGAGACGGTCGAGGAAATCCTCCGCGCCGACCTCGCGGTCGAAATGGAAGCGATCCCGCTGCTCAAAGACGCGATCCAGCACTGCGAAACCGTGCGCGACTACACCAGCCGCGAGCTGTTCGAAGAGATCCTCGCCAACGAGGAGGAACACGTCGA
>JANOAH010000211.1:0-8796 GCA_031411075.1 Erythrobacteraceae bacterium
CCACAGCGCCGCGCGCAAGCTGGGCGCGCTGTCGGGATAATCGGGATCGCGCACCGGATCGTTGGGAAAGCGGTGATGCTGCAGGTGGGTGATCCGCGCGATCGAGAACGGGAACATCAGCGGGATCATGCTGAGCTGCCCGGTCAACTCGTTCCAGAACGCAGCCTTGGTGCCCTTGCGCCCGATCGTCGCATGCATCGCCTCGTGCGCGGTGATGTAGCCGGCCGTCGCGATCAGGTAAGACACCGCGAACGCCGCCCACAGCGGCACCAGGCCGAGCATGGTTAGCGGGAACAGGCTGACCCACACGGCAAAGCCGATCAGCGTGGCCGCGACGTAGCGCCAGCGGATCTGCTGGCCCATCGCGTAGTATTTCTTGGCAATCTCGCGTTCCTGCCGCTGCAGGTCGCGCCGGACATAGGCATCGAGCCCGCCGTCGCGGCCGAGCGGAATCGCCGGCGCATCGGGGGCCAGTGTTTCGACCGCTGCGGCGGGATCGAGGCGCAATTGCTCGGTCACAGCCAGCGCCCGCGCCACACCGCGTAAAGCCCCCACGGCGCACCGATCACCAGCCCGAACACGATCCGGTTGAGCCCGAACGGCGCGGGAATGTCCCAATAGGCCATGGTCTGCGCGATCAGCGGGGCGATGAAGCCGATCCCGAACAGGAACGGCAGCCAGCGGAACAGCGGCTTGAGCACGGCTTCCATCAGTGCAGCCTCGCCACATCGACGCCGCGCGCTTCGAGCACAGGCTTGAGCGCGCGATAGGCGGCGCGGGTGCGGTGGTTGGGAATATTGGGATAGAGATGGTGCGCGAGGTGCGTTTCCATCCCCATCGACAGCACATGGCCCAGCCGGCTCTTGAACACGCGCGTGTTCTCGTACCGCCCGGTACGCCCGGCGCGCGGGTGGTGCGGCGCCCAGCTGAGGTAAAAGCGGATGTAGCTGAGGCCGATATGGCGCGGCAGCCACCATACCAGCGCGGCGACCATCGCGTACCCGCTCCACGCCAGCGCAAACAGCACCGCCATGAAGACGAGCTGCAGCAGCATCGTTTCCTTGAGCGCGCGCGCCGCTTCGGGCGTGCCCATGTTGGCCAGAATGCGCTTGTAAGCGTGGATCGAGCCGTCGACGCCCGGCTGGCGATTGTACCAAGTCTTGTACCAGGCCCTCAGCGCGGTCGGCGCTTCGTCGGTGAAGTCGGGATCCTTGACGGGATCGTTGGTGTGATAGTGATGCTCGAGGTGCATCATCCGCGCCATCGAAAACGGGAACACGATCGGGATGGTCGAGACCTGCCCGACCCATTCGTTGATCCAGTAATCCTTCGCGCCGGGACGGCGAATGTTCGAATGCATCGCTTCGTGGCTGGTGACGTAGCCGCCGGTGGCAAGCACGCAGCTGACCACGAACGCCAGCCACAGCGGCACCACGCCCGCCATGGTCAGCGGAAACAGCGCCAACCACAGCGCGAAACCGCCCCACGCGGTCGCGACATAAGGCCACATCGCCCCGCCGATGAACTGGCGCGCGATCGCCTGTTCCTGTTTGCGCAAATCGCGGCGGACATGGCGGTCGAGCCCGTCGCGCGCGGCGAACGGGAAGGCGGTGGCCGGTGCGTCAGGCGCATAGGCAGCGTCATCCGCCGCGGGGCGGACCAGCGCATGCGCGTCTGACATCGGTCCCTCGCTCACCGTCCACATCCCAGTTTCGCGACCTAAGGGCCACTACCCAACCGGGCGTTAACTTCGCATAAACCATCGAAAGCCGCAAGAATCCGCGGCTTTCGATCGCCTGGGCGGTCCAAATTCGGACAGGGTGGACATTCGAGCGCGCCCCCGCTAGCGGACGGCGCGTTCCGCGCGACCCGGCCAACGCCGTGGCCGCGCGTCGTTTTATCTCAAGGGGGAGTTGGTCTCGTCATGGACCTTACCGTCATCGCCATCGTGCTCGGCCTGTTGGCCGTGGTCTACGGCTTCGTCACCAGCCGCCAGGTGCTCGGAGCGAGCGCCGGCAGCGAGAAAATGCAGGAAATCGCCGCCGCCATCCAGGAAGGCGCGCAGGCGTACCTGAAGCGGCAGTACACCACGATCGGCGTGGTCGGCGTGGTCGTCGCCCTGCTGGTCGGGTTCTTCCTCGGCCCGATCTCGGCCACCGGCTTCGTGCTCGGCGCGATCCTTTCGGGCGTGGCCGGGTTCATCGGCATGAACATCTCGGTCCGCTCGAACGTGCGCACCGCGCAGGCGGCCAGCGTCGGGCTGCAGCAGGGCCTGACTATGGCGTTCCGCGCCGGCGCGATCACCGGCATGCTGGTGGCGGGCCTGGCGCTGCTTGCCATCGCGGTGTTCTTCTATGTCCTGACCCACAACATGGGCCATGCCCCCAATGACCGCGTCGTCATCGACGCGCTGGTCGCGCTGGCCTTCGGCGCCTCGCTGATCTCGATCTTCGCACGTCTGGGCGGCGGCATCTTCACCAAGGCGGCCGACGTCGGCGCCGACCTCGTCGGCAAGGTCGAGGCCGGCATTCCCGAAGACGATCCCCGCAACCCCGCGGTGATTGCCGACAACGTCGGCGACAACGTCGGTGACTGCGCCGGCATGGCCGCCGACCTGTTCGAGACCTATGTCGTCACCGTCGGCGCCACGATGGTGCTGACCGCGCTGTTGATGAAGAACCTCGGCGACCTGTTGATGCCGATGATGAGCCTGCCGTTGCTGATCGGCGGGGTGTGCATCGTCACCTGCATTCTGGGCACCTATTGCGTACGCCTGGGCGGTTCGAAGAACGTCATGGGCGCGATGTACAAGGGCTTCCTGGTCAGTGCGGTGCTTGCCGTTCCGGCGATCTGGTGGGCGATCGACTACGCGCTGGGCGGCATGGACGTGCAGTTCAGCGTCGGCGTCACCAGCTTCACGGCGATGAGCCTGTTCTGGTGTGCGCTCGTCGGCCTGGTCATCACCGGGCTGATCATCTGGATCACCGAGTACTACACCGGCACCAATTATCGCCCGGTGCGCTCGATCGCCAAGGCGTCCGAAACCGGCCACGGCACCAACGTCATCCAGGGCCTCGCCATCAGCATGGAAGCGACCGCGCTGCCAACGCTGGTGATCGTCGCCGGGATCATCATCGCCTACCAGCTCGCCGGCCTGATCGGCATTGCTTACGCCGCCACCGCGATGCTGGCGCTGGCCGGCATGGTCGTGGCGCTCGACGCCTATGGCCCGGTCACCGACAACGCCGGCGGCATCGCCGAAATGGCCGGCCTGGATGACAGCGTGCGTGAAAAGACCGACTTGCTCGACGCCGTGGGCAACACCACCAAGGCGGTGACCAAGGGCTATGCGATCGGTTCGGCCGGCCTCGCGGCGCTGGTGCTGTTCGCCGCCTACACCACCGACTTGCGCGAGTTCTTCCCGGCGCTGACGGTCGATTTCAGCCTCGAGAACCCCTACGTCATCGTCGGCCTGCTGCTCGGCGCGCTGCTGCCGTATTTGTTCGGCTCGATGGGCATGACCGCGGTCGGCCGCGCCGCGGGCGACGTGGTCAAGGACGTGCGCGAGCAGTTCAAGAACAACCCCGGCATCATGACTTACGAGACCAAGCCGGATTACGCGCGCACGGTCGACCTGGTCACCAAGGCGGCGATCAAGGAGATGATCATCCCCTCGATGCTGCCGGTGCTGGCGCCGATCGTGGTCTACTTCGTGATCGCCGCAATTGCCGGCCAGGCCAACGGCTTTGCCGCCTTGGGCGCGCTGCTGTTGGGCGTGATCGTCGGCGGGCTGTTCGTGGCGCTCAGCATGACCGCCGGTGGCGGCGCGTGGGACAACGCCAAGAAGTACATCGAAGACGGCCACCACGGCGGCAAGGGCAGTGAAGCCCACAAGGCCGCGGTAACTGGCGACACGGTGGGCGATCCTTACAAGGATACCGCCGGTCCGGCGGTCAACCCGATGATCAAGATCACCAACATCGTCGCGCTGCTGTTGTTGGCGGCGCTCGCGGCAGGCTGATCGAGGCAGATGCGGGCGGCGTGATACGTCGCCCGCGCTGTCTTTTTAGTATTGGCTGAAACCAATAACTTGTAATAGGAATCTCTTCGGCAGGCGTTCTGCCGTGGGGGTTCGCCAATGAAGTTGAATACGTTTTGGTTGGCCGCGGCCGCGCTTGGCTTGGCCGCGCCTTTGCTGGCCCAGACGACGCCCGCCGTCACTGCCGAGGCCTTCGCCGCCGGCAGCCAGTTCAGCGGGCTGAAGCTGTCGCCCGATGGTTCCAAGCTCCTCGCCCTGACGATGCAGGGGGACGAGGAAATGCTGGCCATTGCCGGTCTCACCGACAACAGCCTGGTGTTTCTCAAGCCGCCGGCCGATGGCGAACTGGTCGGCTATCGCTGGGCCGGCAATGGCCGCATCCTGTTCTGGATGGGCGATTCCGCTCCGATCGGTAACCAGAACGACCAGTTCTTCACCCGGACCTTCGTCCACGACCTGGCCAGCGGCAAGACTGATAGCGTGGGCCCGCGGGTCATGGGTGCCAACGGCTCGGACATCCTGTGGGTCGCGCCGGACGGCAGCCGTCTGCTGATGGCCGCGCAGGCCAAGCCGACCGAATATCCTTCAGTGTACAGCGTCGATCTCAACAGCGGCAGCGCGCGGATGGTCCAGACCCCGTACGAGGGGACCTGGGACTGGTATGCAGACAGCAATGGTCGGGTGCGGATGGGGGTCACGGCCGACCAACGCGGTTGGTCGGTCAAATATCGCGGGCCGGGCGGCGGCGGCTATGCGGCCTCGCCGGTCATCCCGCATACCGACGAGGAAGTGGTCACCTTCTCGACGATTATCGGCGACACCTCGCAAGGCTACGCGCTGCTCAATCGGGACGGATTCATCGGGGTCTACGGATACGACTTCGCCACGCGCACGGTGGGCGAGCGGCTGTTCTTCCGGCCCGGTATCGACGCTGGCGAGATCATCCTTGATGACGAAACGGGTGAACTGATCGGTGTCGGATTTACCGCCGATAGCGAACAGGTGGTCTGGCTCGACCGGTCGCGCGATGCCGAAGCGGCCACGCTCGAGCGGACCTTCCGCGGCCTCACCACGTCGGTCATTTCGCGCAGCCGCGATCGCAAGATCGCGCTGGTCTGGGTCGGCGCGCCCAACGATCCCGGCAGCTACTACTACTACAACACCGAAACCGGCCAGTTACGACGTCTCGCCCGGGTGGCCGAGCAGGTCGATCGCGCCGGCCTCGCCGCGCCGCGGCCGATCGAATATCAGTCGCGCGACGGATTGACGATCCACGGCTACCTGACGCTGCCGCCGGGCCGCGAGGCCAAAGGCCTGCCGCTTATCGTGATGCCGCACGGCGGCCCCTACGGCGTGCGCGACACGCTCACCTATGACGCCGAAGTGCAGTTCCTCGCCAATCGCGGCTACGCCGTGCTGCAACCCAATTACCGCGGCTCAGCCGGCTATGGCAGCGCGTTTACCGATGCCGGCGCGGGCCAGTGGGGCCGCAAGATGCAGGACGATCTCGACGATGGGATGGACTGGGTGGTCGCGCAGGGCATCGCCGATCCCAGCCGAGTGTGCCTGGTGGGCGGATCGTACGGCGGCTACGCGGCGCTGTGGGGCGCCACCCGCAATCCCGAACGCTATCGCTGCGCGGTCAGCTTCGCCGGCGTGTCGAACTTGAAGCAGCAGCTCGATTACCAGAACGACTTCTTCTGGGGCAGTGCCGATCGGCGCAGCTGGCGCGACCGGGTGCGCGGTGAAAACCAGGTCGATCTGTTGACGCTGTCGCCGATCTCGCGCGTCGCCGATCTGCGCGTGCCGGTGATGCTGGTCCACGGCGACGAGGACAAACGCGTGCCGCTGCGCCAGTCGTCGCAATACGATCGGGCGCTGACCGAGGCGGGCAAGCCGCACGAATACTACGTCTATCCGGGCGCCGGGCATGGCTTCGACAAGCCTTCGGACCAGGTCAGCTACTTCACCCGTCTCGAAGCGTTCCTGCGCCGTCATAATCCGCCCAATTGAGCGCGATCGGCGGGCCGGGCGGCGCGGGCTTTCTTAACCCTGCCCGTTAGCCCCTTCTTTCGGCCCGCCGCGCTAGGGCGGCGGTTGCGGTTCTCGAGGCCGCCGCCGTGAAAGGGTTAACGACCGCGTGGCCAGCCTTGCCCCGCTCGATCTGCTGCACGCCTCGGCGCTGCAAGGGTCCGTGCCGGGCTCGATCGCGATAACCGTGGTCGAGCGCAGCTGGCGCGCGCTCGACAACGCCGCCCAGATCGCCCGTTGGGACGCGCTGGCACAATGGGCGAGCGAGCCCAATCCGTTTCACGAATCCTGGTACCTGCTCCCCGCGCTGCGCGCGCTCGATCCGGCGGGCGAGGTCAAGCTGCTGTGCCTCGAGGCCGGCGGCCAGCTCGCCGGGCTGCTGCCGGTGCGGCGCGAAAGCCGCTATTACGACCATCCGCTGCCGCATCTCGCCAACTGGCTGCACGGCAACGCCTTTGCCGGTGCGCCGCTGGTGGCGCAGGGGTTCGAGCGGGCGTTCTGGCGCGAATTGCTGGCCTGGTGCGACGGCGCCGCGCGCGGGGCGCTGTTCCTGCACCTGTCGCATCTCGGCGCCGAAGGGCCGCTGCGCGAGGCGCTGGGCGATGTCCTGGCGTCCGATCCGCGCCACGCCACCACGGTGCTGCGCGAAGAGCGCGCGCTGCTGCAATCGGCGCTCAGCCCGGAAGGCTATTTCGAAGCCTCGCTGTCGGGCAAGAAGCGCAAGGAACTGCGCCGCCAGCAGCGGCGGCTGGCCGAGGAAGGCGTGCTCGCCACCGAACGGCTCGAAGGCCAGGCCGGATTGGACGAGTGGTGCGACGCGTTCCTCGCGCTCGAACGGCGCGGGTGGAAAGGCGCCGAAGGCTCGGCGCTCGCCTGCCAGGCCGAGACCGAGGCGCTGTTCCGCACCGCACTCGCCGGCGCCGCTGCGCGCGGGCGGCTCGAACGGCTCGCGATCCGTCTCGACGGCCGACCGATCGCGATGCTGGCGACGTTCCTCACCCCGCCCGGCGCGTTCAGTTTCAAGACGGCCTTCGACGAGGACTTCGCCCGCTTTTCCCCCGGTGTGCTGCTGCAGCGCGAAAACCTTGCCATGCTCGACCGCCCCGAGATCGCCTGGACCGATAGCTGCGCGGCGGCCGATCACCCGATGATCGACCACTTCTGGCGCGAACGCCGCGTGGTCGAACGGCACAACATCGCGATCGGCGGCAAGGCCCGGCGGCTGCTGTTCCGCGCCATCGCCGCGCGCGAAGCCAGTGCCACCACCTGGAGCGACACATGACCCGGTTCGATCCCCGTTGGACGACGCAAGCAGCGGTGCCGATGGCGGTTTTTCCGCCTCGCGCTCGCGTCAACTTCGCCGCTTCCTATCCCGAAGGGCCGCACACGCTCGAGCACAACCTCGGCCACCATCCGCTGCTCGAGCTCGAGGCGCTGGCGGCGCTGGGCGAAGCGCTGCCCGCGCGCTCGGTCGAATACAATCGCGGCGATGTGCCGATCGGCGTCGACGGCAAGCCCGAAGGCACCGGGCTGACGATCGGCGAAACGATCCGTGGGATCGCCAGCAGCAACAGCTGGGCAGTGCTCAAGAATATCGAGCAGCAGCCGGCCTATGCCGGGCTGCTCGCCGAACTGCTCGACGAGATCGAGGCCGAGATCGTCGCCAAGACCGGGCGGATGCTGAAGACGCAGGGCTTTATCTTCGTCTCCAGCCCCGATGCCGTGACGCCGTATCACTTCGATCCGGAGCACAACATCCTGCTGCAGCTGGTCGGCGAAAAGGCGATGACGGTGTTTCCCGCCGGCGATCCGCGCTGCGCGCCCGACCGGGTGCACGAAAGCTACCACACCGGCGGCCCGCGCGAGCTCGGCTGGCGCGACGAACTGGCCACGCATGGCCAGACCTTCACGCTGACGCCGGGCGAGGCGATCTATGTACCGGTGATGGCGCCGCACCATGTGCAGAACGGACCGGTGCCGTCGATCTCGCTGTCGATCACCTGGCGGTCCGAATGGTCGTTCGCCGAAGCCGATGCGAGGAGCTTCAACGCCGTGCTGCGGCGGCTCGGCTTCGACCCTGCGCCGCCGCGTCGCTGGCCGTCGCGCAACCTGGCCAAGGCGCTGGCCTGGCGGGCGATGCGAAAGCTCGGCTTCACCGGCTGATTGACGGGCGGGATGGCGGCGCGCAAGGCGCGGGCCATGGCCACGCCGCCTCCCACGCCCGAACAGCTCGTCGCCGATCTGGTGCTGCTGCTCGACCTCGAGCCGCAGGGCGGCGACCGCTTCGTCGGCCGGCGGCACAAGGAAGGCAGCGGCCGGGTGTTCGGCGGCCAGGCGATCGCCCAGGCGCTCGGCGCGGCGCGGCGCACCGTGGCCGACGACCGCCCGGTCCATTCGCTTCACGCCTATTTCCTGCGCAGCGGCAGCGATGCACTGCCGATTGAGTTCCGGGTCAAGCGCGACCTCGATGCGCGCAGTTTTTCCAATCGCCGCGTCGTCGCGAGCCAGCAGGGCGAACCAATCCTCAATCTGCTCGCCTCGTTCCAGAAACGGCAGGAAGGGCCGGGCCATCAGGGGCCGGCGATGCCCGACGTGCCTCCGCCCGAGGAGCTGGAATCGGACGCCGCGATCCGCATCCGCGTCGCGCCGGAACTCCCTGACGGGCCGATGCAGGCGCTGATGATGCGCCCGCGGCCGATCGATTTCCGCTCGGTCGAGCCGCGCGA
>JANOAH010000212.1:0-2318 GCA_031411075.1 Erythrobacteraceae bacterium
TTGAACCAGGATGTCTCGGTCGCCTGGCGCAGGGCGGCGAGGCTGCCAACCTCCGTGCCGGAGGCTGCGGTGGTGAACCCCGGCAGCGAGAAGATGACCCACGAGCCTTCGTCCATTTCGGCCAGGCTGAGCGAGACTTGCGGCCGTTCGGTGCGCACTTCGATCTCGGTGCCGGCCCGCACCGTGCTCTGGTTCCCCGTGATGCGGAATTCGCGGCCATTGCGGACCAGCGCGATGGGCGGCTGCGGAGCGGGCGGGGAGGGTGGAGCGGCTCCGGCCGGCGGAAAGACCGGACGGACGTAGCCGAAACCGAAGCCGCCTCGCAGCCCGCCGGGCGCGGGAGCCAGGGTAGCCAGTTGGCCCGCCTGGAACGACAGCCGGCCGACATCGCCGGTGCAGACGGCGGCGTTCCAGGTCGGCTGGACCTCACAGCTGGCGTCGGTGACGACGCTGTCGTTCGCGCCGTCGTTGAGCATGATGTGCGAATCGGGGATGCCGGTGACCGATCCGTCGAGGTCGTGGATCGACAGGGTCCGGTACGCCACGCCGCCACGGTTGTCGTTGTCGAAGCGGGGATCGATGGCCGGGAAATAGACCGGCTTGGCGTTGACGAACTGGGCACCCTCGATGGTGTTCTCGGTCGTCACCCCGGCACCCGTAAACAGCAGCCAGGATAGCGCGCCGGTCTTGCGCCGGGCGTTGTCCTGAAAGTTGACAAACCTCGTGTTCACCACCTCATGGCGGTAATCGTAGTATTCGTAGCCGCGGATCGGAAAGTCCGGGATCGGCCGCTTGGGCAGACTGCGGCCATAGGCCAGCTCCTCGGGTGTGGTCGGATTGCCGATATTGGCGGTTTCGCCGACCACCAGCGAATCGATCAACCGCGAGGTGAACCGTTCACTGCCGAATGTGGCGGTTGAATGCGTCATGCCGATCGCATTGTCGGCGAGCTTGGCGTTGCTGAAGACGTGGAGTTCGCCCCGGCCCCACAAGCCGCCGTTGCGGTTCTTGTAGCTGGTCAGGTTTTCGAAGTGCGATTCCACCATCGCGCTGTACGGGTCAGCCGGATTTGCCAACGGGGTGAACCCACTGAAGGACAGGTCGAAGGTGTTATCCTCGTTGATATTCCGGTCGAACAGGAAGCCGTCGAAGTTGGAATGGGCGACATTGCCGCGGAACGCTCGAAAGGGCGTGCGCCGGGGCCAGATAGTGGCGGCCGCCTCGGTGCCGGCGAATGCGCCTTGCGGGTGCTCGGGCATCGACAGCCAGAAGCCGTTTTCGTCGGAACCGGCGGCGACGTTGTCGATGAAGCTGTTGTCCGGGTTGGTGATCCAGAACGACGCCACGGTGTTGTCGGACGGCAGCAGGGTGTTGGTGCGGGAGAAGCTGGCCTGCCGGATCGCCGCCCGGTTCGGGTAGCGCGTGTCGAGTTCCCCATTGGCGGCCAGGTTCACCGGCACGCAGTCGAGCGTCGGATGACATTTGGTCTGGATGGCGAGGTTGCGGACGAACTGGTTGGCGTGCTCGATCCCGTCTTCGAGGAAGAAGCAGTGGCCCACGGTGTTGAAGGTGACGTTGTTCTCGACCTGCAAGTCGTTGGTGCCGTGCACCGTGACGCAGCGGTTGAAGGTATCGTGGATGGCGGCATTGCGGATATACTGACCCGCGCCTTCGCCGAGCACGTGGAAGTGCATCGGGTATCGCGCCAGCGTCAGGTGCTGGCCCATGCGATTGAGCTCGACCCCGTCGACATAGGCCCTTGAGCCGCCCATCGCCATGATGTGCCCGCCCAAGTAGCTGGTCGCCGCGTCTTCCGATGCCTCGACCTTGATGTTGCGCGTCAGCATGGCGACTTCGCCGCGCTCGTCGACGCCGAAGGTGACCTCGCCATAGTGCATGTACTGCAGCGGCTCGGCGAAGCTGAGCGTGTTGCCGCTCACTCTCGTGATGGTGCGGCGTTCGGCCTGGCGCGGATCGAAGTCGGTCGAGGCGAGCACGATCTCCTCGCCGGCGCGCCATTCGCTGGCGTCGAGGACGCGGATGCTGGTCGCGCCGCGCTCGGCCGTGGCGGCGAGCTTGGTCCAGGTGTTCCGGCTGGTGCCGTGCAAGTTGAGCGTGCCGCGCAGCAGCATCACCCCGCGATCGCCCATGGTGTTGATGTCTTCGCCCGGCACGGCATCGGTCAGGGTGATCGTGGCGTTGTGGCGGAAGGGCCGCGCCTCGGTGCCGATCTCGAGCTCGCCGCCGGGGACGTAGATCCAGTCGGTGACCAGCGCCAGATCGCGCTCGTCGGCGAAGGTCAGCTTGCCCTGCACGGT
>JANOAH010000213.1:0-1532 GCA_031411075.1 Erythrobacteraceae bacterium
TGGCCGACTGGCGCGGCCTGCCGTTCGCGCTGCACGCCGCCGCGGGTTGGCTCGCGCTGACGCTGCTGCTCCACTGGCTCGCGCCGATGCCGCGGCGCGACGAGGGGCGGCTCGATGCGGTCGGCGAACCGGCCACCGCGCCTTAACCATCCGGCCGCCCGCCGCCGCGAAACTCCCGGCGCGACTTAACCGATAATTTACCATGTCGCGCCAAAGTCGTCTCGACGGGCGGCGCAAGCCGTCATCTGGGGGCTTGAGGCATGGACACGTATCGCGGCTTGTACGGTGATCGCCACGACGATCCCGCGCGCGACTACGATGCGGGCGAAGAGGCCGGCGCGACCGAGGCGCCGCCCTCGCCGGTGGGTCAGGACGAACGGCGGATGCAGGTCCGCGCCTACAACCATTGGGCAGGCCTGCTCGCCGATCGCAACTTCCCGTCGATCGAGGATCTCGATCCCACCGACTTGCCCGACTTCGGACCCTACTCGGTGCTGCTCGACTTCACCGCGGGGATCGAGAATCCGGCGGTCCAGTTCCTGGGCGACAAGCTCGCCGGCGAATGCGGCGCGGACGAATCGATCAGCCACCTCGATGACGTGCCGAGCCGCTCGCTGCTCAGCCGGATCACCGACCACTACATGCAGATCCTCGCCAACCAGGCGCCGATCGGGTTCGAGGCCGAGTTCGTCAACCAGCGCGGCCAGACGATCCTTTATCGCGGAATCCTGCTGCCGTTCTCGAGCGACGACGACACGATCGACTTCATCTACGGGGTGATCAACTGGAAGGAACTCGCCGACCAGCTGGCCACCGACGAACTGATGCTCGAGATCGACCAGGCGCTCGACGGCGCTGCCGGGGAAGTGGTCCATGAGACGGCAAAACGCCGCGAGGACGAGATGACCGATTGGGCCGATGCTCCGGTCTCTGCCGAAGGCGCCTCCGATTTCGGCACCGAAGAGGGCGAGGGAGAGGACGTACTCGACCTCGCCTCGATGATCGTCCGCAGGGCGCCGAACAGTGTCGAATGGCCCGAGCCGAATTTCGGCGCGAACGCCGCCTCCGCCGAACCCGACGGCGATGCGTTCGAACTGACCGTCGAGGCTGAGCCCGACACCGATGCCCTGGCGGTCCTCGAGCCCGAAGCCGAAATGGGCCTGGCCGACTGGCTGGCCTCGGCGCGCGAAATGGCGCTGGCCGCCTGCTCGAGCGAGGACCGTACCCGCAGCGCGCTCTATGCCGCGATCGGCCGCGCCTACGATTTCAGTCTCGCCGCCAAGGACGACGCCGAAACCTTTGAGGAACTCGTCGCCGACGCCGGGCTGACCGTGCAGGACCGCGCGCCGATGACCCCGGTGGTCAAGCTCGTGTTCGGAGCCGATTACGACAAGACCCGCCTCACCGAATATGCCGCCGCGCTCGACCAGGCGCACCGCGTGGGGATCGCCCGCGGCTCGCTCGGCGCGTTCCTTTCGGCCGCCCCCGGCGGGCTCAAGGGCGTGGTCAACGAGGAGCGGCGCTGGCGCAAG
>JANOAH010000214.1:0-16116 GCA_031411075.1 Erythrobacteraceae bacterium
GCGTCCTCGCTCGGCCCGGCGGCCATCCAGGTGGCGGTGCGCTGCAGCATGGTGACGTGCGCTGCCCGGTCGGTCATCGCCGGGACGATCGTCACCGCGGTCGCGCCCGAGCCGATCACCACCACGCGCTTGCCGGCATAGTCGAGGCCATCGGGCCAGAACTGCGGGTGCACCACCGTACCGCCGAACTCGCCGAGGCCGGGCAGCTGGGCATCGTGCGGATCGTCGTAATCGTAATAGCCCGAGGCGAGGTAGAGGAAGCGCGCGACGACATCGCGATAGCCTTCGCTGTCCTCGACCGTAACGTGCCACAGCGCCTCGTCCGCGCGCCAGTCGGCGGCGATCACCTTGGTGCCGAAGCGGATGTGCCGGTCGATCCCGCGCTCCTCCACGATGCGGGCGAGATAGTCGCGGATCGCTTCGGCGTCGGCGATCGACTTGTCGTGGATCCACGGTTCGAAGCGGAAGCCGAGCGTGTGCATGTCGCTGTCCGAGCGCACGCCCGGATAGCGGAACAGATCCCAGGTGCCGCCGATGTTGTCGCGCCGCTCGATGAGCGAAAAGGTCGTCCCGGGGCGCAGCTGCCGCAGATGCGCGGCCATCGAGATGCCGGAAATGCCGGCGCCGACGATCAGGACATCCAAGGGGTGTGCCTCCATGCGCTTTACCTGCCGACTTGCGCGGCCCATGGCCAGCCCCTTACACATTCGCTTCGGCAACCGGGAGAGAGCAGGCGGCGATGGCGGGGCACGGGTCCAATCGGGTGATCCTGACGGCGCTGGCGGCCAATGTCGGCATCGCGATCGCCAAGTTCGTCGCTGCCGGGATCACCGGCTCCTCCGCCATGATCACCGAAGGGGTGCACAGCCTGGTCGATTCGACCAATCACGTGCTGCTGCTCTACGGCGGCCGCCGCGCGCGCAAGGTGGCCGATCCGATCCATCCACTGGGCTACGGGCGCGAGCTCTATTTCTGGTCGTTCGTGGTGGCGATGCTGGTGTTCTCGCTCGGCGCCGGGGTATCGCTGTACGAAGGTGTCACGCATCTGATCGACCCGGTGCCGACCACCGACCCGACCATCGCCTTCATCGTACTCGGCGTCGCGTTCGTGCTCGAAGGATGGTCGACGTTCGAGGCGCTCAAGTCGTTCAACGCTACGCGCGCGGGCAAGAGCCTGTTCAGGGCGATCCGCGATTCGAAGGACGCGCCGGTGCTGATCGTGCTGCTCGAGAACGCCGGGGCCATGGCGGGGCTGGCGATCGCGGCGGCCGGGATCGGTCTGGTCGTGCTGACCGGCAACGAACACTGGGACGGCATCGCCTCGATCCTGATCGGGTTGGTGCTGGCCGCGACCGCGATCGTCCTGCTGGTCGAAGCCAAGGGCCTGCTGATCGGTGAAGCGGCTGATCCGGCACTGGTGGCGGCGCTGCGCGAAAGTGCCGAAGCCCATGCCGGCGTGGTCGCGGTGCGCGAAGTGCTCACCGTGCACCAGGCGCCCGACATGGTGGTCGCGGTGATCAGCGCCGATTTCGACGACGCCATCACCGCCCGCGATGTCGAGCGGACCGTGGCCGACATCGAGGCGCGGATTGCGGCCGATTTCCCGGTTATCGCCCGGGTCTATATCCGTCCGCTGGGGAGCTGAGCCGCCATGCCGATCATCGCCGCCATCCGCTATCGCGACGGCAACCCGGTGCCCTGCCCGAATCTGCTCGTCGAAGCGCCGGCCGGCGAAGGCGAATTCGACTGGATCGGCCTGGTCGAGCCAACGGCCGAGGAAATGGCCCAGCTCAAGGCCAAGTATGGCCTGCATCCGCTCGCCATCGAGGACGCGCTGGCCCACCGCCAGGCCCCCAAGGCCGAGCCTTATGGCCACCAGCTGTTCGTGATCGCGCGCACCGCCACGCTGGGCGCCAACGATACCATCGATTATGGCCAGACCGCGCTGTTTCTGGGCTGCGATTTCCTGATCACCGCGCGCCACGGCAGCGCCCGCGCGCACCTCGATCTGCGCACCCAGCTCGAACACAAGCCCGAAAAGCTCGCCGAGGGCCCCGATTTCGTGCTCCACGCGGTGCTCGATTTCATCGTAGATGGCTACGCCCCGCTGCTCGACCAGCTCGAGGTGACGGTGGGCGAGATGGAGGAAAACGCGGTTTCGCGGTTCCCCGACCATGATCGGATCCGGCGCATCTTCCGCTTGCGCCGCGAGCTGCGGCGGTTCGAGGACATCGCCGGGCGGATGGAGGAAGTCGCCGCCAAACTCGCCGAAACCGACCAGCCGGCGATCGATGCCCGGGCGCGGCCCTATTTCCGCGACGTGCTCGATCACACCCGCCGCGCGGTGATGCGCGCGCGCTGGCTCAACGATACGCTGGGCGCGATGATCGAGGTCGCCGGCCTGCTCGAACAGAGCCGCCAGGGCGCAATCACGCGGCAACTGGCCGCCTGGGCCGCGATCCTCGCCGTGCCGACCGCGATCGCCGGCATCTACGGCATGAACTTCGCCTACTTGCCCGAGCTGAACTGGCGCTACGGCTATTTCATGGTGCTGGGTGCTATCGCGCTGATCTGCGCGCTGCTGTTCTGGCGCTTCCGACGGATCGGCTGGCTCTAGTCAGCCGCGCCGCCTTCGCCCGCCACGCCGTAGATCAGCGACCGGTCGGGGGCATCGTAGAACGGGTCGGGCAGGTTCTCGATCGGCCCGGCAACGATCGCCTGCGCGGCCTGGACGGTGTTGTGGAGCAGGCAGGCAATCGTCATCGGCCCGACGCCGCCCGGCACCGGAGTGACCGCCTTGGCGTGCTGGACTTCGTCGTACGCAACGTCGCCGACCAGCTTTTCCTTGCCGTCGTCGCCCATGATGCGGGTGATGCCGACATCGATGACCACTGCGCCGGGCTTGACCCAGCTGCCCTTGACCAGTTCGGGCGCGCCGGCGGCGGCGACCACGATGTCGGCCTTGGCGGCGATCTCGGGCAGGTTCTCGGTGTAGATGTGGGTGACCGAGACGGTACATTCCTTGTCGAGCAGCAGCATCGCCACCGGCTTGCCGACGATGTTCGACTTGCCGATCACCACGGCGTCTTTGCCGACGAAATCGTCGATCACCGATTCGAGCAGCAGCATCACGCCGAGCGGCGTGCACGGCACGATCCCGCCGGTGCCGGTGCTGAGGCGCCCGACATTGACCGGGCTGAACCCGTCGACGTCCTTGGCCGGATCGATCGCGCCGAGCACGGTGCGGGTGTCGATATGGTCGGGCAGCGGCACCTGGCACAGGATGCCATGTACTTCGGGATCGGCATTGAGCCGGGCGATCAGGCTGAGCAGGCCAGCCTCGGTGGTCTTCTCGCTCAGCCGATGTTCGAAACTGCGTACGCCGACCTTTTCGCAGGCCTTGATCTTACGCCGGACATAGACCTCGCTGGCGCCGTCATGCCCGAGCAGGATCACCGCCAAGCCCGGGCGTGGCTGGCCGGCGGCGACCATCGCATCGACCGCGGCCTTGGTCTTCTCGTCCAGCCCGCGCGCGATCGCGCGCCCGTCGATCACCTCGGCCATGTCAGCCGTGCCGCTGGTCGTAATCGTTGATCCATTCGGCCGACGCGGTCAGCGCCCCGAACGGATAGAAGTGCAACCGCACCCGGCCATGCTCTTCGT
This sequence comes from Erythrobacteraceae bacterium, assembly GCA_031411075.1. Classification (GTDB taxonomy): domain Bacteria; phylum Pseudomonadota; class Alphaproteobacteria; order Sphingomonadales; family Sphingomonadaceae; genus Croceibacterium_A. The sequence goes on from JANOAH010000214.1 coordinate 3,664, forward strand.
CGTTCAATTTGCGATCGAGCGAATCGACCAGCTTGTCGGGCCCGGCGCGGCCGAGCAGGTTGGTGACCGAAACGCCGTACTTCTTCATCACGCTGGCCGAAGCACCGACCCCGCAGCGCGCGGCAAAGCCGAGCAACCGCTTGATCCCCGCCGGCCCCGGCACACCGAGGCGCACCGGCACGTCGATCCCGCGGGCGCGCATTTCGCGAACCCAGGCGACAATCGCGTCATCGTCGAAGGCGAACTGGGTGACCACCAGCGGCACGATGCCGCGGGCGCGCAAAGCCTCGATCTTGCGTTCCATCCAGGTCCACAGATCGTCCTTGGCGACGTTGGGGTGCCCTTCAGGGTGCCCACCGATCCCGGCGATGGTGATGCCGTGCTTTTCGAGCAGGCCGCTCTCGATCACCTGCAGCGAATCCTCGAACGGGCCTTGCGCTTCAGGTGGATCCCCGGCGATCAGGAACACCCGCTTGACCCCGGCTTCGCTGGTGATGCGGCCGAGATACTGATCGAGTTCGTCGCGGCTGGTCAGCCGGCGCGCGGACAGGTGGACGATCGGTTCGAACCCCAGCGCGCGGACCAGCTTCGCCGCTTCGACCCGCTGCTCCATTTCTTCGCCCGGCAGGAAGGTGACCGCGATCTGCGTGTTCGGCCGGATCAGCGGCGCCGCCCCGCGCAGGCCCTCGATTTCCTTGGCGGTCATTTCCAGCGAATAGCCGTCGACCATGGTGTGGCGCGACTTGTCCCAATCGGGATGGATGGCGGCATATTGCGATTGGGCGGACATCGGCGAAAGCTCCTCTCAAGTGGCGCCGCTGTAGGCGCTCGGCACGCGTTGACAAAGCCTCTAGCGCGGGCCGCTATTTTCGTATAGACGAATTTTTCACACCTGCGAATAATATGACGAGAGCGGATGCTGCTGTTCCTGCCCGGGCTGATCTGTGACGCGCGCACGTTCGCCGCGCAGACCGCGGCGTTCGCCGATTCGCGCGCGATCGACGGGTATGGCCTGGTCGATTCGCTGCCGGCGATGGCGGACGTTGTGCTGGCGCAGGCCCCCGATACCTTCGACCTGTTCGGCCATTCGATGGGCGGGCGCGTCGCGCTCGAAGTCTATCGCCGCGCGCCCGAGCGGGTGCGGCGGCTGGCGCTGTCGAGCACCGGGGTCCATTCGTTGGGCGAAAGCGAGCCGGCCAAGCGCCGCGCCTTGCAGGCGATCGGCCACGAGCAGGGCTTCGAAGTCCTGGTCGACACCTGGCTGCCGCCGATGGTCGCCGATCATAACCGCCGCCTGCCGATCTATCAGCGGATGCGCGAAATGTGCCTCGACCAGGGGCAGGCCAAGTTCGACGCGCATATCCACGCGCAGCTGACCCGGCCCGAACAGGCCAGCGTGCTCGACACCGTGACCTGTCCCACGCTCGTAATTACCGGCGAGCTGGATGCCTGGAGCCCGCCAGCGCAGCACGCAGCGATCGCCGCCCGGTTGGCCGATTCGACGCTGGAAATCGTCAAAGGCGCGGGGCACATGCTCCCGCTCGAGGCGCCCGGAGAGCTCAACGAAGCTATCGCCGCCTGGCTCAGCCGGCCGGTGGAGGAACCCAAGACCCGTCAACCCGCCTTAGGAGAGGCCCGATAATGACCGATCAGACCCTGCAGCAGAAGCTGGATTCGCAGTCCAGCGTGGTCGATTTCCTGCGCAACCAGCAGACCGGCCCCAACGTCTATCCGGGCGTTCCGTCCGAATATTCCAACTGGCGCAACGAACAGCGCGCCTGGGCCAAGAGCGCGGTGCTGTTCAACCAGAGCTACCACATGGTCGAGCTCTACGTGCGCGGTCCGGAAGCCTTCGCGCTGCTCGAATATCTCGCCATCAACAGCTTCAAGAACTTCGCGGTCAACAAGGCCAAGCAGTTCGTGCCGGTAACGCCGGACGGCTACGTGATCGGCGACGTGATCCTGTTCTACCTCGCTGAAAACGAGTTCAGCCTGGTCGGCCGCGCGCCGGCGATCGAATGGGTCGAATTCCACGCCCAGTATCCCAAGGCCGACGGCAGCAAGTGGAACGTGACCGTCGAGCGCGACGAGCGCACCGCGCTGCGCACCGACGGCAAGCGCAAGAACTATCGCTTCCAGCTCCAGGGCCCGAACGCGATGAAGATCCTGTCGGCCGCGATGGGTACCGATGCGCCCGACCTCAAGTTTTTCAACATGGCCCACGTCGACATCGGCGGGAAGGACGTGATCGCGCTGCGCCACGGCATGGCCGGGCAGCCGGGCTACGAACTGTTCGGACCGTGGGAAGACTACCAGGCGGTCCACGGCGCGCTGGTCGCAGCCGGCAAGGCCGACGGGCTGGCCCTGGTCGGCGGCCGTGCCTATTCGTCGAACACGCTCGAAAGCGGCTGGCTGCCGAGCCCGCTGCCGGCCACGTTCACCGGCGACAGCCGGATGATGCAGGACTTCCGCGCCTGGGCCGGGGCCGACAGCTATGCCGGCAAGTGCTCGATCGGCGGCAGCTACGTGCCCGACGATATCTCGGGCTATTACCTGACCCCGTGGGACATCGGCTATGGCCACATCGTCAAGTTCGACCATGACTTCGTCGGCCGCGAGGCGCTTGAGCGGATGGCCGGCGAGACGCACAAGCAGAAGGTCACTCTGGCGCTCGACAACGAGGACGTGATGCGGGTGATGAGCTCGGTCCTGGCCGAAGGCGAACGCGCCAAGTTCTTCGAGTTCCCGAGCGCGGTCTATTCGATGCACCCGTTCGACGCGGTCAAGGCCGACGGCAAGGTGATCGGGGTGTCGACCTGGATCGGCTACAGCTCGAACGAAGGCAAGATGCTCAGCCTCGCCATGATCGACCCGGCCTATGTCGAATTCGGCAAGGAAGTGACGCTGGTGTGGGGCGAGCCCGATGGCGGCACCACCAAGCCGACGGTCGAGCCGCACGTGCAGACCGAGATCAAGGCGATCGTCTCGCCGGTGCCGTACTCGAAGGTGGCGCGCGACAGCTACGCCGATTCGTGGCGCCAGACCGGCGTGGGCGCGAACAAGCTGGTCGACGCTTAAGGCGCCGTTCGGGCAAAAAAGGGGGCGGCCGGTTATTGCCGGCCGCCCCTTCTTTGTTGCCCGGCGGTGGCCCGGTTAGAAGTCGTACTGCAGCGTCACGCCCAGTTCGCGCGGTCGGCCGCGGACCAGCGACAGCGCGCTGCGCAGCGGGGCCGCGAGGCCGGTGCCGGCGCCCGAATCCCAGAAGCCGCCGCCGAACCGCTGGCCATAAGTCGCATAGACCGTGTCGAGCAGGTTGTTGGCGTACAGCGTGATCGAGGCCGGGAATTCGTTCATTTCGAGCCGCACACGGGCGTTCATCACGCCGTAGGCGGGCAGGCGGAAGGCCGAGTCGGTGCCTTCGGTCGGGTGCGTGTCCTGTTCGCCGACGCGGGCGTAACTGACGTTGAAGGTGACGTCTCCGAACGACAGCTGCGGCGCATAGGTCAGCCCCAGGTTCCAGGTCGGCGAGGGGAGATCGGGGAACAGGTTGACAGTGCCGGCCGGCGGATTGATCAGCCGGCTGTCGGTCACCGCCAGGCCGCCGTCGATCCACAGGCCCGGCATCACCGTCAGCTGGCCGTCGACTTCGAAGCCTTTCAACCGCACGTCGCCCTGGTTCTGCACCTGGATCAGGAAGCCGACCGGGCATTGCGGCCCGTTGGCCGGGATGCTGGCCAGCACCCCGGTGCCGCAGGTCACCTGCACGCCCGCCTGCCGGTTGGTAAAGTCCATCAGGAAGACGGTGGGATTGAGCCGCAGCCGGTCGAACAGCGTCATCCTCAGGCCCGCTTCGAAGTTGACCACCTTTTCGTTGGGGATCGGCTTGATGCCGGCGCTTTGCCGTTCGCCGGTGGCGTTGTTCGCGGCGGTGTAGCCGACGATCGAGTAGCTGAACGTCCCGGCCTTGTAGGCCTTCGAGGCCGTGGCATAGGCCATGATGTCGGGCGTGACATGGTAATCGAGCGTGGCGCGCCAATCGAGCGCGTGGAACGTGTCGTCGGCGTGCACGGTGGTCGAGGTGGTGCCGGGCGCGACGACAAAGTCCGGCGTCCCCGGATTGCCGCCGGGGAAGCGCGTCTGCGCATAGTCTTTCTCGTCGATCGCGTAGCGCGCGCCGGCGGTCAGGTTGAGCTGCTCGGTCAGGTGCATCGTCGCACTGGCGAACAGGCCGAACGAACGCGAAGTCTGCGAGGTGATCGAGTCGGCGGTGCGGAACAGGCCCGCGTCGGCGTTGGGCGGCGTGCCCGGATTGCTCGGGAACACGCTAGTGCCGCGCCGGGTGATGTTGAAGTTCGGCGCCGACGAATCCTCGCGGAAATAGTTGCCGCCGGTGACGAGGTCGATCTCGCCGTCGAACACCGACACGTTGAGCTGTGCCTCCTGGTAGAACACGCTCGAATCGACGTTTTCGGTGCGCGATTCGGTGCCGAGCACCTGGAAATCGGTCAACCCGCGGTGGACCAGCTCCGAATAGCCGGTGATCGAGGTGAGCGTGACGGTGTCGCTCAACTCCATCACCACGTTGAGATCGAGCTGCCAGAACTTGTCGTCGCTGTACTGGTTGCAGGCCGGATCGTAGTCCGGATTGACATCGTCGATGAAGCACAGGCTGCTGGCGCGATAGGGGTCGCCGGTGACGATGCGGCTGTCGTTATAGGCGGCCAGCGGCGCTTGCCCCGCCAGTTTGAAGAAGTCGTTGATCCAGTCGGCATAATTGCCCTGGATCACCCCTTCGATCCCGGGGCGCATGTCGAACTCGCTCATCACGTAGGGCGTGCCGTTGGCTTCGGACTTGTTGTACAGGAAGCCGAGCGTGGCGCGGAACCGGTCGTGCGGCTGGAACTTGGCCTGGAAGCGGGCGATGAAATCCTGGTCCGCGCCGAGCAATTCTGTGCCGCGTTCGACGTATCCGTCCTGTTCGAGGAACGCCAGCTGGCCGCGCACTGCGAGGCTGTCGGTGACCGGCAGGTTGACGGTGCCGGCGATGTCGTGCCGGCCCATTTCGCCCACCGTGCCGCGAATGTAGCCTTCGAAATCCTGGGTCGGCTGTTTCGAGAACAGGCGGATCGCGCCGCCGGTGGAATTGCGGCCGAACAGGGTGCCCTGCGGCCCGCGCAGCACTTCGACCCGGTCGAGGTCAAGCACCCGCAGCACCGCGCCGCTGGTGCGCGGCATGTAGATGCCGTCGATGTACAGGCCCACGCCGCGTTCGCCGGTCGCCCCGCCGCCGCCGCCGATGCCGCGAATGACGAAGTTGGCGGTGTTGTTGCCGCCGCCGCGGGTCGGCGTGATGGCCAGGTTCGGCGTGAACCGCGCCAGATCCTCGAGATCGTCGATGCCTTTTGCCTCCGCCGTCTCGCCGGTGATGGCGACCACCGACAGCGGGGTGTCCTGCAGGTTGGTGGCGCGCCGTTCGGCCGTGACGATGATTTCGCGAGGGCCGACCTGGGCCTCGTCGTCATCGCTGTCGTTTTCGGCCGTGGTCTGCGCCGCGCCGCTTTGCGCCTGGGCCGTACCGGCCGCCAGCGCCAGCGCCGCGCCCCCGAGCAGCGCCGTTACCCGCACGCACGATGCCAATGTCGAATTCGCCATGACCGATCCCCCCCGAACCGTGTTTGTTATGCGTGAGAGCTTAACACAAGGATTTGAGCAATCAACTTGTTTAGGCTATGGCGCGCCGCGGGGGTTGCCTTGGCGCGCGCCTATGCGGCATTCAGGCGGCGGTATTTCGGGGAGCAGGCGTCGGGCTTTATGACCTTGTCGAACACGTGGTTCCTGTCGAACCCGTATTTCATTCCGCACCGCCTGATGCTGCTGGCGCGCATGATCGACCGCGAAACCTCGCGCGATCTGCAAGGCGATTCGAACCTCACCGCGGCCGAATGGCGCGCGCTCGCCTATATCTGCACGATGGGTTCATCGAGCGCTGCGCAAATATGCGAGGCGTTCGAAGTCGATCGGGCCGAAGTCAGCCGCGCGGTGGCGCGGCTGGCCGATGCCAAACTGATCCAGCGCGGACAGGAACGCGACCGTGAAAACCGCCTGACCCTAACGCCGACCGCGGCCGGGACGGCCGTGCACGACGTGACCCGCGCCAAGCGACGCGCCTATTTCGACTGGATTTTGCAGGATCTCGACCCGGCAGAACGGCAATTGTTCGAAGACGTGATGGCGCGGATCGCCCAGCGGGTCGATCAGCGCCGCAGCGAAAGGTCCGACGAGGTCGAGACAGAGCAAAGCGTTTCTGATCAGGTTTCAGTCAGATAACGTCGCGCAAACAGTCGGCTTGACATACAGCACCGGGTGGTTGATCCATCAACTGCACCGGACACAGGCCAGGCCGGTGATGGGGAGAGGCCGTTGAAGATGATGTTACGCAAGGCGCACCGATCGAGGCTCGCCGCCGTTCTGGCGCTGCTCGCCGCGTTGCCCGCCGCGCCGGCCGCCGCGCAGGAAGACGGCGATGTCGCCGGCCAGGGCCAGCCCGAAGTCAACCGCCCGATGGTGCCGATCGCGCCTGAACGGCTCGATCAGATGGTGCCTAAGCATCCTGGTTACCTCGGCGCGCTGGCGCCTGAAAACCTGCGCCGCGAACGCCCGCCGGCGCCGTTCGACCTGACCGGGACCTGGTTCGTCGATCTGTCGCGCGGCTTTGCCGATTACATGTTCGGCCCGCCCTATCCGCGCTTCTTCGCGCCGGGTCGCGAAGCCTTGATCGAACAGCCCAAGGCGCAAGCGCGCGGCGAGACTTATCGCGATGCGATCGGGCAATGTTATCCGCCGGGTATGCCGATGCTGATGACGCGCGTGTGGCCGCACGCATTCATCCAGCTGCCGACCGCGATCTACATGATCAGCGGGTTCAACAACTCGGTCCGCACGATCTTCATGGACGGGCGCAGCCACACCGATTCCGACCTGGTCGTGCCGAGCTACAACGGCGAATCGATCGGCCACTGGGAAGGCGATACCCTCGTCGTCCACACCACCTATTTCGAGCTCGACAACCACTACATCGATCTCGGCATCCCGATCGACGATGCGTTCGAGCTGACCGAGCGCATCGGCCTGGTCAATGACGGCAAGACCATGGAAGTCGAATACACGCTGGTCGACCCGTCGATGTGGCAGGGCGAATGGAAGAACACCAAGCGCTACAACCGCCAGGACTATACCGACATCAACGAGGCGGTGTGCATCCTGCAGTACAACGAGAACCTGCCCGGGACGAACCTGGGCAGCCACACCGCCGAAGAGCGCGGTCAGACCGAACTCGAAGGAGAGGGCGAATGAACCGCATCACCGCATTCGCGGCGGCGGCGCTGGTTGCCGGCGCGGCCCTCGCGGCCCCGGCGCTGGCGCATCACAGCTTTGCCATGTTCGACCAGACCAAGCTGATGACGCTCGACGGCACGGTGCACGAATTTCAATGGACCAACCCGCACGCCTTTATCGAGCTCGACGTCACCACGCGCGGCCGCGCAACCCGCTGGGCGATCGAGCTCAACAGCCCTAACAACCTGACCCGGCAGGGCTGGCGGCGCACGTCGCTCAAGGTCGGTGACCGGGTCAGCGTGCGCATCGCGCCGCTGCGCAACGGCAATCCGGGCGGGCTGTTTCTCGACCTTCGCAAGGCCGACGGGCGAGTGCTCGATTCGGGCCTCCCCAAGAACGGCACCGCGGTCAACGTGCCGCAGCTCTAGCATCGACGAGGTGACAATGAACAAGCTCGCTCTATTGGCTCTTGGCGCCGCGGCGCTGGCGCCGCTGCCGCTTCTGGCGCATCACAGCTATGCGATGTTCAACATGGATCGCACGATCCAGCTGCAGGCCACCGTGGTGCGCTTCAAGTGGCAGAACCCGCACGCTTTCATCGAAGCCGACGCAGCGGCGCGCGCCGGCCCCGAGCGCTGGTCGATCGAGATGACCAGCCCCAACAATCTGACGCAGGAAGGCTGGCGGCGCACCTCGCTCAAGCCGGGTGACCGGGTGACGATTTTCGTCCACCCGCTGCGCAACGGGGCGCGGGGCGGCAGCTATTCCGGCGTCCGCTTCGCCAATGGATCGACGCTGGGCACAGTCAACTGATGCGGGCAGCGGGGGGTTGGGCGCTCGCCGGGGCGCTGTTCGTCGCGGCGGCCACGCCGGCGTCAGCACAGCTTGGCGCCGCAACGCAGTCGCCGCCGCCCGAAGGTTTGGCCGAAGACGGCGGCGCCGGGCATGCCAAGGGGCATTACGCCGAACTCGACGCGCTGCCCGATTGGGGCGGGATCTGGTTCCTGCAGGTCGGCGGTTCGGGCATGGGCGGCGGACCCAACCTGCCCAAGCTCAAGGGCGAATACCTGACCCGGTTCGAAGCCTGGCGCGATGCCGTTCGGGCCAACAACGGCGTTGCCCAGCGCAACCGCTCCAACTGCTCGCCGCCGGGCATGCCGCGGATCATGCGGCTGGGGCAGTATCCGTACGAATTCCTGTTCACCCCGGGCCGGGTGACAATCAACCAGGAAGCGTGGATGCAGACCCGCACCATTTGGACCGACGGGCGCGCGCACAAGGAAGACCCCGATCCCACCTTCATGGGCGATTCGATCGGCCACTGGGAAGGCGATACGCTGGTGGTCGATACGATCGGGATTTCGGACGTGCTCGATATCGACACCGGTATGCCCCATTCATCGCAGTTCCATCTTGTCGAGCGTATCCACCTCGATGCGGCCAATGCCGACGTGCTGGTCAACGAGATGCGGATGGACGATCCCGAAGCGCTGGCGGAGCCGTTTGCGGTCACCGTGCGTTACCGGCGCGATCGCCACGGCTCGCTGATCGAGTTCCAGTGCGCCGAAAACGATCGCAATCCGGTCGACGAGGAGGGGAATACCGAGTTCCTCTAGCTCGCGTCGGCCGCTAGGAAGGCCTTTATGATCCGACGCTTGCTAGTCCTGTTCGTCCTGTTGCTGACCCCGGTGGCGGCCACGCCGCAATCGCCGCCGCAAGCGCCGACACTGGCGCAGCGGTTTCTCGAAGGGTCGTGGGCGCTCAAGGCTGACGGCGCGGTGATCATGCGCTTTGACCTCAAGGCCAATGCCGCCGGCTGGGGCGGGGCCTGGACCAAGCCGACCTCGCTGCGCTCCGAAGGCGGGCAGCGATTCGGATCGATCGTCATGCCGGCGGTCGAACGCCGCGCCGACAGCGGCCGGACGATCGGCGAATGGGCCGAAATCACTTTCAACGATCCGCGTCCGGGGCAGGAGCCCGACCAGTTCCGCTTCCGCCTGATCGGGCCGGACCGCGCCGAAATGCTCTATGTCGGCACCGGCATCGCCCCGTTCACGCTCGAACGGGTCGAGGCCGGCACCGCGCTCGGGCCGTTCGTCGCGGGCCGGATCTATGGCAACGCCGCGGCCGCCGCCGGGGCGCCGGCGCTGCCTGCGCTGGCCCCGCGGCCGGCACCGACCGGGGCCGGCCTCGCGCCGCGGCCGTCACTCGCGCCGCCCACGGTGGTGCCGGCGCCCGCGCCGACCCGAACGCCCACGCCCACGCCCACGCCGACTGGGCGGCCGTCGCCGCGGCCGACACAAGGTCCGGTCGACGCGCCGCCGCCGGCCATGACGGGGCGCTAGACAGGGTCTAGCTCGGTTCGAGCAGGCCGGCGGTGCGTTCGAGCAGGTCGAGCGCGCGGCGCTGCGTCGTTTCGTCGAAGCGCGCCTTGGGAATACCGACCGACAGGCTTCCGACTGGTTCGCCGCCGATCCGCACGACGCACGCAATGCCGCGAATGCCGACCGAATATTCCTCGTCGGTCAGCGCAAAGCCGGCGCGGCGCACCTCGGCCAGATCCTTGCGCAGCGCCTTTTCGGTGGTCACCGTGGCCGAGGTGAAGCGGGTCCGCTCGCTCTCGGCGAAATAGCGCTCGAGCTCGGCGTCGGGCAGTGCGGCGAGCAGCGCCTTGCCGCCGGCCAGCGCATGCATCGGCAATCGCTGGCCCGAGATGATCGAATAGCGCAGCGCCTGTTCGCTCGATTCGGTGACGATCGCCTCGACATCCCAGCCGGTGCGGACGAAGAAGCTGGTGGTCTCGTTGAGCTGGACCCGCAAGGTCCGCACCAGGGGCGCGGCGCGTTCGGCCAGGCTGAACGCGCCTTGCCGCGCCTGCAGCCGCTCCAGCCCCGGGCCGGCGAGATAACGGCGCCCGTCGCGCACCAGATAGCCGCGGTCGACCAGCGTGCCCAAGAGGTACGACAGGCTCGATACCGGAATGCCGAGCGCGACGGCGATGTCCTGCGCCACCAGCGGCCGATCGTGCGCCACCACATACTCGATGATGTCGAGCGTGCGAGTGGCCGATTTGACCTGACTGGAGGGAGTTTCCGCCATTACAGCGCTATTTCAGATATGCGAAATCTCCGCAAGGGCGAATGATTACGCCACCAAGGCGGCCGCCACCGACACGAACTTGCCGCCCTCGAGGTGGTAATGGATGAATTGCCGCATCTGCTGCACCTCGCCTTTGGCGATCGGAAAGAACTGTTCCATCCCGTTGGCGTCGAGCGCCTCGCGCGTCAGGTCTTCGATCGCCTCGATCCGGATCACCCCCTCGACCGCGACCAGCTCGTCGCTCGCGGCGAAGCGTTCGACCTCGATCGTCTCGCGCACGAACCGGTGCAGGAAGCTGTAGAACGCGCGCAGCTGGTCCCGGGTAGTGATCTCGATGCCGAAGAACGCCAGGCGCGGATTGTCGGCGTAGAAATCGAACACCGCGTCATAGTCGCGGGCGTTGAACGCGGCGGCGTAGCGGTCGTAATCGGCGCGGGTGAAGGGCGTGGGCATCGGGCTCTCCTTGCCAGCCATCGTAACGACCGTTAGCTTCGGGGCAATGGGAGACAGCTTCGATTACATCGTCGTCGGTGCCGGCAGCAGCGGTTGCGTGGGGGCCGCGCGGCTGAGCGAGGATCCGGGCACCAGCGTGCTGGTGATCGAGGCCGGCGGCGCGGCCGATCACCTCTACCTGACCATGCCGCTCGGCTTCCTCAAGGGCATGATGGATCCGCGCTTCAACTGGAATTACTGGTCGCAGCCCGAACCGCACCTTGGCGGGCGGCCGATGCCGCTGCCGCGCGGGCGCGTGCTCGGCGGGTCGGGCTCGATCAACGGCATGTTCGCGATGCGCGGCCACCCGCTCGATTACGAGCAGTGGGCGCAGATGGGCGCGCGCGGCTGGGGCTATGCCGACGTGCTGCCCTATTTCCGCAAGCTCGAGACAAGCTGGCGGGGGGACAGCGAATTCCACGGCAACTCCGGCCCGATCGAAATCCAGCCGATCACTTCGCCGCACCTGCTCCACGATGTGATGATGCAAACCGCCGCCAACGCCGGGTTTCCGGTCAGCGACGACCTCGCCGGCGCGCATCCTGAAGGCTTTGCCCGCGGCGAGCAGTCGGTCGACAGGCGCGGCCGCCGGTCGAGCGGGTGGACCGCCTATCTGAAGCCCGCGCTGGCCCGGCCGAACCTGGCCCTTCGGACCAAGGTGCTGGTGCGACGGCTGGTGTTCGAAGGCAAACGCTGCATCGGGGTGGAGATTGACACACCCGGCGGCCCCGAGGTCATCCGCGCCCGTCGCGAAGTGATCGTCTCGGGCGGCACTTACAATTCGCCGCACTTGCTGATGCTGTCGGGCGTGGGCCCGGCAGAGCATCTGGCGGCAAACGGTATCGCCGTCGTGCACGACAGCCCGGGGGTCGGCCGCAATCTGCAGGAACATCCCTGCGCCAGCCTCGAATTCGATGCCGCGGGGCCGGTGACGTTCCTCAATCAGTTGCGCTGGGACAAGATCGCCTGGAACGCCGCGCGCTGGTGGGCCACCGGGCGCGGGACGATGGCGACCATGGTCAACAGCTGCAACGTGGTGATCCGCACCGCCGAGCATCTCGACCGGCCCGACCTGCAGATTATGGTCAACCCGATCCGCTTCGACGCCGCGCCGTGGTTCCCCGGGATCAAGGCGCAACAGGAGCACGTGTTCTGGGCCGGGGTCGTCCAGCTCCATCCGGAGAGCCGCGGCTGGGTCGAGCTAGCCGGCCCCGATCCGCGCGCGCCCGCCGCGATCACCCTCAACCTGCTCGATGCCGAGGTCGATCGAGTGCAGCTGCGCCGCGCCTTCCGCACCACCCGCGCGATCTACAACACCGCGCCGATGTCGGGCCTGATCGCGCGCGAGCGCACCCCCGGGGTGGACGTCGATAGCGACGCCGAGCTCGACGCGTTCATCGACGCCAGCCTCTACGTCGCGCAGCATCCCGTAGGCACCTGCGCGATGGCGATGGGCGAACGCTCGGTGGTCGACAGCGAGCTCAGGGTGATCGGGGTCGAAGGGCTCAGGGTGGCCGATGCCTCGGT
>JANOAH010000215.1:0-8744 GCA_031411075.1 Erythrobacteraceae bacterium
GGCCAGCGGGCAACTGGTGTTCGACCTCGTGCTCGAGGACCCCAAGGCACTGACCCGGCCGTGGCCGGTGCGGATGACCTTCGCCCGCTATCCCGCCGGCAGCACCATGTGGGACTATGCTTGCGCCGAAAACAACCGCAACCCGGTCGACGAGAACGGCTGGACGCTCACGCTCGACACCGACGGCAAGGTGATCGATGTCGCGCCGAAGGACGGCGACTAACCGCCGCGCAGCAATTGCACACCCCAGTCGCGCTCGAAAAGGTAGAGCAGCACCCGCGCCGCCTCGCCGCGAGATGAGGCGAGGCCGCCGTCGCGTTCGACCAGGAGGCGCGCGTCGTCGTGGGCGAGCGGGAGCAGCCGGGTGATCTGGTCGAGCGTGGCGACGCGGAACGGGGTGTCGCCCGATTGCCTTGTGCCGAGCAGCTCGCCGCCGCCACGCAAACGCAGGTCCTCTTCGGCGAGGTGGAAGCCGTCCTGCGTCTCGCGCAGCAGGGCGAGGCGATCACGCGCGGTTTCGCTCAGCGTGTCGCCGCGCAGCAGCAGGCAGGTTGACTTTTCGATCCCCCGCCCCACCCGGCCGCGCAGCTGGTGTAGCTGGGCGAGGCCGAAGCGTTCGGCCTGCTCGATCACCATCAGCGTCGCCGCTGGCACATCGACCCCGACTTCGATCACGGTGGTCGCCACCAGCAGTTTCGCTTGGCCGCTGGCGAAGCGTTCCATGCCCAAGTCCTTGAGTTCGGGTTTGAGCTGGCCGTGGACCAGCACCGCCTGATCGCCGAACCGCGCCTTCAGGGTGGCATAGCGCGCTTCGGCCGCGGCGAGATCCTCGCTCTCGTGCTCGGACCCGCGCACCATCGGGCAGACCCAGTAGGCCTGCTGGCCGCTCGCCAGGTGCCGCTCGAGCGCGCCGACCACGTCGCCCAAGCGATCCAGCGCCACGACCCGCGTATCAATAGCCTGGCGTCCCGGCGGCATCTCGTCGAGCCGGCTGACGTCCATCTCGCCATACTGCGCCAGGGTCAGCGTGCGCGGTATCGGTGTCGCGGTCATCGCCAGGGTGTGCGGCGTGGTGCGGCCCTTTTGCGTGAGCAGCAGTCGCTGCGACACCCCGAACCGGTGCTGTTCGTCGATCACCACCAGCGACAGGTTTTTGTACGCGACGGTATCCTGGAAGATGGCATGCGTGCCGACAACAATGTCGATCTCGCCGCCGGCCAGCCCCATCAGGATCGATTCGCGTGCCCGGCCCTTGTCGCGGCCCGTCAGGAGCGCGACCTGGACGGCGGTCGGCCCGGCCATGGCGCGCAATGTGTCGTAGTGCTGGCGCGCGAGCAGTTCGGTCGGCGCCAGCATCGCCGCCTGAGAGCCGGCCTCGACCGCGATCAGCATGGCCTCGAGCGCGACTACGGTCTTGCCGCTGCCGACATCGCCCTGCAGCAACCGCAGCATGGGCGCGGCCTGGGCGAGGTCGCCTTCGATTTCGCCAATCGAGCGGGTCTGCGCGCCGGTCAGTGGGAACGGCAGCGCCAGCTTGCCGCGCAGCCGCCCGTCGCCAATGAGCGGCTGCCCGCGCCGCTTGCGGTTGTCGGCCTTGACCAGCAGCAGTGCCAGGCTGTTGGCCAGCAGTTCGTCATAGGCGAGCCGGTTGCGCGCTTCGGCATGCTCGCCGCGATGCGCCAGCACCAGTGCGTCGCGCCACGCGGGCCACTTGTGCCGGTCGAGCAGTCCCGGCTCGATCCATTCGGCGAGCTCGGGCGCGCGGGCGAGCGATTGCGCGGCGAGATCGGCCACCTTGGGCTGCGTCAGCCCTTCGGCCAGCGCATAGACCGGCTCGACCAGGTGGCCCATCAGCCCCGCGCTGTCCTCGGCGACATGATCGGGATGGACGATCTGTAGCCATTGGTCGCGCTGTTCGAGCTTGCCCGCGACCCACCGCTTCTCGCCTTGCGGCAGCAGCTTCCTGGCAGTGTAAGACGCCTTGCCAAAATAGACGAGCGCGACGACGTTGCCCTTGGCGTCTTGCGCCAGCACCCGGTGCGGCGCGCGGTTGTTGGGGCTGGCGCGGTGTTCGACCACCGTCAACGCGACGACGATCGCTTCGCCCGGGCTCGCCTCGTCGAGATCGGTCACCGCCCGCCGCTGCACGAAGCGGTCGGGCAGATGATACGCCACGTCCTTGACCCGCGTCAGCCCGAGCTTGTCGAGCGGCTTCTTCAATTTGGGCCCGACCCCGTCGAGGCTCTCGGCCTCAGCAAACAGCGAGTTGAGGGTATCGGGGCGCATCGCGCAGTTATACTCAGATTGCGGTTTGTGAAGCGGGGAACTTAGCGGCGGCGCCAAAGCTTTGATGAGTGCAAGCCCAACCCCACTCGACAGGAGCTTACCCCATGGCCGACACCGAATTCACCGACGCAATCGCGCTGCTCAAGGGCGATCACCGCACCGTCGAAGAGCTGTTCGAAAAGTTCGAGAGCGCGAGCGGCAAGGACCGCAAGCAATCCATCGCCGAGCAAATCTGCACCGAACTCAAAATTCACGCGATGATCGAAGAGGAAATCTTTTATCCCGCGCTCGACGGCAAGATCGATGAAGACCTGCTGAGCGAGGCTTACGTCGAGCACGACGGCGCCAAGGTGCTGATCAACGACATCATGGCGGGCGGGCCGGACGAGCAATACTATGACGCCAAGGTCAAGGTGCTGAGCGAGGACATCGAGCACCACGTCGAAGAAGAGGAAATGCCCAAGGAAGGCATGTTCGCGCAGGCGCGCGCGACCGACGTCGACCTTGTGGCGCTGCGCGACCGAATGCTTTCGCGCAAGGACGAACTCAAGGCGCAGGCCGAGAGCACTGGGCTCCCCCCGGCCCAGCTCACCGCAATCCAGCAACCGGTCTGACGCTGTTGAGCGGCGCCCGGCGTTGCCCTAGGCACGCCGGGTGACCGACTTGGCCCCCCGTCTCGCCCGAGCTCGCTTTCGCGCGTGGCACCGCGGTACGCGCGAGGCGGACCTTATGATCGGCGGATTCTTCGCCCGGCATCATGCCGAGTGGGACGAGTGTGCGCTGGCCTGGTTCGAGGCACTTCTCGACGAGGACGACGTCGACGTCATGGCCTGGGCGCTTCAGAAGCAGCCCACGCCTGAGCGATACGTCGGTCCCCTGCTTTCCGCGCTGCAACGGCTCGATTACGTCACGGTTTGACTTCGGCCGTGCTTGGCCTAGGGCTGCCGCCCACCGATTCACCCGGCCGCGACTGTCGCGACCGGGCTTTTGCGCGTCACATTTCATGGAAAGTCGCCGCTCCAAATGCCAGATTTGACGCGAATACTCGAAGCCAGACAGCCGCTGTCTCTGACCTCGATCCCGCGCGGGGCGCAGCCGCTGGTGATGGCCGATCTGGCTCGGGCGGCGAGCGGCCGGGCGGTATTCATTGCGCCCGACGAAGCAGCCATGCGCGGCGTCACCGATGCCGCGCGCTGGTTCGCGCCCGAACTGCAGGTGATCGAATTCCCCGCCTGGGACAGCTTGCCCTACGACCGCGCCAGCCCGGCGTTATCGGTCAGCTCGCGGCGCCTGTCGGCGCTGCATCAGCTGCAAACCGGCAAGGCCGGGGCGCAATTGCTGGTCACCACGGTCAACGCGGTCCTGCAACGCGTGCTCACCCCGTTCCGTATTCGCGAGGCGGTGCGCGAGCTCAAGCCCGGCATGACACTCGGCCATGACAGCCTGACCGGACTGCTCCAGCGCCAGGGGTACAGCCGCACCGATACCGTGATCGACACCGGCGAATTCGCGGTGCGCGGATCGATTTTCGACGTGTTTCCGGCCGGGCTCGACCGGGGCCTCAGGCTCGACTTCTTCGGCGACGAACTCGAATCGCTGCGCCTGTTCGACCCCGGCACCCAGCGCACCACCGGCACGCTCGAAGGGCACCTGCTGCTCCCCGCGAGCGAAGCGTTGCTCGACGACGAGACGATCAAGCGATTCCGTGGCGGTTATCGCGAGCTGTTCGGCGCCCACGCGACGCAGGATCCGCTGTATCAGGCGGTCAGCGAAGGCCGGCGCCTGGCGGGGATGGAATACTGGCTGCCGCTGTTCGAAGAGCGCCTGGCCAGCCTGTTCGATCATCTCGACCCGAACGACCTGGTGGTCATCGACGCCGGGGCGATCGGCGCGGGTGAGGAGCGGCTCGGCGATATTGCCGACTACTATCGCCAGCGCAGCGAGACGACCGGACAGGCGGCAGGCAGTTATCGCCCGCTGCCGACAGATGCGCTGTACTTGTCGCGCGACGAGTGGGCCGCGGGGCTGGCCTCACGCCCGGTGCATCGCGCGGTAATCTTCGCCGAGCCGGAAAGCGCCAAGTCGATCGATTTCGGGTTCCGTTCGGCGCGCGATTTTGCGCCCGAGCGTTCGCGCGGCGATAACGTCTATGCCGCCGCCGCGGCGCACTTCCGGACGCTCGGCCAGGGCGGCAAGCGGCCGTTGTTCGCGGCCTATTCCGAAGGGTCGCGCAACCGCATTGCCGCCATTCTGGAAGAAGCCGGTTTGGCGATGAAGATGGCCGCCACCTGGCAGGAAGCGCTCGGCGCTTCGGCCAAGGGTACGCCGGTGGCGATGGTGCTTCCGCTCGACACCGGCTTTGCCAATGAAGCGCTCGATCTGGTCACCGAACAGGACCTGTTAGGCGATCGTTTGGTGCGAAGGCGCCAGCGCAAGAAGGATTCCGACGCGTTCCTGGCTGAATTGTCGGCGCTCAATCGCGGCGACCTGGTGGTCCACCTCGATCACGGCATCGGCAAGTACCTTGGGCTCGAACCGATCACCGTCGGCAAGAGCCAGCACGATTGTGTGATGCTCGAGTATGCCGGCGGCGATAAGCTTTATATCCCGGTCGAGAATATCGACGTGCTCAGCCGCTACGGCTCGAGCGAGGAAGGCGCTCCGCTCGACCGGCTCGGTGGCGAAGGCTGGCAGCGGCGCAAGGCCCGTCTCAAGGAACGCATCCGCGCCATCGCCAACGAGCTTTTGCGCACCGCCGCGGCGCGCGCGCTGCGCCGGGCCCCGGTGCTGGAGCCCGAAGAGAACAGCTTCAACCAGTTCGTCGAACGCTTCCCGTGGCAGGAAACCGACGACCAGGAACAGGCGATCGGCGATGTGCTGACCGACCTTGGCGAAGGCCGGCCGATGGACCGGCTGGTGTGCGGCGACGTCGGCTTCGGCAAGACCGAGGTGGCACTGCGCGCTGCGTTCGTCGCGGCGATGGGCGGCCAGCAGGTCGCGCTGGTCGCGCCGACCACCCTGCTCGCCCGCCAGCATTACCAGAACTTCGCCGAACGCTTCGCCGGCTTTCCGCTGCGCGTCGGCCGCCTCAGCCGCCTGGTCCCGGCGGCCGAGATGAAGGCGACGCGCGAGGCGCTGACCGACGGGACCATGGACGTGGTCATCGGCACCCACGCGATCCTCGCCAAGACCACCCAGTTCAAGAACCTCGGCTTGGTCATCGTCGACGAGGAGCAGCGCTTCGGCGTCGCCCACAAGGAAGCGCTCAAGCAGTTGCGCGCCGACGTTCACGTCCTCACCCTCACCGCCACGCCGATCCCGCGCACGCTGCAGATGGCGATGTCGGGCCTGCGCGAACTCTCCACCATCCAGACCCCGCCGGTCGATCGCCTGGCGGTGCGCACTTACGTGATGGAATGGGACGACATGGTGATGCGCGAGGCGCTGCTGCGCGAGCACCACCGTGGCGGCCAGAGCTTCATCGTCGTCCCGCGCATCGCCGACATGCCCGAGGTGGAGGAATGGCTGCACAAGTTCGTGCCCGAAATCCGCGCCGTCTCCGCCCACGGCCAGATGTCGCCGACCGAAGTCGAGGAGCGGATGAGCGCGTTCTACGAGAAGCGTTACGAAGTGCTGCTGTCGACCACCATTGTTGAAAGTGGGCTGGACATCCCCAGCGCCAATACCATCATCATCCACCGCGCCGACCGCTTCGGCTTGGCCCAGCTGTATCAGTTGCGCGGCCGTGTGGGCCGGGCCAAGCTGCGCGCCTATGCCTACCTCACCACCCCGGCGGGCCGGGTGATGGGCGAAGTCGCGGAAAAGCGCCTCAAGGTGCTCGGCGATCTCGACAGCCTCGGCGCCGGGTTCCAGCTCGCCAGCCACGATCTCGACATCCGCGGCGCCGGCAACCTGCTCGGCGACGAGCAGTCGGGCCATATCCGCGAGGTCGGCTTCGAGCTGTACCAGTCGATGCTAGAGGATGCGATCCTGGCGGCCAAAGCTGGCGAAGCGGGCCTGGAGCGTGAGCGCGAGGGCCTCAGCCCGCAGATCACCGTCGATGCGCCGATCATGATCCCCGAGGATTACGTGCCCGACCTCGCGGTGCGCATGGCGCTCTACCGCCGTCTCAACGACGCCAAGGACAAGGCCGAAATCGAAAGCATGGCGGCCGAGATGATCGACCGCTTCGGCCCGCTGCCCGATGCCACCGCCAATCTGGTCAAGCTGATCGAGATCAAGCACCAGGCGATTGAGGCCTGCATATCGAAAGTCGAGGTCGGCGCGCGCGGCACGCTGGTCAGCTTCCACCAGGACAAGTTCCCCGATCCCATGGGCCTGATCGCCTATGTCGAGCGCCTCCAGGGCACCGCGAAGCTGCGCCCGGACATGAAGCTGGTCATCAACCGCGCCTGGGGCGATCCGGCGAGCCGGCTCAACGGGCTGATGCAGCTGACCAAGGGGCTGAGCGCGATCGTGCGCAAGGCGGAACAGCGCGATCGAATGCCTGCCTGAGCGCGCACGGACCCCTCGCGGACTTCAAGGTCGCCACACCTGATCGCGCGGGGGCGCTATCGAGAAGCGAGCCTGTCGCCTGCTCCTTCCCGGCTGACCGCCACGCTGGCTTGAATGTCCAGCGGGCGGACCGGCATGCGCACCGGATCGGTCACGAACAGCTTGACCCATAGGTCGTCCCCGTCCCTGAACCACGACGTCTCGCCCGTCTGGCGCAACGCAGCCAGGCTGCGCTGGGGCGTGCCGGCGGCCGCGGTGGCGAACCCGGGCAGCTTGAAGATAACCCATGAGCCCTGGTCCATCTCGCTCAGGCTAAGTGTCACGTCCGGCCGTTCGGTTCTCACTTCAATCTCGGTTCCGGCGCGCACGTTGCTCGCGCTGCCGGCGACAGTGAACTCCGTGCCGTTGTGCAGCAGCGTTATCGGCGGCGGAGGCGGCGGCGGCGGGTTGGTGAGACCCGCCAGGAGTGAAGGTGTGCCAGGGGGGCGGGGGACGCCGGGGCGCCCGAGCTGGAAGCCCGCGCGCTGTGGCGCGAAGGACAAGCGCCCGACATCGCCGGTGCAGACGGACGCGTTCCAGTCCGGCTTGATCACGCAGGTATCGTCGGTCACGACGCTGTTGTTCACGCCATCGTGCAGGTTGATGTGCGACATCGGGACGCCGGATGTCGTGCCGTCGAGGTCAAGAATCGACAGCGTTCTCCACGAATTGCCACCCCGGTTGTCGTTGTCGAACCTCGGGTCGATCTCCGGGAAATAGACCGGTTTGGCATTGATGTATGTCGCGGCCTTGATGGTGCTAGCGGTGGTCACGCCCGAACTGTTGAACATGAGCCACGACAGGGCACCCGTCTTGCGCAGGTCATTGTCCTGGTAGTTCACGAAGGTCGTGTTCTGCACCTCGTTGCGATAATCGTAATATTCGTAGGCACGAATGGGATAGTCCGGGATCAAGGGTTTCGGCAGACTGCGGCCGTAAGCGACTTCTTCCGGCGTCCGCGGATTGCCGATGTTGTCGGTCTCGCCAACGAACAGGGACTCGGTCACCCGCGAGGTATACGTCTCGGTACCGAACGAACCCGACGATATCGTCGCCCCGATGGCGTTGTCGGCGGACTTCAAATTGTGGAACGTGAGAAGTTCGCCGCGGCCCCACAGACCTTGATTTCGGTTCTTGTAGGTCGTCAGGTCCACCAAGTTCGTTACCAGAGCCTCGCTCAGCGGGTCAGTAGGGTTTACCAAGGGGAGGTAGGTGTTGCCGGCCAGCGCGTAGGTATTGTCTGCGGCGATGTTCCGGTCGAACATGAAGCCGTCGTAGTTCGAGTGCGCCGTGTTGCCCCGGAATTCGCGCAGCAGCGTCCGGCGCGGCCAGGTGGCGAGGCTCTGCTCGGTCCCGAGGAAAGCGCCGTTGGGGTGTTCCGGCAGGGACAACCAGAAACCGGCTTGGTCGGAACCGGCCGCCACATTGTCGATGAAGGTGTTGTCCGGGTTGGTGATCCAGAAGCTCGAGACCGTATTGTCCGACGGCAGCAGGGTATTTCCGCCATGGAAGCTGGCCTGGAGGAGGGCCGGGCGATTCTCGAACCTGATGGCCTCGCCGTTGGGGCCAATGTTGAAGGGCACGCAGTCGAGTGTTGGATGACACTTGGTCTGGATGGCGAGGTTGCGGACGAACTGGTTGCCGTGCTCGATCCCGTCTTCGAGGAAGAAGCAGTGGCCCACGGTGTTGAAGGTGACGTTGTTCTCGATGGTGAGGTCGTTGGTGCCGTGCACCGTCACGCAGCGGTTGAAAGTGTCGTGGATGGCGGCATTGCGGATATACTGACCCTGGCCTTCGCCGAGCACGTGGAAGTGCATCGGGTATCGCGCCAGCGTCAGGTGCTGGCCCATGCGGTTCAATTCCACCCCGTCGACGTAGGCGCGTGAGCCGCCCATCGCCATGAT
>JANOAH010000216.1:0-1758 GCA_031411075.1 Erythrobacteraceae bacterium
GCGGCCCGCCTTCGGCCAGCTGCGCGCCGAACAGCCGCTCGAGCGCGTCCGGTCCGCGCAGCAGCGCGGCGCGATTGCGCAAGTCGTGGATCGCCTTGCCCGGAAACAGCGCGGAGAGCGGCTGGCCGATCGCGTCTTCCACGGTGATGTCGAGGTAATCGGCGAGGTTGGCCGAGGCGCGCGACACCATCCAGTCGGTGGTCAATACCAGCAGAAAACCGATCGGCTGGATCGCGCCGAGTTGATGGATCGGTTCGCGATCGCAATTGGTCAGGTCGACCGGATGGCCGGCAACCTTGATCATGCCGCCAGCCGGGTAGCATCACGCGCTCTACGCTCGAATTGCGCGAAAGTGGCCAGCGCCGCGTCGATCGCCCTGGCCTGCAGCGCCGGCGCCGACAGCGCGGTTTCGAGTTGGGTCAGCAAGTCTCGCCACAGCGCCGCCGGGCCGGGGGCGAGGAACGTGGCCGGCAGCGCGGGCGGTATCGATCGTTTCAGCAAGGCGCCTCCAAGGCGGGAACCCTCCAAAACGTAAATCGTGCCGAGAATGGCGGCCGGTTCGCGCACCGCGGCCAGCGGCGCAACAGCGGGGACGCTGAGACCGAGCTCGGCGAGATCGGCCTCAAGCGCCGGGGTGCGGCGCCGCGCCGGCCAGCTCGCCACCACCCGTTCGGCCCCACCGGCGTCGAGCGCGGCCTCGAGCGGTAGCAGCGCCCGGGCCTGCGCTTGCAGGAACCGGCCATAGCCATCGCGGCTGGTGAGGACGAACGCCCCGAACGCGGCATCGACCCGCGCATGGGCCGGCGCGGTGACGGCACGCAAGCTCGAACGGACGGAACCAGTGGACTGCGGCACACCGTTGCCATGCCGCAATGGCGGCGCTGCGCAAGCGCAATCTGTTCCGAAGTTAATCCGGGCCGGCTGAGCCCGGCGCGCCGCGCGCCACCCGTTCCTGCGCTTCGGCCAGCAGGCGGGCGCGGCGGCGCAGCAGGCCCGGCGCCCACTGCGCCAGCAGCGCCATCTTGCGCGCGGATCGGCCGATCAGCCAGTGCGTCCGCCGGCCATCCACCGCCTGCCATGCCGCCTCGGTCACCGCTTCGACCGGGGTGAACTCGAGCCCGGTGGCGACCACATGGTCGCGAATCTTGACGTTGCGGCGGCGGTTGGGGGCGTTCTGCAGCAGCGGGGTATCGATGAAGCTGGGCATCAGGCTGCGCACCGTGATGCCGTCGGGGGCCCATTCGGCGGCGAGCGATTCGGTCAGGCTGCGCACCGCCGCCTTGCTTGCGCCATAGAGGCTCTGGTTGGCCATGCCGTGGAGCGCCGCGGCGCTGGCGGTGTTGATCAGGCAGGAACCCGGCGCGCTCGCCTTGAGCCAGGGATAGCTGGCCTGCGCGCCGTAGATCACGCCTTTGAGATTGACGTCGAGCAGGCGGTCGATCTCGTCGGTCTCGTACTCGTCGAGCGGGCCGCCGAGCGAGATGCCGGCGTTGTTGGCCACCACGTCGATGCGCCCGTCCGCAGCCCTGGCCACGGCGGCAAACGCCTCGTCCCAGGCGCGCCGGTCGCTCACATCGAAGCGATGGACCAGCGATCGGCCGGCGGGCAACAAGGCGGCGGTTTCGTCCATGCCGGCCGCATTGACGTCGCCCAGGCCGACAAACCAGCCCTCGCTCGCAAACTTGCGCGCGATGGCGCGGCCGATGCCCGATCCCCCGCCGGTGACGAAGATTGTCTTGCCCACGCCCATGCCCCCCG
>JANOAH010000217.1:0-3821 GCA_031411075.1 Erythrobacteraceae bacterium
TTCCTCGACACCGCCGATCTCTACAACGGCGGCGCCTGCGAAGAGGTGGTCGGGCAATGCATCGCCGCTAACCGCCACCACTGGGTGGTCGCGACCAAGTTCGGCCACCGGATGAGCGGCGAGCCCAACGAAGGCGGCCAATCGCGCAAGTGGATTTTCCAGGACGTCGAGGACAGCCTGCGCCGGCTGAACACCGATTTCATCGACGTGCTGTACTTCCACAAATCCGACAACGACGCGCCGTTCGACGAGCCGCTGCGCGCGATTCGCGACCTGCTGGCGCAGGGCAAGGTGCGCTATTACGGGGTGTCGAACTTCAAGGGCTGGCGCATCGCCGAGCTGTGCCGCACCGCCGATGTGCTGGGCATGGATCGGCCGATCTGCAGCCAACCGCTTTACAACCTGGTCGACCGGCTGGCCGAAGTCGAACAGCTGCCGGCCTGCGGGCATTACGGCGTCGGCGTCGTACCCTACAGCCCGCTTGCGCGCGGGGTGCTGTCGGGCAAGTACGGTCCGGGGCAGCCGCCGCCCGCCGACACCCGCGCCGGGCGCGGCGACATGCGCATCATGCAGACCGAATGGCGCCCCGAATCGCTCGAAATCGCGCAACAGGTGGCCGAGCGGGCGGCGGAGCAGGGCGTATCGACGGTGGCCTGGGCGATCGCCTGGGTGCTGCGCAATCGGCTGATTTCGTCCGCGATCGTTGGTCCGCGCACGTTCGAGCAGTGGGAGAGCTACCTGCCCGCGCTGGAGGTTTCCCTCGATGCCGAAGACGAGGCGTTCGCCGATGCGCTGGTCCCGCCCGGCCATGCCTCGACCCCCGGGTACACCGATCCCGCCTATCCGATCGAAGGGCGGCTTGTCGCCTAGACCCCGCGAATGAGGTCGGCGGCCTTTTCCGCGATCATCATCACCGGCAGGTTGGGATTGCCGCGCGGCAAGGCCGGCATGATCGAAGCATCGACCACGCGCAGGCCTTCGATCCCGTGCACCCGCAGCTCGGCATCGACCACTGCATCGGTGCCCAGGCCCATGCGGCAGGTTCCGGCTGGATGGGCGCGGTGGGTTGCGTTGGCGCGCACGAACGCTTCGAGCTCGGCATTGCTGCGCAGGCTGGGATCCGGCAAATGCTCGCGCGCGATCAAGTTGGCGAGCCCGGGTTTCTCGTAAATCTCACGGGTCAGCCGAATCGAGCGCAGCATGCCCGCCATGTCGCCTGCAGCCGAGAACATGTTGAGGAAAATGCGCGGCGCGGCGGTCGGATCGGCCGAGCGCAGCTTGACCCATCCGCGCGATTTGAGCGGCAAATAGCCGGTGCGCACCGACAGCCGCGCCGGAGGCTTCGCCTGTAGCCCCGGAACCCAGATGCGCGCGTCGCCGCTTAAGGGCAGACACATCATCTGCATGTCGGGCCGGTCGGCGCCCTCGGTGATGCGGGTGAAGACGTTGGCCAGCGTGCCGGTCCAGGCAAATGGCCCGCTGCCGTTGGCGAACCAGCGCGCCGCAGCGATCCCGGCGCGGTCGAACCGCAAATGGCGAGTCAGGCCGATGTCGTCCTTGAGGTCCCATTCCTGGATCACCACCGGATGATCGGCGAGGTTCCGGCCGACGCCCGGCAAGTCGTGGACCGGCGCGATCCCATGCGCGCGCAGCTCGTCCGCCGGGCCGACGCCCGAGAGCATCAGCACCTGCGGCGAACCATAGGCCCCGGCGCACAGGATCACCTCGCGCGCGGCTCGGGCGCTTTGCGTTTGGCCGCCTCGGGCATAGTCGACCTCGGTGGCGCGTCCGCCTTCGATCACGATCCGCCGCACCAGTGCGCCGGTTGCGACCGTCAGATTGGGCCGCGCCATCGCCGGGCGCAGATAGGCCCGCGCAGTGCTCGACCGGCGCCCGTCTCCGACGGTCGATTCCATGATCGAGATGCCGTCCTGCTCGGGCCCGTTGGGATCGTCGCAATAGGGAATGCCGGCCGCCTCGGCCGCCCTGCGGTGGGCGTCGAACAGCAGGTCCGGGCCCTCCATCCGCGAGATGCGCACCGGGCCGTGGCCGCCGTGCCATTCGGTCTCGCCGCGCCAGTGAGTCTCGAGCTTCCTGAAATAGGGCAGCACGTCATCGAAAGCCCATCCGGCCAGACCCTGCGCGGACCAGTCGTCGTAGTCGCGGCGGTTGCCGCGCACCGCGATCATCGCGTTGACTGACGAGGTGCCGCCGAGCGTGCGCCCGCGCGGAATGCCGAGCGTGCGGCCGTTGAGCGCCGGTTCGGGCTCGCTCTCGAACTGCCAGGTTCCGACTTTACCCAGGGCAACGCGCGGAAAAGCCAGCGGCATCAACTGCAGCGGGTGCCGGTTGGGCGGCCCGGCCTCCAGCATCAGCACGGTAACGTCCGGGTCTTCGCTCAGCCGCGCCGCCATGACCGCACCGCCCGAACCTGCGCCGATGATGATGTAATCGTAGGCGCGGGTCACCCTTCGGCCTGCAGCGCCACCAGGCGAGGGGCGGATTCGCGCAAGGCCAGTGACACAAAACAGAACAGCGCGCCGACCACCGCCAGTATCCATGGCAGCACTCCGAGGCCGTAGCGGTCCGCGGCCACGCCGATCAGCACCGGCATCAGCCCCGCGCCGATGAGCTCGCCGAGCCCGGCGTTGAGCCCCATCGCGGTGCCGCGCAAGTACTCGGGCGCGGCTTCGCCCGGGATTACCGCCATCACCAATGCGCCCACGCCCGCTCCCCCGGCACCCGCCAAGAGCGCGCCGGCCATCGCCAGCGGCACCGAGCTGCCGGCTAGCGCCAGCATCACCGCGCCGACGATCGAAATGGCATAAGCGGCGAAGATCACCGGCTTGCGGCCGATCCGGTCCGACAAGATCGGGCAGGCGAAAGCGAAAATCACCCCGATCACGCCGATACCGGTCAGCGCCAGCCCCATCATCGCGGTGCTCATTCCCGCGACATTGACCAGATAGAGCGGGCCGAAGCCGAGCAGCGAGGCGTAGAAGGTCATATTAAGCATCGCCAGGAGCACGGCGAAACGGATGTTACGGATCGCCAGCAGTGACCCAACGCTGCCCTTGGCCGCGCTCTCGGCCGGCACCCGCGGCGGATTGCGGGCCAAGAGCCAGATCGCCGCCGCCATGATCAGGCCCGGAACGCCCGCCACCCAGAACGCCTCACGCCAGCCATAGATCGCGCCGATACTCACGATCACCGCCGGGCCGAGCAGCGGCACCGCCTGCAGCCCGATCATCGAGGTCAGCCCCACGGCCAGGCCGCGCCGTTCAGGCGCGACTTCGCGGGTGACGATATCGAACGTCAGCGGCGGCAGTCCGCCTTCAGCCAGGCCCATCAGCGCGCGCGCGGCGAGCAGCGTCAGGAACCCGATCGCCAGGCCCGAGCTGATCGAGGCGAGCGAGAATACCACTGTGGCGGCGACCAGCAGCGCCTTGGCGCGGCCGGTGAGGTCTGCTGTGCGTGTGAGGAAGAAGCTCGACAGCGCCCAAGTCACCGACAGCGCCCCGCCGACCATGCCGACCTGGGCGTTGGTCAGCGAAAATTCGGGCTGGATCAACGGCGCCAACAGGCCGAACGCGGTGCGATCGAGAAAGACCACGCCGATGTTTACGCCTAACAGGCCGACCAGCATGGTCTGATAGGCGGCGCTGGTCGGGTGGCTGGCGACGGCGCTCATTCCACCGAATAGACCAGCAGCACGTTGCCCGGCAGCTTGCCGAGGAACGCGTAGCCCGAATTGACGATCAGCGTGCCATCGAGCGCCAGCGGCGCCGCACCCCCGCTCATCGAGCCGCCGTGGCCGGTGA
>JANOAH010000218.1:0-6562 GCA_031411075.1 Erythrobacteraceae bacterium
ACGCCGCTGGCCTGCGCCACTGACACTCCTTCCTCGACCAGCGCATGGATCAGCTCGCGCCCCGCCTCGTGCGCGCCGAGGAAGCCGGGGGTGCGCCGGGTCAGCGCGCACAGCGGGTTCATCGTCGCGTTGAAGATCGCCTTCGACCAGATCGCCGCCTGGATGTCGGGCTCGAGCGTGGCGGGAAGGCCGCCCGCGGTCAGCAGCTCGCACACCTCCCGCGCGAGGGCCGAATCGCCACCGAACGCCGGGTACAGCTTCGAGCCGCCATCGCCATGGCTGCGAACCTTGCCGGGGCCGACAAGGTCCGAGGGCAGCGAGCTCGACCCGACCATGATCCGCGCCGGATCGGCATGGTTCGCGAGGCGCTGGTCGTTGCCGAGACCGTTCTGCAGGCTCAGCAACCAGGTTTCTGGCCCGATCGCCGCCTTGATCCCACCCAGCGCGGCATCGGTGTGAAAGGTCTTGGTGAACACCACCACCAGGTCGACCGGCTCGGTCACCTGCTCGGGCCGCAGCGCGGGAATCGCCAGGAACTCGGTCCCGGCGCGCGTTTCGAGCTCGAGCCCGTGCGCGTCGATCGCGTCGATATGCGGCTGGTTGACGTCGACGAACGCGACCTCGGCCCCGGCGCGGTGAAGCGCGGCTCCGTAGAGGCAGCCCATCGCGCCAGCGCCCAGGATGATCACCTTCATTGGTCTGCGTCCTCCAGCATCCCGGCGCCGAGCAGCAGGAGCAGCCGCACGTCGATCCCCACGCCCGCCCCGCGCTTGTCCGCCACGAAGCCCGCCAGCCGATCGAGCGGCACCCGGTGCACCTCGATCGCTTCGTGCTCGGTCCCGCCGCCTTCGCCGACCTGGGTCAACCCGCTGGCGCGGACCAGCGTGAAGCTCTCTTCCAGCATCCCCGGGCTCGAAAAGAATTCGCCCAGCTCATCCCATTGCGCGGCGCGATAGCCGGTTTCCTCTTCCAGCTCGCGCTCGGCTGAGGCGAGCGCGCTTTCGCCCGCGCTGCCGTCATCGTCGCCGATCAGCCCGGCGGGCAGCTCGAGGCAACGCTTGCCCAGCGGCACGCGGTATTGTTCGACCAGGATCACCTCGCCGGCGTCTAGCGCCACGATCACCGCCGCGCGTATCCCGCCGGCGCGCGCCGCGTATTCCCACCGCCCGCGCCGCTTGGCCTCGACGAAGCGCCCGCGCCATTCGACTTCGACCGGGGCGTGAGCATCGGGGGGGAGGGGGGACATGGGCGGCGCATAGGACTGGCGCTCTGCCCTGGCAACGACTCCCGCCAAGCCCTTCCAACCCAACTTGTCACCCCGGACCCTTCGACTGCGCTCAGGACAGGGTCCGGGGTGACAAAATGGATGGTGGCGCGGGTTAGAGCTCGATCAACCGGTCGGGCAGCTCGTTCTGGTCGTCCTCGGCGCGCGGGAAGTGTTCGGCCAGCACCGCCCCGACCTGTTCGACCGCGGCGATCATCCCGTCGGCGAGCCGCCCGGCCTTGATCTCGGCCAGCATCGCCGCCATCGCCGCGCCCCAGGTTTCGGGCGCGACCTTGCTCGCGATCGCCTCGTCGGCGACGATCTCGGCGCGGTGTTCGCGCATCGACAGGTAGATGAGGATACCAGTGCGGCCATGCGTGCGCCGCTCCGCGCCGACCTTGAACAGGTCGTTGGCCCGGGCGCGAGCCCGGGCGCTCTTGATCGGGCCGGGGATCAGGGCGAAGCGCAGCGGCTGCCAGAGCAGCAGCAGCCAAGTGCCGATGAACTTGAGCATCGCGCCGGCACCGGCCAGCCCGATCAATTCGCGATGGGTCCACTCGTGGTTCCAGGCGCCGCTCACCCGCTCGATCAGGCCGAGATAGAAATCGGGAAACAGCGCGTAGAGAGCCAGCGCGGTGAACGCGACCAGCACCGACCAGGCCAGCGCGATATCCGAGTAGCCGTCGGACCGGTCGGCCACCACGGTCACGATCTCGCCGGCGGTATGCAGTTCCTGCGCCGCGACGGCTTGACTGACGCGCTGGTGATCGGCCTCGTTCAGGTAACCTGGCATCTACCAGCCCCCGCTGGCGCCGCCGCCGCCGGACATGCCGCCGCCGAACCCGCCGAAGCCGCCGCCACCACCGCCAAAGCCGCCACCGCCGCCCCAGCCGCTCCCGCCGGAGTGCCGGTTGTTCATCGCGCTGTTGACCGCGTTCCACAGGATGACCTGGCCGATCCCGTCGGCCACGCCGCCGCCCCGCCCGCGATAGCGCCGCCCGCCGCGGCGGCCGAACATCGGCAGGACGAAGAAGAACAGCAGGAACAGGACCCAGATAATCGTGCTGATCGGGATACCATCGCTGCTGCCACGCTCGCGCTCGGCCGCCGCGGCGGCTTCGGCCACCGCCTTGGCGTCGGCCGGATCGCGGTCGAGCTGGACGATCAGCGCGTCGATCCCGGCGTTGATGCCCCCGGGATAATCGCCCGCCTTGAAGCGCGGGGTGATAGCGTCGCGGATGATCCGCCCGGCGAGAATGTCGGTGACATACTGCTGCAGGCCATAGCCGGTCTCGATCCGCACCTTGCGCTCGGTCGGGGCGACCAGCAGCAGCAGACCCTGATCGGTCCCGGCCCCGCCGATGCCCCATTCGTCGTTGAACAGCGTCTCTGCGTACGTCTCGATCGTTTCGCTGCCCAGTTCGGGCACCGTCGCAACGATAAGGGCACGCCCGGTGCGCCGGTTGTATTCGCGCAGCCGGGTGTCGAGCAGCGCCTCGTCGACATCGGGAATGATGGCGGCTCCGTCATAGACCGGCCCGTCCGGGCGCGCGGGGAATTGCGGCTGGGCCGCTGCCGGCGCGCCCGCGAGCGCGGCCAGCAGGGCCAGGAAAAACCCTATCCGTCGAACAAACATCATGCCGCATCCCTTACTTCGGCTCGACAGGCATCGGAGTGCGGACCGGGATCGTTTGCCGGCTGCGGCAGGGCGAGGCGAGCAATGACCGCATCGACGCCCGACAGCGTGCCGGCAGCGAAATCGCCGCTCCGGTAAGCCGGGAGGATTTGCTGCTGAATAATCTGTCCGGCGATCTCGTCAGAGATTAAGGGCTCGGCACCGCAACCGACTTCAATCCGCACGCGGCGCTCGTTTGGGGCCACCAGCAAGAGCACGCCGCGATCGGTATCTCTGTCTCCAATGCCCCATGAGTTGAATAGTTTGGTGGCAAATGTCTCGATCGAGGCACCGTCGAGCGAAGTGACGGAAACGACAACCACCGCGTCAGCAGTCGTTGCCCACAGCTCTCGGAGGCGCGCATCCAGTCGAGACTCCACCGGTTGCGGAAGTATATTCGCTTGGTCCAAGACGGGTCCGGAAGGCTTCTCAGGCATCGCGCTTGGCTCGTCGAAGGCTTCGTCTTGCGCCAGAGCGTTGCCAGCCTCGGCAGAACACGCTGCCGAGGCCAACAAGACAAGCAGCGCCGACGCGCCTGCGTTCATTTCATCGGCGCTTAGTTGGCGGCGGCTGCCGGAGCCGCCTCGTCTTCGCCGGCGTTGTCGTTCGCTGCCGCATCCGCCGCCGCCGGCGTGCCGCCGATGTTGTCGAGATTGACCGTCGGCGCGGTCTGCGCGGTGTCGGCCGCTTCGAACGGGACCATCGGCTTGGCGCCGTGGATGATCTTGGCGCCGATGATCGACGGGAAGGTGCGGATCTCGGTGTTATAGGCCTGGACCGCCTCGTTATAGCGCGTGCGCGCGGTGTCGATGCGGTTTTCGGTGCTTTCGAGCGAGGTCATCAGGTCGGCGAACCGGCCCTGGCTCTGCAGGTTGGGATAGGCTTCCTGCAGCCGCTGCAGCGTCACGGTCAGCCGCGACTGCGCCTCGGCGAAACGGGCCATCGCCGCCGGATCGGTCAGCTGCCCTTCGGCCACCGTGATCCGCGTCGCGTCGGCGCGCGCCTGAGTGACTTCGGTCAGGATCGCCTGTTCGGACCCGGCGGCCCCGCGCACCGAGGCGACGAGGTTGGGTATGAGGTCGGCGCGCCGCTGGTAGGCGTTCTGGACGTCGCCCCAGCGGGCCTTGGCGTTTTCCTCGGCAGCCGGCACGCTGTTGATGCCGCAAGCCGAAAGCGCCAGCGCGGCGAGCGCGACGATGGCCACGCGGAACGGAGCAGTCAGAGACATCGCAATCCCTCCTAGGGCGCGCGGGGGTCGGGGCCGCGCTGTGTTAGCTAGATAGCACACGATTGCGCGCCTTCAAGGGCGCTCGATAGGAGAGTGGGGGTTGCGTCGAGGCGGCTGGAGTGGCAGCGCTCTAAAAGGGATCGCTAATATAAGAGGAGAGATGGGTCATGCTATCAGAATTCAAAGCCTTCATCAGCAAGGGCAATGTGCTCGATCTTGCTGTCGCGGTCATCATCGGCGCGGCGTTCGCCACTATCGTCGCGTCGCTGACCGGCGATCTTATCATGCCGCTGGTCGGCGAGATTTTTGGCGGAATGGACTTTTCGGACAAGTACGTGGTTCTGTCGGGCGCGGTCGAACCGGGGATGTCGCTCGAAGCGGCGCGCGCTGCCGGGGCCAACGTGTTCGCGTGGGGCGCGTTCGTCTCGACGGTGATCAACTTCGTCATCCTGGCGTTCGTGATCTTCCTGCTGGTGCGCTGGGCGACTCGCCTGATGCCGGCCAAGCCGGTCGAAGCGGCCGGGCCGAGCGAAGTCGACCTGCTGGCCGAAATTCGCGACGAGTTGAGGCGGCGCCCCTGAACGGTTGTCATTTGCGGTTAAGCTGCTTTGCCCTATAGCCATTTGCGTCGGCTTCGGCCGGAGATGGCGATGAATTGCAGTGTGCAATAGGCACAGCGGACCCGGGGGCAGTACCCGGCGGCTCCACCAAAACCCCTGCTCCGGCAGGGTTCCTGATGGGGCCGAACCAGGATCGACGTGTGTTGAAAGGCATTGTTTTCGCTCGGGCTGAGTAACCCGTTAAAGGCTCAAAACCCACAAGTGCCAACGATAACGAAGCACTTGCTCTCGCTGCGTAACTCTAGGGCCTAACGGCCTGAAACTACAAGGTTAGAGCACGGTTCGGACCGAACCGGGTAACAGAATCGGAAACCGGGCGTCCGGGGGTACGTAGCAACAGAAACCCCCACTCCAACCACCTCTGAATTGCCCCATGCCGGGCTGCAAATGGCCATGCTCTGCGCTTCCGGTGCTCACCTACTGAAGTACGCTGCGCGCCGGTTCTCGATCCTGACCATTTTCGCCTCAGCCTGAGCCAATTCAGAGGCGGTTGGCTGTCCTGTGCCTCAAAACACCGTTTCGGGGCGGTCCTTCACGCGCTTTTCGTGCTTCAGGCAATCGAGGATCTTGCCGCCGGCCATGAACACCGCGCCGGTGCAGGCCAGGAACAGCAGCTGCCCGCCAAAGCCGGGAAACTGGGTGAGGTAGATCTTGCCGCGCTCACAGGCGCCAAGCGCCAGCGCATAGATGATCAGATAGGCCTCGATCGGGGTTTTGATCACGAACAGCCGTTTGATCTTCTGAAACATCGCAATCCCCGAATCGTTAATTCGATTACCAGCAATCATCATGCCAGCCGTGCTTTTGCGCACAAGGCAATGGTTACCGACCGTCCCGATTGTAAACGCTTCCGACAGTGCCCGTCAGGACAGGTCATTCAGCTCCAGACCATCGAGCAAAGCCGCCCGTGCCGCTATGACGCGCGCGGCCAGGTCCGGGTTGCCCAGCTCGGACGGGTGGATCGTTTCGGGCCAGAACGCGGTGATAATGCTTTCAATCCGCGCCGCCTTGGCTTCGTCGAGCAGAAAGCGCGGATCGACCGTGGCCGGATCGGCCACCACGCGCAGCCGCAGGCAAGCCGGCCCGCCGCCATTGGCCATCGATTGGCGGACATCGACCGGCAACACCCGGCGGATCGGACCGTTGCTGGCCAGCATGCCATCGAGCCAGGGCCGCACCCGCGGGTGCTCCCACGCCTCAAGCGGGATCACCAGCCCCATTTCGCCCGAAGGCAAAGTCAGCAGCTGGGCGTTGAACAGGTAGCTCTTGATGGCATCGGCCAGACTGACCGCCGCCGCCGGAACGACGACGATTTCTGCTTCGGGCAACTTGTCGCGGATCGCGGCATAGGTTTCGTCGGGATCGGCAAAGGCCTGCTCGTGGGTGAACAGCACGCGCTCGTTGGCCACCGCCACCACATCGTTGTGGAACGCACCGGCGGCGATCGCCTCGGGGTTCTGTTCGATGAACAGGCTGCGCGCCGGATCCAGCCCGTGGAGGCGCGCCACCGCGCGGCTGGCCTGTTCGTGCTGGCGCGCAGGGAACGCGCCGCCGCTCTTGCCATAAACGAACAGTTCCAGCCCCGGCGCGCCATGATGCGCGCCCATCCGCATGTGGTTGGCCGCGCCTTCATCACCAAAGCACGGCGGGACCGCATCGTGCACCGCGAAATGCGCGGCATCGGCAAAGGCCAGGCGCAACTGACGCGCGGTATCGGTCCATTCCTGGCTGCGGTGCGGCATGGTGGCCAGATTGGCCGCGGTCAGGTGGCAGCG
>JANOAH010000219.1:0-3187 GCA_031411075.1 Erythrobacteraceae bacterium
CGCCAAGATGTTCATCGAACAATTCCTCGACCCGTTCGTCGACCTGTTCGCCTGGGGCATCCTCGAGCGGCACCCAGGCCTCAAGCTGGTAATCGCCGAATCTGGCATCGGCTGGGTGCCGTGGGTGGTCGAGGAGCTCGATTATCGCCACCACCGGCTGTGGGAATGCGCCGATTACTGGACCGACAAGGGCGGTATCCCGCACAAGCTGAAACCTAGCGAGATCTTCCGCCGCCAGGTCTACGGCACCTTCCAGCAAAGCCCCACCGCGATGCGGCTGACCGAGTTCTGGGGCCCGGAAAACATGCTGTGGGCAAGCGATTATCCGCACCCCGACAGCATCTGGCCCAAGTCGGTCGAAACGATCGGGCGCACCATGGGCCACATGGAGCCGGACGTTGTGCGCGGCCTCGTCGGTGGCAATGCAGCGAAGCTCTACGGGCTAGACCTGACCAAGGCGACGGTCACCGCCCAGTTGCCGATCGGCTACCACGCCGTCGCGGCGGAGTAGGCGACGCGCGGCCCGGAACCGCGCGGCATTTCAAGCGATAAGCCATCATGGCCGAAACGCTCGACGCCGCCCTGCCCGCCACCGTCCAGGACCGTGCCGACCGGGTGCTGGAGCTGGCCTGCGACCAGGAGCTGATGCTCGCCACGGCGGAAAGCTGCACGGGCGGGCTGCTCGCCGCGCTGCTGACCGACGTGCCGGGCCGCAGCCATGCCTTCGAGCGCGGGTTTGTGGTCTATACCAACGAGGCCAAGGCACAGATGCTCGATATCGACCTTGACGCGATCGAGACCCGCGGCGCGGTTAGCAAGGAAACCGCCATCTCCATGGCCCACGGCGCGTTGCGCCGGTCCGAAGCCCATCTGGCCGTGTCGATCACCGGCTTCGCCGGCCCCGGCAAGCCGGACGAGGAAGAAGGCCTGGTCCACCTCGCCTGCACGCGCCGCGACGGCCCGACGGTGCATCGTTGCGAGCACTTCGGGCCGGTCGGGCGTCAAGCGGTGCGGATCGGTTCCCTCGAAGTCGCGCTCGAGCTGCTCGAGCGAGGGCTGCGGTCATGACTGCATTGCGTGTCGTATCCCTTTGGGATACAGAATGACGATGCATCGGGCTGGCAAAAATATCCGCGCGTGGCGTGAAGCGCACGATCCGCCGCTTTCGGCCAGCGAATTCGGCGAGCGTTACGGTTCGCCCGCCCCTTGGCCAAGCCGCACGGTTTACGGATGGGAAGCCAAAGGCAAGATCCCGCGGGCCGCGGCCCAGCGGCGCCTGGCCGAGCTGGGCATCTGCCAGCCGGAGGACTGGTTGCTGCCCCCCGCATCGCCCCAAAGAGGCGATCCAGCTCGGTCGGCACGCGCACACCGGTTCTATTCGATGCATGGGCATGGGTTCGTGCGCGTCGCCACCAGCACGCCCAAGGTCCGCACGGCCGACGTAAGCTTCAACCGCGACGCGATCATCGAGGAAGCCCGGCGTGCGCACGCCGCGCACGTCGACCTGCTGGTCTATCCCGAGCTGTGCGTCAGCGCCTATGCGATCGACGACCTGCACATGCAGTCCGCCCTGCTCGACGCCGCCGAGCGCGCGGTGGGCGAAATCGCCGCGGCCAGCGCCGGCCTGTCGCCGGTCCTGCTGATCGGCGCGCCACTCAGGCACAACAGCCGCCTCTACAACTGCGCATTGGCGATTGCCGACGGCAATGTCCTCGGCGCGGTGCCGAAAAGCTACCTGCCCAACTACCGCGAGTTCTACGAGAAGCGCTGGTTCGCTTCCGGCCTCAATATCGCCGGCCAGACCATCGCCATTGGCGGCGCGGAAGTGCCGTTCGGCGTCGACCTGGTGTTCGCCTCGAACCAGCTGCCCGGGTTCAGGCTGGGCATCGAGATCTGCGAGGACTTCTGGGCGCCCGACCCACCCTCGACCATGGCCGCGCTCGCCGGGGCGACCATCCTCGCCAACTTGTCGGCCTCGAACATCGTCATCGGCAAGGCCGACGAGCGCCACCTGCTGTGCCGCGCGCAGTCCGCGCGCACCGCCAGCGCCTATGTCTATTCGGCCAGCGGCCATGGCGAGAGCACCACCGACCTCGCCTGGGACGGCCAAGGCATGATCTACGAGCTAGGCGACCTGCTAGCCGAAAGCGAGCGCTTTGCGCTTCACGCGGAGCTGAGCGTAGCCGACGTCGACACGGCCCGCATCCTCGGCGACCGGCAGCGCCTGCCGACCTTCAATGACGCCGCCGAGGCCGCCGGGCGGCCGGAGGATGTGTACCGCACGATCCGCTTCGATCATGAGCCGGCCGGCGGCGACATCGGCCTGATTCGGCCGATCCGCCGCTTCCCGTTCGTGCCCAACCGGCCCGACAAGCTCGACGCCGACTGCTTCGAGGCGTTCAACATCCAGGTCGACGGGCTGATGCGCCGGTTCGAGCATACCAGCGGCGATGCGATGGTGATCGGCGTTTCGGGCGGACTCGATTCGACCCACGCGCTGATCGTCGCGGCCAAGGTCTGCGACCGGCTGGGCCTGCCCCGCACCACCATCCGCGGCTATACC
The DNA here is from genome assembly GCA_031411075.1 of Erythrobacteraceae bacterium. GTDB lineage: Bacteria > Pseudomonadota > Alphaproteobacteria > Sphingomonadales > Sphingomonadaceae > Croceibacterium_A. The sequence goes on from JANOAH010000219.1 coordinate 2,564, forward strand.
ATGCCGGGCTTCGGCACCTCGGAGGGGACCAGGTCGAACGCGTGGAAGCTGATGCAGGCGCTCGGGATCACCGCCGAGGAAATCGACATCCGCCCGACCACACAGATCATGCTCGAAAACATCGGTCACGCGTTTGCGCGCGGCGAGCCGGTGCACGACGTGACCTTCGAGAACGTCCAGGCGGGCCTGAGGACCGATTACCTGTTCCGCCTCGCGGGCCAGCACGGCGGGTTCGTGCTCGGCACCGGCGACTTGTCCGAGGTGGCGCTGGGCTGGAGCACTTATGGGGTCGGCGATCAGATGAGCCATTACAACGTCAATTCGGGGGTGCCGAAAACGCTGATCCAGTACCTGATCCGCTGGGCCACTCGCACCGACCAGTTCGACCCCGAAACCGACGCGGTGCTCGAGGCGATCCTCGGTCAGGAGATCAGCCCCGAACTGGTGCCGATCGGCGCGGACGGCGAAGTGCAGTCGACCGAGGCCAAGATCGGGCCGTACGAGCTCAACGACTTCTTCCTGCATCACGTCGTCCGCTTCGGCCACCGGCCGTCGCATATCGCGTTTCTCGCCTGGCATGCCTGGCGCGACAAGGCGCTGGGGAATTGGCCGGCGGGAATTGCC
>JANOAH010000220.1:0-3715 GCA_031411075.1 Erythrobacteraceae bacterium
TGATTTGGCCCGCTGGCCCGAGGAAGTGCGCGTCGCTGTCAACGTCTCGCCGCTGCAGTTCGCCAATCCGCAGCTCCCGGCGATCGTCACCAGCGCCATCGCCCAGGCCGGGATCGACCCGGGGCGGCTCGAGCTGGAAATTACCGAGAGCGTGTTCCTCAACGACGATGCCGGCACCGATGCGATGTTCGCGGCGCTCAAGCGGATCGGCGTGCGGCTGGCGCTCGATGATTTCGGGACCGGATACTCATCGCTGGGCTATTTGAAAAAGGCGCCGTTCGACAAGATCAAGATCGATCAGAGCTTCGTGCGCGGTGCCACCCAGTCAGGCAGCCGCAACGGCGCCATCATCGCCTCCATCACCAGCCTGGCGCATGCGCTGGGCATGGATACCACCGCCGAGGGCGTCGAAACTCTGGACGAGCTCGACCTGGTGCGGATGCACGGCTGCAGCCATGTCCAGGGCTTTATCTACGAACGCCCGCTCAGCGCGCAGAACGCGCTCGAGCGGCTCCACACCGGCGTCGCCGCGGTTGCGCGCGGACCGCGCTCGACTCGCTCGCCGCGCCGGACGATGCTGCGCAAGATCGTGCTCGATCACCACGGCCAGCTTTACAACGGCACAATCAGGAATATCTCCGGGACCGGAGCACTCATCGAAGGTCTGTGGAACGTGCCGATCGGCACCGCCTTCAAGGTCCAGATCTCGGATGGCCAGCGGGTCACCGCAACCGCGCGCTGGTGCGAGGAAGATCGGATCGGGGTCGAGTTCGACAGGCCCTTGCAGCGCGACAGCAGCGGCCGGATTAGCGCGATTCAGGACCGCGCGCCCGAGCCGGTAGCGCAGCCATTGCTGCAAGCAGCGGGCTAAGCTGTGCGTGGGTGCATGGTTAGCCATTTGGTAAACCTGTCCGCCTAACAACGGAGCGACCAAGGCAAGCACTGTGAGGATTGAAGCTGGAATGCGCGGGATGTTGCGAAGCTTGGGCGCGAAGGCCGGCCAGACGACGCGCGCTTCTGGTGAGAGCTCGGCCGCCGTTCACGCGATCGCCGACCACGACCGCTTGGCCATGCTCGACGCCTTCGAAGAGGCGGATATCTCGTGGTTCTGGGCTACAGACAGCGACAATCACCTTATTTACTTGTCGGCTTCGGCGCAGCGCAAGCTCGGCTCCGATCGCGCCGTCATAGGCGAGCCGCTGACGGCTCTGATCGACCCGGTTCCGGTCGGTGACGAGGAGAGTTCGGAGCGTCCGCTGTCGTTCCTCCTCGGTGCCCGCAACCGCTTTGCCGACATGGTGGTGCGGGTAGGGGACGGACCGGGCCAGATGATCTGGTCGGTTACCGGCCAGCCGCATTTCGATCATGACAGCGTCTTTCAGGGCTATCGCGGCAGCGCCAAGGACATCACCCCGGTGTACGAGCAGCAGCGCGACGCCTCGCGCCTGTCGCAGTACGACTCGCTGACCGGGCTCGCCAATCGCCACCGGATGAACAAACGGCTGACCGCGACCTTGACCGCCTACAAGGCTGCCAAGCGCAGTTGCGCGCTGCTGATGCTCGATCTCGACCGCTTCAAGCAGGTCAACGACACGCTGGGCCATCCGGCCGGCGACGACTTGCTCAAGCAAGTCGCGCAGCGATTGTCGCGGATTGTGCCGAGCACGGCCGAGATCGGGCGGCTTGGCGGTGACGAGTTCCAGGTCATCCTCCCCGACATGGATGATCGCGGCAAGCTGGGCGAACTGGCGCAGCGGCTGATCCAGATGATCTCGCAGCCATACTCGATCGAAGGCAGCCGAGCGATCATCGGCACCAGCATCGGCATCGCCATTGCGCCCTATGACGGGATCGAGCCCGAGGAACTGATCAAGAGCACGGACCTGGCGCTTTATGCCGCCAAGGGCGGCGGCCGGGGGCAGTACCGGTTCTATTCGAACGACCTCAAGGATTCGGCGGACGAGCAGCGTGAGATCGAAGAGGATCTGCGCGACGCGTTGGTGAAGGGCGAACTGGAGATGTACTACCAGCCGGTGGTGCGCGCGTCCGACAACATGGTCCGCGGATTCGAAGCGCTGATGCGCTGGAATCATCCCGAACGCGGCATGATCAGCCCGGCCGTGTTCATTCCGATCGCCGAAGAAACCAACCTTATAGTGCCGCTGGGCGAATGGGCGCTGCGGCAAGCGTGTGCCGATGCGGCGCGCTGGCCGGGCGAGCTATGGGTTGCGGTGAACGTCTCGGCACAGCAGTTCTCTTCCGACACGTTGCCCACCATCGTCACCAATGCGCTGGCATCGTCAGGCCTCAGCCCGAAGCGGCTCGAGCTCGAGATCACCGAGAGCGTGTTCATGGGCGATGCGTTCGCGGTCGAGAAGACCTTCAGCCGGTTGAAGAAGATCGGCGTAAAGCTGTCGCTCGACGATTTCGGGACCGGCTATTCGTCGCTCGGCTATCTGCGCAAGGCGCCGTTCGACAAGATCAAGATCGACCAAGGGTTCGTGCGCGGCTGCACCGAGAGTGACAACGCCAACGCGGCGATCATCACCGCGATCGTCAGCCTGGCCAGCGCGCTGAACATGGAAACCACCGCCGAGGGCGTCGAGACGATGGATGAGCTGGCGTTGGTCCGCGATCTTGGCGCCAGCCACGTGCAAGGCTTCATCTTCTCGCGCGCGGTCGTGCTCGACGAAGTGCTCTCCAAGCTCGGTTCCGGCGATCTCAAGTACGAGGCAATCGGCCCGGACAAGCATCGTTCCGGCCGCCGCACGCTGTTCCGGCGCGTCGGGGTGATCCATGAAGACCACCGCTACGAGGCCGTGCTGCGCAACCTCTCGCGCACCGGGGCGATGATTGAAGGGCTGCTCGAAGTACCCGCCGGCACCGAGTTGGTGCTCGACCTTGGCGAAGGGCAGCTGGTGGTCGCGATCGTGCGCCGCTCGCAGGATGCCACGCAAGGTCTCGAGTTCGAGACCCCGCTGATCAGCGACGGTGCCGACGGACTGTGCACGCGCCACCGGGTGTCGCCTTACGTCCTCGCCGCGCATGGCATGCCGCTGCAGTCGCTGTCCCCCGGCGCCTATGCGATGCCGCCGCGCGACGTTGCGGCAGCCACGCGGCCCAGGTTCATGCAAATCGACGTGCAGACGGGCGCCCGCCGCGCCGCCTAGCTACTGACAGGATCAGACCGCGCGGCTAAGGGCGGCGGATGGCTGAACTCGCGCGTATCCGCAATTTCTCGATCATTGCCCACATCGACCACGGGAAGAGCACGCTCGCCGACCGGCTGATCCAGGCCACCGGCGGGCTGACCGCGCGCGAGATGAGCGAGCAGGTGCTTGATAATATGGATATCGAGCGCGAGCGGGGGATCACGATCAAGGCCCAGACGGTGCGGCTCAATTACACCGCCAACGACGGCGAGCTGTATGAGCTCAACCTGATGGATACGCCGGGCCACGTCGACTTCGCTTACGAAGTCTCGCGATCCCTGGCGGCCTGTGAGGGTGCCTTGCTGGTCGTCGACGCCGCGCAAGGGGTCGAGGCGCAGACCCTCGCCAACGTCTACCAGTCGATCGAGCACGACCACGAGATCGTCCCCGTCATCAACAAGATCGACCTCCCCGCCGCCGAGCCCGAGAAAGTCCGCGCCGAGATCGAGGACATCATCGGCCTCGACGCCAGCGAAGCGGTCCTCACCAGCGCCAAGTCCGGG
>JANOAH010000221.1:0-7852 GCA_031411075.1 Erythrobacteraceae bacterium
TCGAATCGACGCCACGCTATGGCGCGGCAGACGCCCCGGCGATGCCGCAGCTGGTTGACAGCGCCAACGACGACCCGGCACGGGACGCCGGATGATCCGCCGCTCCGCGCTTGCTTTCGCCCTGATGTGTTGTGCCTGTGGTGAGGATGCCGCACCGCCGGCAGATTTGGCGGAACCCGCGCCCGAGGCCAACGGCAATGCGGACGCGTCCACGCCGCCGCCATCGCCCGAGCGCCCGTTCGCGAAGGGCCGCTTCGCCCCGCGCGACGAATGCGGCAAGCTGCCGGGCGCTGCGGCGTTCCGGAACCGGCTTGCCGAGGCGGTCCGGCTGCGCGATGCCGAGGCGGTATCGAAGATGGCGACGCCCGACGTCGAACTCGATTTCGGCGGCGGGGCTGGACGCGAAGAGCTGGAGGAACGGCTTGGCGGGCCGGGCGGCGAGCTGTGGCAGGAACTCGACGCGTTGCTCACGCTTGGCTGCACGGCAACGCCCGATGGCGGGCTGGCGCTGCCGTGGGTGTGGAACCAGGACCTGGGTGATCTCGATCCGTTCGCCGCGCTGCTCGTCACCGGCGAGGATGAGCCGGTGCGCGAAAGCGCCGCTCGCGCCGCCAAGGAGATCGCCAAGGTTTCGTGGGATTATGTCGAGGTCGCCGACTTTCGCCCCGACGCCGCGTACCAGCAAGTCAAGCTGGCCGACGGGCGCACCGGTTACGTCGCGAGTGAAAAACTGCGCAGCGCGATCGGCTATCGCCTTATTGCGGAACGCCAGGATGGCGCCTGGCGGATCGTCGCCTTCATCGCCGGAGACTAGGCCTCCAGCCGCGCCAGGACTTCGTAGGCCAGCACCGCGCCGGCGACAGCCGCATTGAGGCTGTCGGCGCGGCCCTTCATCGGCATCGTCACGCGCAAATCGCAGGCCGCCTCGTAATCTTCGGGCAGGCCGCGCGATTCGTTGCCGACAAGGAGGAAGCACGGCGCCTCGTACGCCGCGTCGCGATAGGGCACCGCGTCGCGTAAGGAAGCAGCAACGAGCTGCCCGGGCCCGCTGCGCAGCCAGGGCAGGAATTCGTCCCACCGCGCCACGCCGATCGCCTGCGAAAACACCGCGCCCATGCTGGCGCGGACCGCCTCGGCGCTGAACGGATCGGCGCAGTCGTCGATCAGGATCAGTCCGCCAGCGCCGACCGCATCGCCGGTGCGCAAAAGCGTGCCGAGATTACCCGGATCGCGCAGCGCCTGGGCAACCAGCCAGATCGGCGAAACGTGTCGATCAAGGCATGAAAGCGCGGTGTTCCATTCACCGAACACCCCGCAAACGGCCTGCGGATTGTCTTTACCGGTGATCTTGCCGAGAATATCGGCGCTGGTTTCGATAATTTCGCCACCCGCCGCCGCGACGTCCGCCTCCAGAGCTTCGAGCAGCGGATGCGGATCGCGGCCCGCGGCCATGACCAGCATCTCCGGCAGCCGGCCGCTGTCGCGGGCATCGGTGAGCAGGCGCAGCCCTTCGGCCAGGAACTTGCCTTCGCGCTTGCGATGCTTCTTGTCGCGCAGGCTGCGCAGGTATTTGACCGTCTCGTTGGAAAATCCGGTGATTGTGCGGCGCATGGCGCGCTAGTCCTCGCCGAAGCCGTCCTCGAACATCGCCACCAGCGCCGTCAGCCGGGCCTCGGCCGCCTCGCCGCTGACGCACAGTTCGATCGTGTCGCCCTTGGCCGCGCCGAGCATCATCAGGCCGAGGATCGATCCGCCCGCCGCGTTATGCCCGTCTTTCGAAACGCGCACCTCGCAGCCGGCCATTTCCGCCACCGTGGCAACGAACTTGGCGCTGGCGCGGGCGTGCAACCCGCGCTTGTTGACCAGCGTCACCTGGCGGCACAATTCGCCGTCGGCAACGCCCAGGCTCATGCGTCCTGCCCGAGGAATTCCGAGGCGATGGTGATATAATTGCGCCCGGCGTCGCGCGCCGCCTTGGCCGCGGCCGCCAGCGTCATGTCCTTGCGCGCGCCGGCCAGACGGATCAGCATCGGCAGGTTGATGCCGGCGATCACTTCGGTCTTGCCGGCCTTGAGCAGCGAGATCGCGAGGTTTGACGGGGTGCCGCCGAACAGGTCGGTCAGGATCACCGCGCCGTTGCCCGAATCGACTCGTTTGATCGCCTTGGCGATTTCCTTGCGCTTGAGCTCCATGTCGTCATGCGGGCCGATGCACACCGTGGCGATGTCGCTTTGCGCGCCGACTACGTGTTCCATCGCGTGGACGAATTCCTCGGCCAGTTGGCCGTGGGTAACCAGAATCATGCCAATCATCGGATGCGGGGTCTCACGACAGCGGGGCTCGCCAGGCGGGCCCGGCGGGGCGCGCGCTCGATCTTGGACACGGTCACGGCTGTTGCGGCCCTTCGATCATTTCGGCAGCACGCGACCCCAGGTTGCGGTGAATGACAGTGGGCGAAAAGCCGCCCGCGCGCAAGGCCTCGGCCAGCTGCTCGGCGACATAGACCGAACGGTGGCGCCCGCCGGTGCAGCCGAAGGCGATGTTGACGTAGCGTTTGCCCTGCGCGGCGTAGCGCGGCAGCAGCTCAAGCACGAGATCGCGGATCTTGGCGAACGCCGGGTCGAAACCCGGGTCGGCCTGGATGTGCGCGCCGACCCGCGGATCCTGCCCGGTCAGCGGACGCAAATCTAGGTCCCAGTGCGGATTGTCAAGGAAGCGCATGTCAAACACCAGGTCGGCCACCGGCGGCATGCCGCGGGCAAAGCCGAAGCTCTGCACCGTCACCGTCATCGCCTGCGGCGCGGTTTGCGCGAACAGCTCGCGCACCCGCTGCTGCAGGTCGTTGGCCGAAAACCGCGTGGTGTCGATCAGCACGTCGGCCCAGCGCCTGAGCGGGGCGAGCAGCTCGCGCTCGGCGGCAATGCCCGTCGCCACCGGGCTATCTTGCGCCAGATGATGGCGGCGGCGCGTCTCGTCGAAGCGGCGCTCGAGCTCGTGCCCGGCGCAATCGAGGAACAGCGTGGTGACAATGACGTCAGCGCGGCCTTCGAGCCGCTTGACCCGATCGATCACCGTGGCCGGCACGAACCCGCGGGTGCGGCAATCGAACCCGACGGCGACCGCATGGTCGCCCGCATCTTCGCCGACCATTCGGGGCAGCAGGCGGATGGGGAAGTTGTCGATCGCTTCCCAGCCGAGGTCTTCCAGTTCGCGCAGCACGGTGGTCTTGCCGGCGCCGAGCATGCCGGTGACGAGAAGGATGCGCTGCTGTCCGGGGGGCGAGTCGCCTGCCATGCGCCGGGGTGTGCCGCCCCGGGCCGCAAAAGTGAAGCGCCTGCGCTCAGGCTGTGCCGTGCAGGGCCAGCGCCCGCTCGGCGCGCAGCGCGAGGACCGGGCTGTCGGGATAGAGGCGGATCAGCGGGACGGTCACCCCCGCCAGGTCGACCGTATCGGCGCGTTCGGGCAGACGCAGCGCGGCGGGATCGAGCCGCAGCACCAGCGCCACCGGCGCGGGCGCGGCCGGCAGGGTGACCAGGCCGACGTTGCGCACTTCGAGCAGGCCCGCGATGGCCGGCGGCGGCGCGGCCCAGAGCTGCCCCTCGCGCGTCTCCAGCAGCACCCCATCGTCGCCGATCAGCGTGGCGCCGCGATCGATCAGCGCCAGCGCCAGGCTCGACTTGCCGCTACCCGGGGGGCCTTCGATCAAGAGGCCGCGACCCGCCAGCGCGACCCCGGTGGCTTGGTAAGGCACCCCGCTCACGCCGCCGGCAGTTCGAGCACCAGACACGCGCCCGCAGCGCCGTCAGCGCGGTCGGCCACCCGCAGCGATCCGTCGTGCGCTTCGGCGATAGTGCGGGCGATGGCGAGGCCGAGGCCCGAATGGTCGCCGAAGCTTTCGCTTTCGGGGCGTGCGGTGTGGAACCGGGCGAAGACCTTTTCGCGTTCGGCGGGGGCAATCCCCGGTCCTTCGTCGCTCACCGCGGTGCGGATCACCCCATCCTCGCGCCCCAGGTCGATGGCGATGATGCCCTCGGGGGGCGAGAACGTGACGGCGTTGTCGAGCAGGTTCTCGAACACCCGTTCGAGCCGCAGCGGCACGCCTTTGACCAGTGCGGGACCGCTTCGTTCGAGCAAGACCCGGCGCCCGGCGTTGAGCCCGCGTTCCTCGCGCGCGGCGACCAGGTTGGCGATGAGCTTACCAAGGTCGATGGTCTCGAACGTGGCGCGGCTCAGCTCGGCATCGATGCGGCTCGCCTCGGAAATCTCGCTCACCAGCCGGTCGATCCGCCGCACGTCGTGCACCGCCACCTGGGCGAGCTGTTCGCGCAGCGCCTCGTCCTTGACCTTGAGCAGCGATTCGAGCGCGCTGCGCAGCGAAGCGAACGGGTTCTTGATCTCGTGCGCGATGTCGGCTCCGAGGCTTTCGACCGCGTCGATCCGCTGGCGCAGAGCGCCCGACATGTCGCTGACCGCGCGCGACAGCACGCCGAGTTCGTCGCGCCGTTCCTGCATCCGCGGCACTTCGACTTCGCGAGCGCGGCCCAATCTCACCTGCACCGCCGCGCGGCCGAGCCTTCGAAGCGGTTCGATGATCGTGCGGGCAAGGTAGAGCGAGAGCACGATCGAGACCATCAGCGCCAGCGCGATGATCGTCAGCAACGAGGTGCGCGCGTCGCGCACTGCCTGGGTGATGTCGGCGGCGTTGCGGGTGGTGAGCAGCGTCACCCCGTTGAGCCCGACCGGTGCGGCGGCGGTGATCACCGGCGTGCGATCGGACGCGCGGCGCAGCTCGATTTGGGTGCGGCCCTGTTCGCGGGCACGGACCAGTTCGGGCCACGCGGCGGCACCCTGTTCCTCGGGTTCGACGAAATCGGGCGGCACCGCCGCGCCGACCAGAAAATCGCCGGCGCGGTCGAGCCAGCGGGCGAAATCCTGCGAAAACGGCGCCGCCACCGGGTCGCCGAACGCGAAGCTGGGTTCGGCGAGCGCGAAGCTGTCGGCCCACAGCGCGCCTTCGGCGTCGTAGATCCTCAGCCGCATGTGCTGTTCCTTGCCGATCTGGATCAGCAGCGCTTCCTGCCGCGCCCGGCTCGCCCCGGCCAGCGCCTCGGCGGTGATCTGCGCCTCGATCCGCGCCAGCTTGAAACGTTCGTCGAGCAGCTGGCGGCGGTAGGAATCGAGGAAGAACAAGCTGCCGGCCAGGATCAGCAAAGGGATCAGGTTGACCGCCAGGATGCGGGTGGTGAGCGAGGGCTGCAGCGGGAAGGGCGCGCCGCGATCCCGCGCGCGATCCAGCTCGTCAGCCATCGGAGAAGCTGTAGCCGGCGCCATAGAGCGTATCGATCGCATCGAACGCGTTGTCGGCGCCGCGGAACTTGCGCCGCAGCCGCTTGATATGGCTGTCGACGGTGCGATCGTCGACGAACACGTCGTCGGGGTAGGCGGCGTCCATCAGCTGGTTGCGGCTCTTGATCACGCCCGGACGCTGCGCCAGCGCTTCGAGGATGAGGAATTCGGTGACCGTGAGCGAGACCGCCCGTCCGTCCCAGGTAACCTGGTGGCGCGACGGGTCCATGCGCAGCCGCCCGCGCTCGATCACCGAGCCTTCGTGCGGGCCGGACAGGGCGCCGCCTTCGCCGCCCGGCTCGGGCGCGGCACGGCGCAGGATGGCGCGGATGCGGGCCAGCAGCAGCCGCTGGCTGAACGGCTTGGCGATGTAATCGTCGGCACCCATGGCGAGGCCGGCTTCCTCGTCCTGCTCCTCGTCCTTGCTGGTCAAAAAGATCACCGGCAATGCGGACGTTTCGCGCAGCCGGTGGAGCAGCTCCATCCCGTCCATGCGCGGCATCTTGATGTCGAAGATCGCGAGATCGGGCGGGTTCTCGATCAGCGCTTTCAGCGCCGCTTCGCCATCCGAATAGACCCGCGTGGCATAACCTTCGGCCTGTAGCGCGATCGACAGAGTGGTGAGGATGTTGCGGTCGTCGTCGACCAGCGCGATGCTGCGCTGCCGCTCGCTCGGGGCGAGGCTCGGTTCTTTGTCGACCATCGCGGGCGGCCTACCGTGTCTGGGCGCAAAGGACAATTGCGCGCCGCCTCCCCGGATTTGACGCATCTGCGGGCGGCGACTATGCGCGGGCCAACAATCGCTGCCGGGCAACGGCGCGCCCTCGACCCCCATTTTTCCGGAGAGATTTTCAGTGACCGCTTCGCTCGCCGTTTCGCTGCCCGATCAAGGCTTTGCCACCGATGCGGTGATCCACGCCAATTTCGGCACCGCGGCGCTGGTCGAAGAGGCCCTGAAGCGCGGCGAAGGGCAACTGACGAAGGATGGCGCGCTTCTGGTCGATACCGGTAAGTTCACCGGGCGCAGCGTCAAGGACAAGTTCGTGGTGCGCGACGCGACCACCGAAGACACGATCAACTGGGGCGCGATCAACCAGCCGATGACACCGGCGCACTGGGCCGCGCTCAAGGCCGACTTCCTCGCCCATCTGCAGGGTCAGGACGAACTGTTCGTCGCCGACCTGTTCGGTGGCAGCCAGCCCGAATACCGCGTCAACGTGCGGGTGGTGAACCAGCTCGCCTGGCACAACCTGTTCATCCGCACGCTGCTGGTGCGGCCGACGGCGGAAGAACTGGGCACCTTCACGCCCGAGTACACGATCATCAACCTGCCCAGCTTCAAGGCCGATCCGCAGCGCCACGGCTGCCGCAGCGACACGGTGATCGCGGTCAACCTCAGCGAAAAGCTGATCCTGATCGGCAACACCGAATATTCGGGCGAGATGAAGAAGGGCGTGTTCGGGCTGCTCAACTACCTGCTGCCGGCGCAAGGCGTGATGCCGATGCACTGCAGCGCCAATATCGGCGCCGATGGCACCAGCGCGATCTTCTTCGGGCTGTCGGGCACCGGGAAGACGACGCTGAGCGCCGACGCCAGCCGCACGCTGATCGGCGATGACGAACACGGCTGGTCGGACACCGCGATCTTCAACTTCGAAGGCGGCTGCTACGCCAAGATGATCAATCTTTCGGCCGAGGGTGAGCCGGAGATTTATGCCACCACCAGGATGTTCGGCACGATCCTCGAGAACGTGACGATGGACCCGGACACCCGCGAGCTCGACTTCACCGACGACAGCAAGACCGAGAACACCCGCGGCGCCTATCCCATCGAATTCATTCCCAACACCAGCGAAAAGAACCTCGGCCCCCCGCCGTCGAACGTGATCTTCCTCACCGCCGATGCGTTCGGCGTGCTGCCGCCGATCGCGCGGCTGACCGCGGACCAGGCGATGTATCACTTCCTGTCGGGCTACACCGCCAAGGTGGCCGGCACCGAGATCGGCGTAACCGAACCGACCGCGACGTTCAGCACCTGCTTCGGCGCGGCGTTCATGCCGCGCCACCCCAGCGTCTATGGCAACCTGCTCAAGGAACGGATCGGCAAAGGCGGGGCGACGTGCTGGCTGGTCAACACCGGCTGGAGCGGCGGCAAGGCCAGCGAGCAAGGGATCAAGCGCATGCCGATCAAGGCCACCCGCGCGCTGCTCAACGCCGCGCTCGACGGCAGCCTCAACGGTGTCGAATTCCGCAAGGACCCGAACTTCGGGTTCGAAGTGCCGGTGGCGGTGCCGGGCGTCGACGCCAAGCTGCTCGATCCGCGCGCGGCCTGGGCCGATCCCGAAGCTTACGATGCCACCGCGCACAAGCTGGTGCAGCTGTTCGTCGACAACTTCGCCCAGTTCGAGCCTTACGTCGACGAAGGCGTGCGCAAGGCCGCGCCGCAGGCGGCCTGACGCGCGGTCAGCTCGCCGGTGGGTCGGCCAGCGGCAGGCAGATCACGAAC
>JANOAH010000222.1:0-6834 GCA_031411075.1 Erythrobacteraceae bacterium
CCCGGCCGATTGCCGCACCGCGCGCGCGTTCGGCGCGGAAGGCATCGGCCTTGCCCGGACCGAGCACATGTTCTTCGACGCGGCGCGGATCAGCCTGGTGCGGCAGATGATCCTGGCCGAGGACGAAGCCGGCCGCCGCGCCGCGCTGGCGCAGCTGTTGCCCGAACAGCGCGCCGACTTCGCCGAAATCTTCCGCACCATGGCCGGGCTGCCGGTGACGATCCGCCTGCTCGACCCGCCGCTGCACGAGTTCCTGCCGCACAGCGACGCCGAATTCGCCGAGCTGGCCGAAGCGACCGGCGGGTCGGCCGAACGGCTCAAGCGCCGCGCCGAGGAGCTGCACGAATTCAATCCGATGCTCGGCCATCGCGGCTGCCGGCTCGGCATCAGTTATCCCGAGATCTACGAAATGCAGGCCCGCGCGATCTTCGAGGCGGCGTGCGAGGTGGGCGAGGTGGTGCCCGAGGTGATGATCCCGCTGGTCGGCACTCGGGCCGAACTGGCGATCCTCAAGGCGCTGGTCGACCGCGTCGCCGCCGAGGTCTTCGCCGAACAGGGGCGCAGCCTCGACTACCACGTCGGCACGATGATCGAGCTGCCGCGCGCCGCGCTGATGGCGGGCGAGATCGCCGAGGACGCGGCGTTCTTCTCGTTCGGCACCAACGACCTCACCCAGACAACACTCGGCGTCAGCCGCGACGATGCCGGACGTTTTCTCGCCGACTATGTCGACAAGGGCATCTACCCGCGCGACCCGTTCGTCAGCCTCGATGTCGAAGGCGTCGGGCAACTGATCGCGCTGGCCGCCGAGCGCGGCCGGGCGACACGGCCCGACCTCAAGCTCGGTATCTGCGGCGAGCATGGCGGCGATCCGGCCAGCATTGCGTTCTGCGAGGAGCTCGGCCTCGATTACGTCAGCGCCAGCCCCTACCGCGTTCCGATCGCCCGGCTGGCCGCAGCGCAGGCGGCGCTACGAGCGGCGACCGCTTAGGGTCACGATTTCGAAGGTTTCGACCACGCGGCCGTCCGTATCCGCCGCAGCCGCAAACGCCGCTCCGGCCCGCTGCCAGGCGGTCCGGCTTAGCGGGGCGGCGGAGGCGAGGGCATTGGCGAGCCCCTGCGCTCGCAAGTCCGCGACAAGCTGGCCGAGCGAGCGATAGGCGACCCGAAGTGTGCGGCTGTCGGCCACCGGATCGGCCCAGCCGGCGCGCTGCAGCAGCTGCCCGGCGCCGCGCACGTCGACCAGCGGGTGAATCCGCGCTGCCGGCCGCTCGCCATCGGCGGCAAGCATGATCCGGCGCAGCACCGGCAGGCTGCCCGCGCCGACCAGACTGGCGATGGCGAGGCCTCCGGGGGCGAGCGCTTGACGGATGTGAATCAGCGCGCCGGGCAAGTCGTTGGCGGTGCCCAGCACGGCGAGGCTGGCGACGAGGTCGAACCCGCCAAACGGGTAAGGCGCTTCGAGATCGAAGGCAGCGTCGGCTTCGGTAACCTCGGCCCCGTCGGCCCGCAGCGCCGAGGCCAGCGTACCCGTCACGTCGCCCGCCACCAGCGCCCGCTCCGGTTCATGGCGCAGGAACGCCAGCCGCTCGAGCACGTCCTCGGCCATATCCGCGAATACGAACCGCGCCGCGCCGGGCAGCGTCTGCAGCCGCGCCGCGCGGCGCTGGCCAGCCATACGGCGGCCGGGGGCGAAAATCGTCGGGGGCCCGCTGCTCATCGCCGCGGCTCTGCCGCCCCGGCTTGCCTGGCGCAAGCGGTCGCGGCACTGTGCGCGGGTGTCGCTCGCCCAAACCTTCGCCCCGCTGGTCGACCTGGTGTTCCCGCCGCGCTGCCCGGCGTGCGGTGAGGGAATCGCGGCGCAAGACGGGCTGTGCGCGGCGTGCTGGAGCGACTTCGTCATCCCCGGCGAGCCGGCCTGCTCAAAGTGCCAGCGCCCGTTCGGCGCCGCCGAAGCGGCCGACGGCGCGATCTGCGCGCCGTGCCTGGCCGATCCGCCGCGCCACGATGGCGTCGCCGCCGGCACGCTCTACGCCGACGCCTCGCGCCGGCTGGTGCTGGCGTTCAAGCACGGCAAGCGCATCGGCCTTGCCCCGCTGCTGGCGCGGATGATCGCAGCGCGGCTGCCGGCGCTCAAGGGCGAATGGCTGGTGGTGCCGGTGCCGCTGCACCGCTGGCGGCTGTGGCGGCGCGGGTTCAACCAGTCGGCGTTGTTGGCGCACGAGATCGGCGAGCGGCGCGGCCAGTCGGTGCTGGTCGATGCATTGCTGCGCGCCAAACCGACGCCGACACTCGGCGGGCTCGGCCGCGTGGCGCGGGCTCGTGCGCTGGCCGGCGCGATCAAGGTCAACCCGCGCTGCGCCGCCCGGCTCAAAGGCGCCAGCGTGGTCTTGGTCGACGATGTCATGACCAGCGGTGCCACGTCCGACGCCTGCGTCCGCGCGCTCAAGCGAGCGGGAGCCGAGCGAGTGGTGGTGGCGTGCTTTGCCCGCGTGCTCGATGAAGCGCTCTAGCCACGGCCGCAAAGCAAAACGCCCGGGGCGTACCCCGGGCGTTCGCGTGACGATGTCGCTGGACCGGTTCCCGCGCTACCCCCCAGTAAGCGCGACGGTCCAAACCCTCATATTCCCGACCCGTCCTGACGGACTGATGCCGAGACCCCCCTTCCTTGGCGCGTATCCGGCGCTGCGGATGGTCGCGACCCGTCAAAGCCGCTGTCGCATTTCATCCCATCGATAACGCCTGATACAAAGCGCCTTCGCGGCGCAGCATGGATTTTGAAGCGTCCATGTGGTTATCGTGCAACAAACTTTGCGGGCATCTGTCCGCAGGAACATTTTCGTGAAGGATCAGCGCCATTATCGAAATCTCTGAACAAGCGGCGGTGCGCGAACAGGGGGATGTCTTTCTGCCCAAGTTCGATGCCGCCGACCTGGTTAGCGCCGTGGTGCAGGACGCGGGCAATGGCGAAGTGCTGATGGTCGCGTTCATGGATGCCGAGGCGCTGGAGGCGACCCGCGCCACCGGCCTCGCCCACTTCCATTCGCGCAGCCGCGGGCGGCTGTGGATGAAGGGTGAGACTTCGGGCCATACGCTGGCGGTCGAGCGGATCCTGGTCGACTGTGACCAGGACGCGCTAGTGCTCAAGGTTCGCCCGGCCGGTCCCGCCTGCCACACCGGCGAACGCAGCTGCTTCTATCGCGCGCTCGAGGGTGATGCCCTGTCGCGCCTGGCCGACTAGCCGATGCCCAGCTACACACCGCCGCTCGCCGATGTGCGCTTCGTGCTCGACCGGGTGCTTGGCCTCGACGGCGAGATCGACGCCGATCTCACCGAAGCGATTCTCGACGGCGCCGGCCGCTTCGCCGCCGAGGTGATCGCCCCGCTCAACCCGGTGGGCGACCGCGCCGGCTGCACCCGCCACGCCGATGGCACGGTGACCACGCCGCCCGGGTTCCGCGAGGCCTACGCGCAATACCAGCAGGCCGGGTGGGGCACGCTGGCGCTGCCCGAGGTGCACGGCGGACAGGGCCTGCCGCATGTGCTGGCGACGGTGGTCGAGGAATTCCTCAACTCCGCCTGCCACGCTTTCAACATGTACCCTGGCCTGACCCACGGCGCGGTGCAGGTGCTGATCGAGCGCGGCAGCGACGAATTGCGCTCTGCCTACTTGCCGAAGCTCGTCTCGGGCGAATGGCTCGGGACCATGGCGCTGACCGAGCCGCAGGCCGGCACCGACCTCGGCCTGATCCGCACCCGCGCCGAGCCGCAGGCTGACGGCCGCTTCGCGCTCCACGGCGAGAAGATCTTCTGTTCGGGCGGCGAGCAGGACCTGACCGACAACATCGTCCATCTGGTCATGGCGCGGCTGCCCGATGCACCGAAGGGCACACGCGGTATCTCGTTGTTCCTGGTGCCCAAAGTGCTGCCCGACGGCACGCGCAACACAGCCACCTGCACCGCGATCGAACACAAGATGGGCATCCGCGGCAGCGCCACTTGCGCGATGCTTTTCGAAGGTGCCCAGGGCTGGCTGATCGGCGGGCCGGGCGAAGGACTGGCGGCGATGTTCCTGATGATGAACGCGGCGCGGCTCAGTTGCGGCAACCAGGGGCTGGCGCAGGCCGAGCTCGCCTATCAGAACGCCGTCGCCTACGTGCTCGAACGGCGGCAGGGGCGCGTTCCGGGCAGCGCCGCGCCGGCCGATCCGCTGATCGTCCACGCCGATGTGCGCCGGCTGCTGATGGACGCGCGGGCCTTCATCGAAGGCTTCCGCGCGCTGGTCCTGTGGACCGCGTGGCAGATCGACCAAGGCGAGGATGAGCTGGTGTCGCTCCTGACCCCGGTGCTCAAGGCCTACGGAACCGACAAGGGCTTCGAGACCGCGGTTCAGATGCAGCAGCTGTTCGGCGGCCACGGCTACATCGCCGAATGGGGCATGGAACAGATCGTTCGCGATGCTCGGGTGCCGATGCTCTACGAAGGCGCCAACGGCGTCCAGGCGCTCGACCTCGCCGGCCGCAAGCTGCTGCGCGATGAAGGGGCGGCGACGGGGCGGTTGTTCGCCATGATCGAGGCCGAATGCGATGCGGCCGCCGTCGAGCTGGCCGATGTCGCCGCGCCGCTGCGTGAAGCGGTGGGCGAGGCGAGGGCGGCGGCGGATTGGTTGCTCGCCCATGGCAAAACCGATGCGGATGCGCTCGGCGCCGGATCGTACGCGTTTCTGCAGCTGATGGGCCTGCTCGCGGTCGGCTGGATGTGGCTGCGGCTCGCCGCCGCCGCGCTGCCGCAGGCGGACCAGGCGCTCGAGTCGGCCAAGCTCGCCACCGCGCGCCACTATGCCGGGCGCGCGCTGCCGGAAGCCTCGACCTTGCGCCGCCGAGTTGAAGCTGGCGCTGCCACGATCACTGCGCTGCCGGCAGAAGCGTTCCTGCGTCAGGGGTAGGCGAAAAAGCGCCCCTGGGGATCGTAGCGCGCGCGGGCCTCGTCGAGGCGGCGCAGAGTGTCCGGCGCGAAGCACTCGGCGCGGCGCTCGGGGCGGAGGGTCAAGTCCGCTTCGCCGACATAGCGGCCGCTGCGAAAGGGGGCGAGCGCGTGCTCGATTTGCCGCACCCAGGCGCGGTTGGTCGCGTCGTCGGCCGGATCGTCCCACAACCCGTAAATGCCCGCGCCGGTGCCGCCGGTGATCGACAGAGCGCCGCGATCGGGCAGCTCGATCGAGGCCTGGCCGCCGAACGCGACCAGATCGATGGTCGCGTCCTGGCTCGGGGAAGGGAGGTCGTAAACGGCGAGCAGCAAGGCGCCGAGCGGCGCGTCGCTCCACAGATGATCGGCGGCCACGCGCTTGTTCGCCGGCATCGCGAGAAGCGGAACAGGTCGGTGAACGCGACCGGCTCGGCCGCCGGGGTACCGATCTGGCGCGCGTCATGCGGCGGCGAAGCGAACGCGGCGACTCGATCGCGCGCCTGCGCCTCGTCGGCGCCGCAGGCGGTGACGCGCAGCACAATCGCCGGCTCGCCGGTCTCCCAATGGTGCATCAGGAAGCAGCCGATCTCGGTTTCTCGCGGGGTGGCTGCAATCGCCGCGTCGATCCATGGCGCCAGCACCGGGCCGCTTTCGGTATGGAACGCGCAACGCCACGAAAACGCCGCCGGCGGCAATGGATGCAGCGCCAGCTTGAAGCGTATCACCGCGGCGAAAAATCCCGCGCCATGGCCGCGCGCCGCCCACAGCAGGTCGGCATAGGCATTGTCGTCGGTGGCGACGACGATTTCGCCCGCGGCGGTGACCATTTCGGCCGCCACCACGTTGGCACAGGCCGCGCCCCATTCGCCGGCGTTCCAGCCGAAGCCGCCGGCTAGAAGGTAGCCGCCCAGGCCGACATCGACGCAATGGCCGACCGGAAAGCCGAAACCGCGCTCCGCCAGTCGCTCGGTCAGCGGGCCGACGCGAATGCCCGCTCCGACCCAGGCGGTGGCCGCCCTGGCATCTACCTCCACCGCGTCGAGCAGACCCAGGTCGAGGAGCAACCCGCCGTCGCGTAGTGCAGCGCCCTCGTAATGATGGCCGCCACCGCGCGGGGAGACTTTGAGTCCGTGTTGCGCCGCATGGCGGATCGCCGCCGCCACCGCTTCGGCCGAATGGCATGTGACGATGGCGTCAGGAGATCGGGCCTGATCGAGCCGCTTGTTCCAGGTCACCCGCTCGCGCGCGGCGTCATATCCAGGTGCGCCTCGGGCAACGAAATGGGCAAGCTCGGGCACCCAGGCTTAACTGAACACCTCGTCGAACAGTTCCAGCATGGCGGCCCAGCTCTGCCGGTCGGCGCTGGCATTATAGGCGACCGCGGCGTTGTCGGGAGGCGAATTCGGGTTGGTGAACCCATGCTTCACGCCGCTGTACGAATGAAAGTGCCAGTCCGCTCCGGCGGCGTCCATTTCTTCCCAGAATGCCAGGACTTGGCTGCGAGGGACCATCGGGTCGGCGTCGCCGTGGCACACCAGGATGCGCGCGGTGATCGCGCCGGGCGCGGCCGGGGCGCCGGTATCGAGCAGTCCGTGGAAGCTGACCACCGCGGCGAGCGGCGCGCCATCGCGGGCGAGTTCGAGCGCGGCCTGCCCGCCCATGCAGAACCCGATCGCGGCGAGCGGCAGGCCCTGGGCCTCGGGCAAAGTCGCCAGCGCTCGCAACGCCGCCTTGAGCCGCCGCCGATAGGCCTGCGGATCGGGCCGGATCGACGCGGCGAGCGCGCGTGAGTCCTCGAAGTCGGCCGGTGGCCGGCCGTAGAAGTCCGCCAGCAATGCCAGATAGCCCCCCTCACCCAGCGCGCGTGTC
>JANOAH010000223.1:0-2151 GCA_031411075.1 Erythrobacteraceae bacterium
TTGCGGTTGTTTTCGGCGCAAGC
This sequence comes from Erythrobacteraceae bacterium, assembly GCA_031411075.1. Taxonomy (GTDB): domain Bacteria; phylum Pseudomonadota; class Alphaproteobacteria; order Sphingomonadales; family Sphingomonadaceae; genus Croceibacterium_A. The sequence goes on from JANOAH010000223.1 coordinate 24, forward strand.
ATAGTCCCACATGGTGCTGCCGGCGGGATAGCGGGCGAAGGTCATCCGCACCGGCCACGGCCGGGTCAGTGCCTTGGGGTCCTCGAGCACGAGGTCGAACACCAGTTGCCCGCTGGCCGCATCCTGGTGCACCGTGGTCAGCACCTTGAGCTGGTCGCTCATCACCACGCCGGCGCGGCTGAGGATGACGTGGCCGACGCCGTTCAGCGCCACGGTCTCGAACCGCAGAGTCTGGCCTTCCCAATGGCCGACGCTGTTGCCGGTATAGGTGTTCCACAGCTCGTCGGCCGGCGGATGCTCGCGCCCGTCGGTGTAGATGCGCGCGACGTTGGGGCCGTTTTCGGTGAGAATCCAGGTCTGTTCGGGCCGCACCACGAACTCGTAGCCGTCGGGCGTGGCCAGCAGCCGCGGCCAGCCCGCCGGGGTGCCGCACACAGTGACCGGATCGGGGTAGAGTCCCTGCGCAATCCGCGCGAGGTTGGCTTGGTAGATCGCCTCGAACTCGGGCGTATAGGGCGGGTGCCAGCGCGGATCCCCTTGCGGCGGTGCGGGCGCGTCGAGCGGCGCGCTGGCGGTGGTTTCGTAGAACCCGCCCGCCTGACGGAACCAGGCGCCGCTCCAGTCCACCGGCGGTGCGGCGGCCTGAGCCGCGCCCGTCCAGCATAAGCCAAAGGCGATCAAGGCGTTGCGCCAGGCCATCTGTCTCTCCCTTGCGGCGATGATGTTGGCGTTCGCGCCGATTTGCAAGTATGCTGGCGATGACAATTCCGCGGGTGTCGGAAGGGACGAGGATGAACGGCACGAGACACTCCCGCTTGCTGACGGCGGCGCTGGCCCTGCCGCTACTGTTCGCAGGTGCGGCCGATGCGCATCACAGCACCGCGATGTTCGACGCCACGCGCCGGGTCCAGCTGTCGGGCACGATCCGCGAATTCCAGTGGACCAATCCGCACAGCTGGATCCAGATCAATGCCGCCGCGGCCGACGGCCAGCGGGCGCGCGAGTGGAGCATCGAACTCGGCAGCCCCAACACCATCTCGCGCGGGGGATGGAAGCGCACCACGCTCACGCCGGGCCAACGGGTCAACATGATCGTCAACCCGATGCGCGACGGCTCGGCCGGCGCGGCGCTGGTCAGCGTGACGCTGGCGGATGGCAAGGTTTACGGCCCGCAAGGTCGCCCCGTCGCGGCGGCCGACGCGGCGCCGCGGCCTTAGGTTTGCGGCTCGCCATCCTGCTGGCCTGCGCGGCGCTGGCCGGGTGCGGCCCCTATCCGCGCGACATTTCCGGCACGCTCGATACGATCGAGCGCGAGCATCGCCTGCGCGTCGGGCTGGCCGAGCTCTCGCCCGGCGATGCGGGGGTGGCGCGCCGCTTTACCGACCGCATCGCCGCCGTCACCGGTGCCAGAGCCGAGCTCATCACCGGCCCCACGGAAGCGCTCATCGCAGGGCTCGAAGACGGCGATCTCGACCTCGTCATCGGCGAATTCCGCGACGACAGTCCGTGGCTGGCCAAAGTGACCGTGATCGAACCACTCCGCCACCACGCCTTGGCCGGACGGGTCTATGGCCTGTCTCCGGCGGCCGCCAATGGCGAAAACCGCTGGATTGCGCTGCTCGAACGCGAAGTGCGGGATGCGCCGATGGACGCGGTGCGATGAGCGAGAGCCGCGGCCATCCGCAGCCGATTCGCGCCGACATGAAGGCGGCGCGCAATCTCGAGTGGTGGAACATCTTCTGGACGATCACCTATGTCGGCGCGCTCGGCCTCGCCATGGGTTCGAGCCAGGCGATGAAGACGGCGTGGATCGAGGACTTGCTCGGACTGATCCCGCCGATCATGTTTCTGGTTGCCGAAAAGTATGAAAGACGGGGATCAAATGCCCGGTTTCATTATGGCTATGATCGAGTCAACGGCCTCGGCTTTCTGGTCGCGGCGGTCGCGCTGGCGGCGGTGGGTGCGTTCCTCCTCAAGGATGCGCTGAGCGCGCTGATCGCGCAGGAGCATGTGACCATCGGCACCGTGCGGCTGTTGGGCCGCGACGTGTGGCTGGGCTGGTTCATGCTCGCCGCGCAGGCCTATGCCTGCATTCCGCCGGCGATCATCGGCCACAAGGAGCTGCCGC
>JANOAH010000224.1:0-8100 GCA_031411075.1 Erythrobacteraceae bacterium
CACATCGTCGTTGCCGATCTCGAAAGCGGCCTGGCGACGAATTATCACGGCTACCTCAACACCCCGTACTTCGCCAACGAGGCGGGGTGCGAGACGCTGTTCGGCAAGATCGCGGGCCAGGGCATTCCCGATCCCGGCACCCGGCGGCATGAACGCACCCGCGAGCTGCTCGGTCGGGCGTTCACCTGGGAATATTCGCCGGGGCTCAACTCGATGCACCTCTATTCGACGCCCAATACGACTAGCTGGATCATTCCCAACGCCGCGACGGGCCATTTCGGCACCGAATGGAGCGGCAGCGGCGATTTCGTGAAGATCCGCGACCAGCTCTATTTCGTGCGCTGGCAGGAAGAGGCGTGCAACGGCACGCTCGGCACGCTGCTGCTCAACATGCGCACAATGCACGACGCCGGGGTCGGCTATCACATGGGCAAGACCGGTGGTCTGTCGCTGAGCGCGGTCGGCGCGCCGGCGCGGCATGCCGGCAAGTTCGAGGTCGACCGTTATTTCGCCCGTCGGGGAGACGCGTGATGGAGCCGACCACGACCAGCCGCCGCGCGTTCCTCAAGTCGGGCGCCGTGGTCGCCGCGCCGCTGGCCGCCGCGCTGCCGGTGGCGGCACTGGCGGCGGACGACAGCGCCGCCCGCCTCGCCCGCATCGAGGACGAGCGCTCGATCGAGGCGCTGCAGCGGGATTTGCTGCGGCAGTTGTCGGGCGGGGCATCCCGCTTGGGTGACGATGTGCGTCGCCTTGCCCAGGACCATGCGCACGAAGCGTCGGTCGAAATTGCTGACGACGGCCGTTCGGCCTCGGCCCGGTGTGCCTGCCAGGTCGAGCGCGAAGTGGCTTTCACCGGCGACACCACGCTCGAGCGCATGGCGCGGCACGAGGGGCTCGCCAAGCATCACCATCAAGCGCCGGCCGTGTTGGCCACGCAATTCGTCAAATCCGCCGACGGCTGGCACATCGCCTCGTCGCGTCTCGTCTAGCGAAAGGATGCAAATCATGAGGCTGTTGTCGACTGTTGCCCTGGCCGCGCTCGCCGCGGGCTGCACCGCCTCGCAGACGGCCGAAGCGCCGGCCAGCGCGCCGATCATGGCCGGGGCCGAGCAATGCGGCGCGGTCGGCGCGGCGATGCTCGGCGGCACCGCCGGGCGCGGCCAGTGGGTCGCGGCAGCGAACGGGCTGCCGGCCTATTGCGAAGTGACCGGCACGCTCTCGCCCGCCAGCGGCTCCAACATCGGCGTGGTCTATCGCCTGCCGGCCGGCTGGAACGGCAAGGTCCTCGGCTTCGGCGGCGGCGGGTGGATCGGCAATATCGCGCTCGGCACCGCGGCCGAAGGGCTGCGCAAGGGCTACGCGACGATGCAGACCGATGGGGGCCACCCGATCGGCAACGTGTGGGACAACGCCTGGGCCGCCAACGCCGAAGCCGCCAAGGACTTCAGCTATCGCGCGCTTCACGAAATGACCGTGGCGGGCAAGCGGCTGGTCGCCGATTACTACGATCAGCCGCATCGCCGCGCCTATTACCAGGGCTGTTCCACCGGCGGGCGCATGGGGCTGATGGAAGCGCAGCGCTATCCCGACGATTACGACGTGATCAGCGCCGGCGCGCCGGTCTACACGCTGCAGGTCCAGACCAGCGCGGTGCTGCGCAACCTGACGTTCCAGCGCGGCAGCGGCGGCTTTGCCGAAGACGACCTCAAGCTGGCGCAAGGCGCCGCGGTGGCGGCCTGCGATGCACAGGACGGGCAGGCCGATGGCTTGATCAACGATCCGCGCCAGTGCCGCTGGGACCCGGCGGCGATCCAGTGCACCGGCGCCAAGACCGCGAGCTGCCTCGCCCCGGCGCAAGTCACCGCGCTGCGCACCGCCTATGACGGCGTGCGCGGCGCCGATGGCGAATGGGCGATGCTGCCGATGAGCCGGGGTGGCGAAGCCGGGTGGAGCCGGTTCATCGGCACCGGCGGCAGCGGCTCCGACCCGTCCAACGGCGGCGGCCTGGGCGGTCTATGGCCGACGCTGTTCGGTCAGCCGGCCAATTTCAGCGCCTTCGTGCCGAGCGACGTGGCCCGCGTGCGCGCCACGCCCTTTGCCGAGATGTACGAGGCCAAGGACGCCAACCTCGGCCCGTTCTTCGCCAGCGGCGGCAAGCTCTTGCTATGGCACGGCGAAAGCGATCCGGGGCCAAGCCCGGTCGGCACCAACGATTACGTCAAGCGGCTCTACGCCGCCGCGCCCGCGGCGCGCAGCCAGATGCGCTATTTCCTGCTCCCCGGCACCGAGCATTGCGGCGGCGGCCCCGGCGCCAGCCGCGTCGCCTGGCTCGATCTGGTCGAAAGCTGGGACGAAACGGGCCGCGCGCCTGGCGTGGTCCATGGCGGCGGCCCCGGTACGATGGTCCGCCCGCATTGCGCGTGGCCGCAAGTCGCGCGTTATCGCGGCGTCGGCGATGCCGACGATCCGGCCAACTGGCAATGCGTGGCGCGCGGTTAGGCGAACACCGAGCCGACCTCATCCGGGCCGCGGCAGTAGGCCTTGTGCAGCTTGTGGATGAAGAACACATCTCCGAGGATCCACACGATCCACACCGCGAACAGGCCCATGCCGACAAACGCCGGTCCGGTGTTGGTGCCCGCCGTCGCGATCAGCAGCAACGAGCCGATGAACAGGCCGAGTTGGATGAAGGCCGAGCGGGTGACACCGAGGTAGAACCGGTGCGCCGAAATCTGGCCGAGGATGAACCACAGCAGATAGGCCGTCCACAGGCTGCGCTGCGGCCGCGCCGTGCCGCGAAAGTGCGAGGCAATGTCCGAAACCCCGCCGCCCGTCCCGCCGTCCCAGCCGGTGCCGCGATCGCCATCCCCGCCGTGCTCCTCGCTCCGGCGGGCGCGCTCGGCCGCGATAAACGCTTCGCGCTTGCGGGCGATTTCGCCGCCGGGATCGGCGGGGGCGGTGCGCGCGCCGCTATTGCGCAAGGCATCGAGGCCTGAATGTCCGAACGACGCCGGGGCAGCCATTGCGCCGCCTGCGTCGATCCCTTTGCGTCCGAAACCCGACACGACCAAACCCCTTCCAACCGTCGTTTCGGCCATAATGCCGCAAGACGGTTAACGAAGCGCGCACGCGAAAGGGCGGCCACCTTGCGGCAGCCGCCCTTTGCTTTGGGCCGTCGGGGACTAGGCGACGGCGGGGTTACGCCACCGCGCTGCGGCGCTGGAGTTGCGGCCAGTTCTGCGGATACTGGCTAAGGTCGATCCACGGCTCCTGGCGGCCGAAGTCACGGCCGAGCGACTGCAGGATCAGCTTGGCGCGCTTCTGGCGCTGCTTGGTACCGGTAAACGGATTGGCCCGGTCGGGACGCGCGGCCACCATGCGTTTAATAAGCGCGTCGCGTTCCTCGAACGTCGCCGGCATCGTCCGCGGCAGCGGCACCGCGGCGCCCGAGTGGGCGAGATTGGCGGCAGGCGCCGGGGTCTGTACCGGACGGGTGAACGCCACCGGCGCATAGGCATCGACCGACGCGGGTTCGGCGCGTGCCACAACCGGTCGTTCGACGACTGGTCGTTCGATCACCGGCGCAGCGGCGCGGCGAGCCGGCGAACGGCGACGGCCGATCGCGACGAAGCCCCACAGCGCCAACAGCAGCGCGGCGGTCCCGCCGGCAATGCCGATCAGCAGGGTGATGTTGCCGTTGTTCGAATCCGGAGCCGCTTCAGCCAGCGGCTGTGCCGTGGCGTCCATGTTGGCCATCGCGGCAATGTCGGCTTCGGCCGTCGTCATCGGCGCATCGACCGCAAGCTCGCTGGCCGCGGTCGCCGCGACGGTAGTCGGGGCCACCGTCCGCGCCGGGGTAGCGGCACGGCGGGATTCTGTCGCCGACACGGAGGCCGGGGCGCGCGTCGTAGTCCGGGTCTGGGTGGCGCGCGTTGTCGTCGTGCTTGTCACGGGCGGCGTGGCAACCTTGGGCTCAGCCGGGGTAACTTCCTCGACCGGTACGGTGACGGTCGCTTCGACCGGCTCCGGCGGTGAGAACAGCGGCGAGGCCAGGACCGGCTCGGCGATCACGGGATCGGCCGCAGCGGCGTCCTGCGCGAACAGCGGGGTGGCGGGGAGCGCGAGGGCAGCGGCAATCGCGGCGCTGGCGCAAAGGCGAGAGTGGCGTTGTTTCATCATAGCAAGACGAAAATGACGATAGGGCGAGTCGGGTTCCGCAAGGTGGCGCTAATCGGGCGGATCAATTCCTTGTAAACACTATATATTTGTCCCGGTGAATCCGGATGAATCGAAAGGTTAATCCGACGAACCGATCCCGGCCAGACGCCTTGCGACTCGAAAACCCGACTGCTGCCAGCCTCCCGCGTTTACTTTTCGTTCCGCTTTCCCCATCGTTTGCACAATGCCCGCGCTGCCGCTTCCCGCCTTGCACGCCAGCCATGCCGGCACCTGGCTGCGCGACAGCCGCGGCACCCGGGCGACGGCCAAGGGCGAAGCGGTGATGGCCGCCGCCGACACGCCGCTGCTGCTGCTCAACGCGCCGTTGGTGGCCAGCCGATTGGGCTATCCCGACCTGTCGGGACTCGACGTGCTCGAGCTCTACGCGTTCATCCACCCGGCGCAATTCATCGTGCCGACGCCCAAGGGCCTGGCCCATGCGCTCGGGCTGGAAGAACCGGCGGGCGATGACGCGGTGCCGGCGCTGCTGCAGCAGGCCGCCGGGCATCTGGTCGATACTTGCGCGGCGGCCAACTGGCCCGAGCGCGAAGGGGCTTGGAGCGCGCTGCAATCGCTGACCCGGCTGCGCTGGCCCTGGGCGCCGGTGCTGGCCCCGCACCTGCCACGGCCCGAACGTGCCGAAAAATGGCTGTTTTCGCGCCTGCCCGAGTGGGAAGAAGCGCCCGAACGGCCTCAACCGGCACAAGTCGCGCTCGATCCTGCGGCGGTCGAGGCGCGGCTCGAGGCGCTGACCGGCACCGGGGCCGAGCGGCGCGAGGGCCAGCGCGCCTATGCGCGCGAGGCCGCGCGCGTGTTCGCCCCGCGCGAACGGCGCGATGCGCCGCACCTGCTGCTGGCCCAGGCCGGCACCGGCATCGGCAAGACACTCGGCTATCTTGCCCCGGCTTCGCTGTGGAGCGAGGCGGCGCAGGGCACGGTGTGGGTCAGTACCTATACCAAGAACCTGCAGCGCCAGCTGAAGCGCGAAAGCGGCCGCGCCTGGCCCGCCCAGCGGCCTGACGGAACAAGACCCGTGGTGGTGCGCAAGGGGCGCGAGAACTACCTGTGCCTGCTCAATCTCGAAGATGCGCTGCAGGGCGGGTTCGGCGGGCGCGCCGCGGTGCTGGCGCATCTGGTGGCGCGCTGGGCTGCCTATTCTCAGGACGGCGACATGATCGGCGGCGATCTGCCCGGCTGGCTCGGCACGCTGTTCCGCCAGCGCGCAATCCGCAGCCTGACCGACCAGCGCGGCGAATGCGTCTATGCCGGGTGCCCGCATTACAAGAAGTGCTTCATCGAACGCGCCACTCGGGCCAGCGCGCAGGCCGACCTGGTGATCGCCAACCACGCCCTGGTCATGGTCAACGCCGCGCGCGGCCGCGACCATGCCCAGCGTCCGACGCGAATCGTGTTCGACGAAGGCCACCACGTGTTCGAAGCGGCCGACAGCACCTTTTCCGCCGCGCTGACCGGGCAGGAAGCGATCGAGCTGAAGCGCTGGATCACCGGGCCCGAGAAAGGCGCGCGCGGTCGGCGGCGCGGGCTGGCGGCGCGGCTGGCCGATGTCGCCAGCTATGACGGGGCGGGCGGCCAGGCGATCGCCCAGGCGCGCGAAGCGGCCGAGGCGCTGCCGGGTGACGGCTGGCTGGGGCGACTGGCGGAAGGCAATCCGTTCGGGCCGATCGAAGCGCTGCTCGGCGCGGTGCGCGCGGTGACGTACGCGCGCGACGAGAGCGGCAGCACCGACCTGGGTTACGGGCTCGAAACCGAAGCGGCGCAGCTCGACGGCAATTTCGTCGAGCTGGCGCAGCAGGCGGCGGGCGCGCTGGCGGCGATCCGCCAGCCGCTGATCAAGCTCGGCGTGCGGTTGGAGGCTTTGATCGAAGACGCGCCCGACTGGCTCGATGCCTCCGGCCGGGCGCGGATCGAAGGCGCGCGCCATTCGCTCGGCTGGCGGATCGATACGCTGGCCGCCTGGGAAGCTCTCGCAGGGCGGCTGGGCGGCCCGGCCGATCCCGATTTCGTCGACTGGCTGGCGGTCGAGCGGAGCGACGCGCGAGAATTCGACATCGGCCTTCACCGCCACTTCCTCGATCCGATGCAGCCGTTCGCCAAAATCGTGCTCGAACCGGCGCATGGTGCGATGCTGACCAGCGCCACGCTGACCGATGGGGCCGATTGGGACGCCGCGCTGGCCCGCTCGGGCGCGCGCTATCTCGATACTCCGCCGCTGCTGATCAGCGCCGAGAGCCCGTTCGACTATGCCGCTCGCTCCGAAGTGCTGATCGTCACCGATGTCGCGAAAGGCGACCTGGCGGCGCTGGCGGGGGCCTATGCGCGGATCATCGAGGCCTCGCGCGGCGGTGTGCTGGGGCTGTTCACCGCGATCCGCCGCTTACGCGCGGTGCATGGCCGCATCGCCGACCGGCTCGCGCGCGAAGGGCTGCCGCTCTATGCGCAGCATGTCGATCCAATCGACACCGGCACGCTGGTCGACATCTTCCGCGACGATCCTTCGGCCAGCCTGCTCGGCACCGATGCGCTGCGTGACGGGGTCGACGTGCCCGGCCATTCGCTGCGTTGCGTGGTGATGGAACAGGTGCCGTGGCCCAAGCCAAGCATACTCCACCGCGCGCGGCGCCTGGCCCACGGCGGCAGCGCGTACGACGACCGCCTGATTCGCGCCCGGCTGGCGCAGGCGTTCGGCCGGCTCATCCGCACCGCCGAGGATCATGGCCAGTTCGTGGTGCTAAGCCCGGCCTTTCCCAGCCGCCTGCTGAGCGCGTTCCCTCCCGGCACGCCGGTGCGGCGGGTGACGCTCGACGAGGCCTTGCAGCGCATAGGCGCCGAGCGGCGCGCCCCGGCGGACGTCGAACCCGGATGAAGACGCTCGGCCTGTTGCGCCATGCCAAGTCCGATCACGAGGACCGCGCCTTGCGCGATTTCGACCGCGGGCTCAACGATCGCGGCCGACGCGGCGCGGCAGTGATGGGCGAGCATATCCGCGCCCACGGCTTGGCCTGGGACCGGCTGATCGCCAGCCCGGCCGAGCGGGTGCGGCGCACGGTTGCGGCCGCCCGGCTGACTTTGCCGACCACATGGGACCAGCGCCTCTACCTGGCCGACAGCAGCGCCTTGATCGACGTGCTGCGCGAGCTAGACGATGGCGCGGACGCGATCCTCCTCGCCGGGCATAATCCGGGGTTGCAGCACCTGGTCCTCGACCTCGTCGGTAGGACGGGCGAAGACGCGCTGTTGGCCGAGGTCACCGACAAATTCCCGACCGCGGCCTTCGCGGCGCTCGAGCTCGACATCGCCCACTGGGCCGATTGCGCGCCGGGCTGCGCGCGGCTGGTGCATTTCGCCCGCCCGCGCGATCTCGACCCCGCGCTGGGGCCGGACGAGGGACGCTAGGCCGCGAGCGCGGCGGCGAGGCGTTGGCGGATGGCGTGCAGTTTCGGTAGCAGGGCAGCGTCGGGCGCGGCCTGAGACGAGGCTGCGATCGTGGCCGTAACCGGCGCCGACGCGGCGGGCGCCTGCCCCCTGCCCTTCTCGATCGCCAGCCGCGCGCCCTTGAGCGTGTAGCCTTCGCGGTTGATCAGGCGGTCGATCGCCTCGACCAGCGCCACGTCTTCGGGCCGGTAGTAGCGCCGGCCGCCGCTGCGCTTGAGCGGACGCAGCAAGGGGAACTGCGCTTCCCAATAGCGCAGCACGTGCTGGCGAATGTCGAACGCGGCGGAAACTTCGCCGATGGTGCGCAGCGCGGCCGGGTCTTTCCCGTCGGCGAAGCGATCCTGGACCATCAGCCTTGCGCGATCCGATCCTTGAGCTTCTGGCTGGCGCGGAAGGTCATCACCCGGCGCGGGGTGATCGGCACTTCGA
>JANOAH010000225.1:0-3314 GCA_031411075.1 Erythrobacteraceae bacterium
CTGACCGGCTACCAGCAGCAGCCGGCCGAACTGCTCAAGAAGTTCCCCGACGCCAAGACCCCGGATGGGCTGCACTACAACCCCTACTTCGCCAACCTCAACCTGGCGATGCCGGCCCCGCTGACCAGCGAAGGCCAGGTGGCCTACGGCCCGGGCAATCCCAAGCCAACGGTCGACCAGATGGCCAAGGACGTCTCGGCCTTCCTGATCTGGGCCGCCGAGCCGAAGCTGGAGAAGCGCAAGCAGACCGGCTGGCCGGTGCTCGGGTTCCTGCTGTTCGCGACGATCCTCGGCTACTTCGCCTATCGCAATGTCTGGGCCGACGCCAAGCATTGAGCGACGCGACCGGCAATCTCGGCGCCCCTTGCATCTCCGGATGTGAGGGGCGTTTGCTTTGAAGGGAGCCCGCATGACCCCCGACCAACTCAAGGCCCTGGTCCGCACGGTGCCCGATTTCCCTCAGCCGGGGATCCTGTTCCGCGACATCACCACCCTCATCGGCCACGGCGAGGGTCTGGCGGCCTCCGTCACCATGCTGGCCGACCGGGCCGAGGCGGTGGGAGCCGAGGCGATTGCGGGGATTGAGGCGCGCGGCTTCATCTTCGGCGCGGCGGTGGCCTGCCGGCTCGGCCTGGGTTTCATACCGGTGCGCAAGCCGGGCAAGCTGCCGGTCGCGTCGCTGGCGATCGACTATGCGCTCGAATACGGGACTGACACGCTAGAGGTCGATCCGGGCGCGATTGGCGAAGGCCAGAACGTGGTGCTGATTGACGATCTGATCGCAACCGGGGGCACCGCGCTCGCCGCGGCCCAGCTGCTGCGCCGTGCCGGCGGCAGGCTTGCGCATGCCTTGTTCGTGATCGACCTGCCCGACCTCGGCGGAGCCGAACGGCTACGCGCCGCCCGTATCGCCGCCGAAGCGCTGATCGATTTTCCCGGGCACTAGGCCGCTTCGCTAGCGCTCCGGGCGTTGTGGTCGACGAGTTCGCGCACCCGCTCCGAGGTTGCGACCGTGTCGAGCTCGGACAGCCCGAGCAGGTTGGCCTCGATCTCGTCGAGATCGTAGAGGTAGTTGACCATCACCCCGTGCGACTGGGCCAGGCCCTTGGGCGAGGTGTCGGCGCCGGTGTGGATCGCCTCGAGCCGCGCACCGTTGCCGAGGTGGAAGCGCCCGACCGGATCCAGCACCGCCCCGCTCGAACTGCGGGTCGACACCAGATAGCGCGCGGCCTCGGCGCGCAGGCGCGCCGGCGGCAGGCCCGCCCCGTCGATCCCCTCGCGCTCGAGCCACTTGGCGAAGCCGGGCACCGGCGAGAGGGTGGCGAAGCAGCGCAGCTGCGGCAGCTCGGCCTTGAGCAGGCCGACCACCTGCTTGATCAGAAAATTGCCGAAAGGAATGCCGCGCAGGCCCTCCTGGCAGTTGGAGATCGAATAGAAGATCGCATAGCTCGCCTGGTGCGGCGGCACGGTCTCGCGCTCCTCGCCGATGACCTGGTCGATCCCGGCGGGAAGATGGTCGGTGAGGGCTACCTCGACGAAGATCAACGGATCGTCGGACATCTGCGGGTGGAAGAAGCCGTAGCAACGCCGGTCGACCGGCTCGACCCGGCGGCGCAGATCGTCCCAGCCGCTGATCGAGTGGACCGCCTCGTAGCGGATGATCCGCTCGAGGATCGAGGCGGGTGCGTCCCAGCCGATGCGGCGCAGCTCGAGGAAGCCGGCGTTGAACCAGCTTTCGAACACGTCCTCGAATTCGCGGTCGAGCTCGTTTAGCCCGTGCGATTTGGGCGCGTCGAGCAGGTCTTCGCGCATCGCGATCAGCCGGCGCGTGCCGCCTGGCGCCAGGTTCAGCTGGCGGATCAGGTGATGGCAGGGGCTCTCAGTGGCTTCGTTGAGCAGCGCGGCGGCGGCTTCGTCGCGGCTCTCTGTCCAACGCGCGATCGCCGCTTCGATCCGGGCGCTGTCGCGCGGAAATCTTGCATAGAGCTGCCCGAGAAAGCTCTGCCGCGCTTCGACCGGGGTTGCCTCGTAAAGCTCGAAGAAGGCTGAGGCCAGCGAAGGCCCCGAGGCCTTGCCGCGCAGCGACAGCAGCGCCCCGGCCAGTTCGAGCAGGCCCTGGCTGGTCGCCTCGGCCTTGCCGCCGCGGCCGAGCCGGCCAAGCAGGCGGGCGACGCCCGTGCCGAGCGAATCGCGGACCCGCCGGGCAGCACCGGCAAAGGCATTGGGCTGGCGGGTCGTAGCGATGTGTGGTCTCCGTGCTTGCGCCGATCAATATGACGACGAATCACGACAATACCATGAACAACGCGGCCGGTTCCGCCTGGGACAAGTTCCAGGTCAACATCGCCGCCGTGATCCAGACTCGTTGACGCCGCAGCCAAGGCTGTGGCAAGCGGCGTGCACACGGCGAGGGACTGCACAAAGCGGTGCCGACCAGCGCCGCCCGATCAGCCTTAAACCGCTGATTTCGCGGGTATAGCTTAGTGGTAAAGCACCAGCCTTCCAAGCTGGCTATGCGGGTTCGATTCCCGCTACCCGCTCCACCTTCCTGTCCGCCGACGTTCGTATTGGTCTGGACAAACCCCCAAAAACCGCAGTATTCAGGGCCTCGACAGGCCGCTGGCGTTCAAAGGCGTTCACACAAAGCCACCCTTCGCAGGGGGCCATTGTGGGGGCCACGCACTAGGGGCCAATGCGAGTGGCCCCCACCGTGGGGGCCACATTGGTCGAAAGTGGCGGAAATCATGGCCCTGACAGACATTGCCCTGCGCAACGCAAAGCCCCGGCATAAGCCTTACAAGCTGGCCGACGCGCTTGGCCTGTTCGTGCTGGTCCAGCCTTCCGGGGGCAAGCTGTGGCGGCTGAAATACCGGGTCGATGGTCGCGAGAAAAAGCTGGGCTTCGGTACCTATCCCGAAGTGAGCCTGAGCGATGCCCGCAAGCGGCGCGACGAAGCGCGGGAGCTGGTCGCGGCGGGCAAAGACCCTTCGCGCGAGAAACAACGGGATAAGCTCCGCGCACGCATCGATGCCGGGAATACCTTCACAGCCATTGCCAACGAGTATTGCGCGAAGCGACGGCGCGACGGCGAGAAGGCTTGGGCACCGGCGACGGCCAGCCGGAGCGAATATCTGCTGTCCCTGCTGAACGGGTCCATCGGGCGGCTGGCAATCAACGAGATCGAGCCTGCCGACATTCTGGCGGCGATCCGTAAGATCGAAGACAGGGGCAAGCTGGAAAGCGCGCGGCGGACGCTGCAACTGGCCAGCTCCGTTTTTCGCTATGCTGTGGCCACGGCGCGGCTGGCGTCGGAC
>JANOAH010000226.1:0-4253 GCA_031411075.1 Erythrobacteraceae bacterium
CTTCCTGCTCGATGGCGACAATGTCCGCCACGGGCTCAACAAGGACCTGGGCTTCACCGAGGCCGACCGGATCGAGAATATCCGCCGCGTCGGCGAAGTGGCCAGGCTGATGGCGGACGCCGGCTTGATCGTGCTGACCGCCTTCATCAGCCCGTTCCGCGCCGAACGCGAGCTGGTGCGGCAGATGCTGCCCGACGGCGAGTTCATCGAGGTGTTCGTCGATACCCCGCTGGCCGAGGCCGAGGCGCGCGACGTCAAGGGGCTGTACAAGAAGGCCCGCGCCGGCGAGCTCAAGAACTTCACCGGGATCGACAGCCCCTACGAACGCCCGGACGATGCCGAGATCGTCATCGATACGACCCGCACCAGTCCCGAGGACGCGGCCGAGCTGATCGCGCAGCGGCTGTTGGGCCAGTGGGCGCCCGATCTTTGAGCGACGCGGCGCTGGCGGCGGCACTGGCCGAAGCGGCGGGGCGCCTGCTGCTTGACCTGCGCGCCGGCGGCGGCAGCGGGGCCGAGGGCGACGCGGCGGCCAACCGGCTGATCCTCGATTGCCTTGCCGCCGAACGGCCCGGCGACGGGATTCTGAGCGAGGAAAGCCGCGACACCGCCGAGCGCCTTGGTAAAGCGCGGGTGTGGATCGTCGATCCGCTCGACGGCACCCGCGAGTTCGCCGAGGGTCGTGCCGATTGGGCGGTGCATGTCGGCCTGGCCATCGGCGGTGTCGCCGAGGCCGGCGCGGTGGCGCTTCCGGCGCTGGGCGAAGTCTGGCGTTCGGACGACCTCGCGCCGCTGCCGTCGTCCAACGACACTCCGCGCATTATCGTCAGCCGCTCGCGCCCGCCGGCCGAGGCGCAGACGGTGGCCGACGCGCTCGGCGGCGACCTCGTTCCGCTCGGTTCGGCCGGGGCCAAGGCGATGGCGGTGCTGCGCGGCGAGGCGGAAGTGTACCTCCACTCGGGCGGCCAGTACGAATGGGACAGCTGCGCGCCGGTGGCCGTGGCGCTGGCGCATGGCCTACACGCCAGCCGCCTCGACGGCACCGCGCTCGCCTACAACCGCCCGGACAGCTACCTGCCCGATCTGCTGATCTGCCGGCCCGAATGGGCCGACCGCGTGCTGGCGGTGCTGGCCGAACGCTAAAGCTTGGCGTTGCCCTCGCTCCACTTGACGGTCAGCTCGATCCCGCTCCCAAGCGGCAGCAGCAGCGTCTGCAGATCAGGCTTGGCAAGGATCGCCGCGCGCAGCGCTCGCACCGCGTCGCGGGCGCCTTCGGGATAGATCATGTTGTCGGACACGATCACGCCTTCTTCGGTCAGCCGCGGATAGACCGCCTCGAAGCACGGGACATAAAGGTCCTTCCAGATGTCGAGCAGGACCAGCCCCCATTCGCCCGCATCGGCGTGGACGATGTCGATCGCGTCGCCGCAGCGGAACTCAACCCAATCGTCGAGGCCGGTTTCGATGAGCCGGTCGCGCGCATAGGCCTGCTTGGCCGAGTCAAGATCGACGCTCACGACTTTCGCTCCGCACTGCCGTGCGGCGTCGGCCAGGAACAACGTCGAATAACCGTAGCTAGTCCCGAGCTCGAGGATGCGCTCGGGCCGGCGCCCGATCGCCAGCGCGCGCAGGAAGGTGCCCACGTCCGCGCCGACAGGCAGCAGGAATTCGTCGCGCCGGGCGCCGAACGAACCGGTCGGCAGCTCGCGCGTCGCAGCCAGCTCGGCCTCGTGGCGCGCCGCGTAGCGCGCGAATACCTCGGCCACCCGCGGGTCGGAAAACGGCTCGCTCATGCCTGCCCGGAGGCGCAAGCGCCACGGAACGCGCGAAGGTCACCATGCATGGAACGCTCTCCCCAACAGGCCGCGCGAATCGACGGCCCTCGCTTCATCCCGCTAGACCCGAAGCGGCGTTATGTGGTCAACAGGGCACGGGCCTGGGGAGGTTACCGACAATGCGCACAATGACCTTCGCTGTCGCCATGATGCTCGGCCTCGCCGCGCCGCTGGCCGCGCAGCAAGCCCCGCCGCAGGCCGCCGCCACGCGCGGCAGCCCCGACGAGCGCGCCGGGGCGATGGTCGCGGCGATGACCCTCGATGAAAAGCTGACGCTGCTGCAGGGCTACTTCGGCGAAAACTTCCCGCCCGCGCGCTTCGAAGCGCCGCCACAAGCGCGCCCGGGTTCGGCGGGCTATGTCCCCGGCGTCCCGCGCCTCGGCATTCCGCCGCAATGGCAGACCGACGCCGGCATCGGCGTCGCCACGCAGGGCTTCGCCACCGTCAAGCGGGCGCGCACCGCGCTGCCGTCGGGCCTCGGCGTCGCCGCCAGCTGGGACCCGCAGATCGCGCTTGCCGGCGGGGCGATGATTGGCTCCGAAGCGCGCGCCGACGGGTTCAACGTGATGCTGGCCGGCGGGGTCAACCTGCTGCGCGAGCCGCGCAACGGGCGCAATTTCGAATACGGCGGCGAGGATCCGCTGCTCGCCGGCAGCATCGTCGGCGCGGCGATTGCCGGCATCCAGTCGAACGACGTGATCGCCACGACCAAGCATTACGCCCTCAACGACCAGGAGACCGACCGCGGCGCCGGCAACGCGGTGATCGCCGAGGACGCGATGCGGATGAGCGACCTGCTGGCGTTCGAGATCGCGATCGAGCGCGGCAACCCTGGGTCAGTGATGTGCGCCTACAACCGCGTCAATGGCCCGTGGGCCTGCGAAAGCCCGTTCCTGCTCAACCGCGTGCTGCGCGACGACTGGCAGTGGCCGGGCTATGTGATGACCGATTGGGGCGCCGGCCATTCGACCGCCGCATCGGTCCACGCCGGGCTCGACCAGGAATCGGGTTCGGGCCTGCAGCGCGACAACTGGTTCGCCGTCGACAAGCTCAAGGCCGCGCTCGCCGCCGGCGAGATCGGCGCCGAGCAGATCGACCTGATGGCGGCGCGGGTATTGCGCGCGATGTTCGCGCACGGGTTGGTCGACAACCCGGTCAGCGCCGGGCAACCGATCGACTTCGCCGCCAACCGCGCGATTTCGCAGCGCGCCGCCGAAGCCGGCATCGTACTCTTGAAGAACGACGGCGCGCTGCTGCCGCTCGGCGCCAACGCGCGCATCGCGGTGATCGGCGGCCATGCCGACATGGGCGTGATCTCGGGCGGCGGATCCAGCCAGGTCTATCCCGAAGGCGACAATGCCGTGCCCGGCATCGCACCGACCAGTTGGCCGGGTCCGGTGGTCTATTACCCCTCGTCCCCGCTCGACGAACTGCGCCGCCTGCTGCCCTGGGCAACCGTCACCTTCAGCGACGGCGCGGACCACGAAGAAGCCGTGCGCGCGGCCGCGGCCGCCGACATCGCCGTGGTCTTCGCGACCCAGTGGGCGACTGAAAGCATCGACGTGCCGCTGCGCCTTGACGGCGAGCAGGATGCGCTGATCGACGCGGTGGCGCTCGCCAACCGGCGCACGGCAGTAGTGCTCGAAACCGGCGGCCCGGTATTGATGCCATGGGCGGCGCGCGTGCCGGCGATCATCGAGGCGTGGTATCCCGGGCGGATGGGCGGCGCGGCGATCGCCCGGGTGCTGACCGGTGCGGTCAACCCCTCGGGCCACCTGCCGGCGACCTTCCCCGCCAGCCTCGACCAAATGCCCTATCCGGGCGAACCGCGCAGCGGCGAGTTCGCCTATCCCGAAGGCGCGGCGGTGGGGTATCGCTGGTTCGATGCCCAGGGCCACGCGCCGCTGTACGCGTTCGGGCACGGCCTCAGTTACACCACCTTCGCGCATCGCCTGATATCGGTCGCCCCCGCCGGCGACGGGCTGATTGCCGAAGTCGAAGTGGCCAACACCGGAGCGCGCGCGGGCGCCGACGTGGCGCAGGTCTACGTTTCAGGTCCGGGCGGTTGGGAAGCGCCGCGCCGGCTGGGCGGTTTCGCCAAGATCGAGCTGGCACCGGGTGAGCGGCAGACGGTGCGGATTTTTGTCGATCCGCGCTTGCTCAGCCTGTGGCACGACGACAATCCGGGCTGGACCCGGGCGGCCGGCACCTACACCGTCGCCGTGGGCGCCAGTTCGCGCGAGCTGGGCGAGGGTCGGGCGATCGAATTGCCGGCGCAGCACCTGGCGCCGACCTGGAAACCGGCGCGCTAGAGATCGGGCAGCGGCTGTTCGGCAAAGCCCCAGCCGGCAAGGGCTTTGCCCGCGGCGCGATCGATCAGGCGTTTGGAGTCGCCGATTGAGAAGGGGTGCGCGTCCG
>JANOAH010000227.1:0-6056 GCA_031411075.1 Erythrobacteraceae bacterium
CATCAGCGCGTTGAAGTTGACCCCCACCGGCCCGCCCAGCATCGGCGGCCCGCCCTGCGGGTTCATGCTGAGGTACCAAGTGCGGTTATACGCCCGGCCTTGGTCGGCATCGGCAATGCGCGGCAGATCGCCCGGCGGGCCCAGCGGCCGTTCCTCGATCGCCGGGTCGGCCTGGCTCATGTCGATCGTCCAGCGCGTCACCGCGCCTTGCAGCGATTGCTGGTCACGCTCAATGCCGCCGGCCTCGCGCATGAACGGGAACGCATTGGTATCGGTCAGGCACAGGTCGAGGTGCACCAGGTCACCATCGTCGTAAGCGTTGATCTCGTGAAACACGCTGACGCCCGCGGGGCCCTTGATCCACTTCATCTCGCTGACGTCGCCATAGCGCGGCATCACCGCGAGCCATGAATCGCCTTCCTGGCTGTGCGCCCAGTGCGCGCCGCCGGCCTTGAGCCGGTCGAGATCGGCGGTGGTCGGGAAGATCGGCCAGATGGCGTATTTTTCGGTGATCACGAAGTCGTGGATCGTCGCGCACTCGGGTTGTTCAAACCACTGTTCGGACACCAGATTGCCGTCCTTGTCGGCAATGCCATAGGCAATGTCCTTCGAGCAGAGCCCGCCGGCCTCGTAGCCGAAGAAGAACAGCTCGCCGGTCACGGGGTCGAGCCGCGGGTGCGCGGTGAAAGTCTCGGACTTGAGCGCGCCGTAATAATCCCACTTGCCCGCGGTTTCGAGCGTGTGCGGATTGATCTCGTAGGCCCGCCCGTCCTCCTTGGTCATGAACAATCGCCCGGCGTGCCAGACGGGGGTGGTGTTCGCGAGCGTGCGGTCGACCCCGGCGACACTCGCATCGTCGGTGAACGGATTGCGATAGCGCCCGAACAGCGCCCGCCGCGCCTCCTTTTCGGCCAGATAACGTTCGGTTTCGACATAGCGGATGGCGAAATCGACCGCGCCGCCCGCGATTTCGAACGATGAAATCATCCCGTCGGCGTTGAGCGCGACGTCGTCCTCAAACATCGGCGCATGGGCGTTGTCGGGCACCGCGCGGAAGAATGCGCCGTCGATCTCGGCCGGGATTTCGCCCTCGACCGCGAGGTTGCGCAGCGACAGTTCCATCCGCCGCGGCATGTTGCTGCCGATGAAATGGAGGGTCTGGGGAAAGGCGTTCATGGCATCAGGTCCCGATTCTTTCGATTGGCCAACGCTAACGCCTGTTATAATCGTTGGGAAGGCGAGGGGGGATCGACCGAGTGCTCAAGCGGACCGAAAGTGAACCGGGCAAGGAACTGCTGCACCAGCTCTTGAAGCTGACCAACCGGCTGATGGCGCCGTTTTCGACGCACCTTTCGCACCGCTACAAGATCAGCCTCAACGAATTCCGCCTGCTGATGACGATCGGCGCGCTGGGGCGCAGCGCCAGCCACGAGCTAGCCGAGCTGACCGGGGTCAACGTGATGAGCGTCAGCCGCGCGGTGGCCACGCTCGAACGGCACGGGCGTATCTCGGTCACTCCGGACCCGGCCAACCGGCGGCGCAAGTGGCTGGCGCTGACCGAGGAAGGCCAGCGGCTCTATGAAATCATGCGCCCGCAAAGTGATCGGGTGGCCGAATACCTGCTGTCGGACTTGTCGAGCGCCGAACAGGGCCAGCTCGAACGGCTGGTCGACAAGCTGATCGACACGCTCGAGGCCAAGGACGCGCGCGGCCGCTCGCTGTTCCTCGACCGGACCCGGCCGGACGCCGGCTGATGTACCCGTTCAAGCCCGGCCGCTTCGCCCCGAAGAACGCCTGGTATGTGGTCGCGATGATGGACGCCGAAGCGTGACCGAGGACCAACGCCGTGCGATCGAGGCGGACTGCGAGCGGCTGATCAAGCGCTATTTCCACCTGGGCGACGCGGGCGACTGGGCGGCAATGGCCGAGCTCTATGCCGAGGATGGGCGCATGATCCGCCCGAGCGGGGGCGCGGCGCTTGAAGGGCGTGCGGCGATCCTGGCGGCGTTCCTCGCCCGGCCCGCGCGTGCGCAGCGGCATACCGTCAGCAACGTGCTGGTCGAGGTCGACGATGCCGATCACGCGCGCGCCTCCAGCGTGATCGTGCTCTATTTCGGCGATCTCGGATCGCCGGGCGAGGTGCCGAGCCAGAACGCAGCGTCGCCGATGGTGGGCAGCTACACCGACAAGCTGGTCCGCACCGCCGAGGGGTGGCGCTTTGCCGAACGGATCGGTGCGCTGGATTTCCGGCCGTGAGCGACTGGCGCGCAGTCACGCTGGGCCGCGTCCGCGCGCTGATCGCCGCCGCCGATCCGGCGATCGAAGAGACGGTCAAATGGCGCAAGCCGTCGAACCCCGGCGGGGTGCCGGTGTGGGAGCGCGGCGGGATCGTCTGCACCGGCGAGAGCTACAAGGACAAGGTCAAGCTGACCTTTGCCAGGGGTGCCGCGCTGCCCGACCCGGCCGGCCTGTTCAACGCCAGCCTCGACGCCGGCACCCGCCGCGCGATCGACTTGCGCGAAGGCGATACGCTCGACGAAGCGGCATTCAAGGCGCTGATCCGCGCGGCGGTAGCGGCGAACGGCGCGTAGGCCGCGAAGCGGCTTCAAGAAAAAGCGCGAAACAAATGGCTCGCTGCGCGGGCCTAGGCCGGCTGTTCTTGGGCCCGACGCCTTAGCGCGGTCGGCAGCCCGAGGCAGAATGCCAGCGAGATCAGCGCCGGCACAGCGGCGGCGGCGAAGAAGGTGTTGGGGGCGACGTGCGCGCTCAGCATCGCCTGGCCAACCAGGGGCCCGCCGATCGCTCCGACCCGGCCGATCAGCACCCCGGTTCCCACCGCCGAGCTCAGCAGCCGGTCGGGGAACAGGTACGGCGCCAGCGCCATCAGCGCGAGGCCGGCGGCGGAACACAGGCCGACCCCGACCAGCAGCAGACCGGTCCAGGCGTCGGGGTCGGGCGGCAGCAGCCCGATCGCGACGAAGCAGCCGGCGATGCCCGCGAAGGTCAGGATCATCGCCGCGCCCGGGCGCCAGCGGTCGATCAGCACGCTCAGCGCCACCGCCAGCGCCAGGCCGACCAGCTGCGCCGTGCCGGCGATCCGCGCCGCCTGGTCGAGCGTGAAGCCGGCTTGCGGCAGCACTGTCGGCGCCCACGAATTGAGCATGTAAAGGTTCATCGCGTTGAGCGCGAGCGCGCCGGCAAAGATCGCGAACGGGAACGCGGCGGGGGCGCGCAGCAGTTCGAGCTGCGGCACTTTGGGCGCGCCCGGCGCCTGCACCGGGCGTTCTGCCGGCAGCACCACGCCGAGCAGGATCGCGAGCACCACGGCGAACAGTCCGGGCACCACGAACAGTCCCTGCCAGCCGCCGAAATCGACCACCGCCGGGGCGAACCAGCCGGCCATGAACAGCCCCAACGGGATGCCGGCCGAAGTCACCGACATCAGCGTCGCCTTGAGCTTGGGCGGGGCCAGCTCGGCCGACATCGCGGTGCAGTTGGCCAACGCGGTGCCGAGGCCCGCGCCGGTGACGAGGCGCCACATGAGGAATTCAGTGACGCCCGATGCGGTCGCGGTAGCGAGCGTCGAGAGCGCCACGGCGAGCACCCCGATCACGATCAGCGGCCGGCGTCCGTACCGGTCGCCGAGCGGGGCGAACACTCCGGCGCCAATCCCCATGCCGATCAGCAGCGCCGAAAATACCACCCCGAACGCCGCCGGGGCGAGGCCCAGCGCCCCTTCGAGCCGCGGCACCGCCATCGCCATCGCGTTGATGTCGTAGCCGTCCATTACATAGACGCAGCCGATCAGGAACAGCGCAAACCAGCGGCGGGTCGTGCTCATGCGTGTGTCCCCTCCCACGGGCTCGGCAGTTTGTACGGCACGGTGTGGAAAACCGCCTCAACCTGCTCGATCGCACCGTCCCTGATCTTGAACGCTTCGGCAAGCGCATAGGAATGCGGGCGGCGGATCGGGCTGGTCACCACAGTGCCGTCGGTCAGCGTGTAATCGCCGAGCGCGCCCGAGTGATCGATGAAGCCGTAAGCGAGCACGATGCCGCGCTCGATATCGACCAGCGGGAAGCGGCGGGCGCGCAATTCATCATCGTAGCGATACCAGCCGAGCGCGAACTGTTCCTCGCAGCCGAGCCGGGCGATCGGTAGCGGGAAGTCGGGATTGTTGGTGCTCTGCACGCCGTTCTCGACCCGGTTGCAGGTGGGATGGAAGCGGGTGCGGATCATGCCGTTGTTGCGCTCGAGCGTTTCGAAATAGCCGTTGGCGAGCTGGATCATCTCGGCGCGGCTGACGCGTTCGGCTTCCGGTACGTCGGCCCGCATCGCCGGCTTGTCGTCGAACCGCTGGCTGTGGAAGGCAAACCCTTCGTCCTTGTTGCGCGCGATGACGATCTCGCATTCCTCGACCACGCCTTCGTGGAACCGCAGCCGGATCGCGCAGGGGCTCGTGGCGTCGGTTTCGGTGACGCAGGTAAATAGCGCGACCTGGCCGTGGCCGGCATCGGCAAAGCGCAAGTCGTAGGAGCCGAGCGCGGTGAGCGTGTTCCACACCCCGTCGCCCGGTTCGAGCGCGACGCAGTTTTCGCTGTAGCGCAGATTGGCCGACCATTCGACGCGGGCCACATCGCGCGCGGCAAGCGCGTCGATAAAGCGGTCGAGCGCCTCGTACAGGCCTTCGCGGGTCGCCATCAGCCCATTCCCCTCGTCATTGCGAGCGAAGCGAAGCAATCCAAGGCCCGCGCGCCGCCCTGGATTGCTTCGTCGCTGCGCTCCTCGCAATGAAGAAGTTGGGTGGCGATGCGGCTGCGCTCGCTTGACTCCAGCCAAGGCTAGCTCAAAAGTAACGACCGTTAAAGTCGCCCGAGCGGCATGGGAGAGCGCATTGGATCCGGCAGGCAAGATGGCGGTGGTCACCGGCGGCAATTCTGGGCTAGGCGAAGGCGCGGCGCGGCATCTGGTCGCGCTGGGCGCCACCGTCGTCTCGCTCGACCGCGCCGGAGAAGCGCCGGCTGGAGCCGAATTCATCGCCTGCGACGTGACCGACCGCGCGCAGGTGGCCGCCGCCGTCGCCGAAGTTACCGGCCGCCACGGCGACATCCACATCCTGCTCAACAACGCCGGGATCGGCGGGCTCGGCCCAATCGCCACGGCCCACGAGCCAGGCGATCTCGACGCGTTTCGCTCGGTGATCGAAGTCAACCTGCTCGGCGCCGCCACGGTCGCCGCGCATGTCGCGCACCGCATGACCGGCAACGCGCCGGTGGGGCCGGACGGTGAGCGCGGGGTGATCGTCAACACCTGCTCGATCGCCAGTTTCGAAGGCCAGGAGGGCATGGGCGCCTACACCGCCGCCAAGGCTGCGCTGAAGGAACTGACGCTGGTCTGGGCGCGCGACCTGTCGCGCCACGCGATCCGGGTGAACGGGGTCGCGCCGGGCTTCATGGCGACGCCGATGGTGGCGATGCTGCCGCCGCCGCTGGTCGCCGAGCTGCTCAAGGATGTCGAGTTCCCCAAGCGCGCGGGGACCGGCGAGGATTTTGCCGCGGCGGTCGATTTCATCATCCGCACCCCGCTGGTCAACGGCGAGGTGATCCGGCTCGACGGCGGCGCGCGGCCGCCGGCGCGCACGCAATGGGCTTCGGGGGACTGAGCATGGAAGAAGACTACCTCCCGCCAGGCTTCGACGAAGCCAAGTTGGTCCAGGTGCGGCGCGCGTTCGAGGCGGCGCTGGGCGCTGACAAGGTGTTCTTCGAGCCGCTCGACCGCACCGGCTATCGCGACAAGTTCGCAATCGCGGACGCCGCGCATCACCCCGCCGGGGCGATCGGGCCGACCAGCGTCGAGGAAGTGCAGGCGGCGCTCAGGATCGCCAACCAGTTCCGCCTGCCGGTGTGGCCGATCAGCCGCGGCAAGAACCTCGGCTACGGCGGCAGCGCGCCGCTGATGTCGGGCAGCGTGGTCATGGACCTCAGCGGCATGAAGAAGATCGAATTCAACGAGGAATTCGGCACCGTGCTGCTCGAACCTGGCGTCGGCTTCTACGA
>JANOAH010000228.1:0-3231 GCA_031411075.1 Erythrobacteraceae bacterium
GCGATCATCCGCGCCGCCGGGCTGATCTATGGCGCGGCGATGATCGGGGTCGCCTTGCGGCCCGGGCTGGTGCCGACTTTCGCGCTGCTGGTGATCGGCGGCGCCGGCTGGGTGCAGGCGCTGTCGGGCTTTTCGGTCGCCGCGCAAGTGTGGGCGCCGCCGGCGGTGGTCGGGCGGGTGGTGGCGATGGCCAACGCGGTGACCTTCGGCGGGATTGCCGCGGGATCGTGGCTGTGGGGCCATTTTGCCGAACGGTTCGATATCGCCGCGGCGGTCATGGCCTCGGGCGCGCTGATGCTGGTTCTGCCGCTGCTCGGGCTGATCTGGCCGATGCCGCCGCACCGAGTCCCCAATCCGGTTCGCTGATCAGTTCGGGAACCCGGGCGCGGCGGCGCGCATTGATGGGGCAACCAAGAACAACCACCAGGTTTTACCATGTACAAGATCTCGCTTTCCGCCGCGCTGGCGGGGGCGGCGGCGCTCGCCTTCGCCTCGGTTCCGGTCGCCGCTTACGACGAAACCCCCCAGGCCGTCGCCGAAGCCACCTCCGCTGCCCGCTTGGCCCGCGCCGATATGATGGACGAGTTCGGCCAGGACACCCTCGCCAATGGCCGCTACCTGTGGGACGGCGACGGCGAAAGGGTGACCCGCGTCATCGTCAGCCTGTCCGAACAGCGCGCCTATGCCTATGCCGATGACGAGTTGGTCGGCGTCACCACCATTTCCAGCGGGCGCGCCACCAACCCCACGCCGGTCGGCATTTTCCCGGTACTGGCCAAAGTGCGGCTGCACCATTCGCGCAAGTACGACAACGCGCCGATGCCCTACATGCAGCGGCTCGACGACTTTGGCATCGCGCTCCACGCCGGGGTGCTGCCGGGCCGCCCCGCCTCGCACGGCTGCGTCCGCCTGCCGACCCAGTTCGCCGCCAAGCTGTTCGCCACGACCGAGCTCGGCACGGTGGTGATGATCGGGGCGTAAATTCCTCGCCGGCACGGGGGGAGGAATCAGCCCAAATGCGCCTCGTGGACGATCGAGCTGTCCCACTCCAGCTTGCCGAGATCGGCCCGCGCGAACGTGCGGATCGCGGCGTAATCGCGCTCCTCGACCTTCTTGACGAAATCCGGATCGCCGATCAGCGCCCGGCCGACAGCGACCAGGTCGAACTCGCCCGCCGCTAGCCGCTCCTCCAGGTCCTCGATCGCCTCGGCCACCCGCGCGCCGGGGTCGACCCCGTCCATGAACACCGTCATGACATCGGTATCGAGCCCGACGCTGCCGACGGTGATCGTGGGCAGGCCGCCGAGCGCCTTTGTCCACCCGGCGAGGTTGCGGCGGTCGCCGTCCCACTCGCCTTCCCAAAACCGGCGGTTCGAACAATGCAGCGCGTCGACCCCGGCGTCGCGAAACATTCGCGCCATCACCGCCAGGTCCTCCGGTGTCTGCGCGACGCGGGCGCCGTAATCGGCTTCCTTCCACTGCGAAAAGCGCAGCGTAATGACGAAATCGTCACCGCAGGCGCGTCGAATTTCTGCGACGATTTCGGCCGGAAAGCGCGCGCGGTGGGCAATCTCGGGGCCGCCATAGCCGTCGTCGCGGACGTTGGTGCCGTGCCACAGGAACTGATCGAGGCAATAGCCGTGGGCCGCGTGGACCTCGACGCCCGCCGCGCCGACAGCCTTGGCGAGCAGCGCCGAACGGACGAATCCGTCGCGAATTTCAACGAGCTCGGCGAGCGTCGCCGCCCGCCCGCTCGCCCTCCCCGGATGCGCCAGGCCCGAGGGGCTGAGCGCCTCTCCATCGGTCCGCAGCGCTCCTTCGTGCCACAGTTGCAGCAGCATCGCCCCGCCCTCCTCGCCGACTTCGGAGACGCACCGCGCCCACCCGTCGCGGGTCTTGGCGTTGATTTGAGCCGAAGTCGGCTGCACGGTCGAGGACCAGTGATCGATCGCCCCGCTCTCGCCTATAATCAGCGGCACCCCGCCCTCGGCCCGGCGGCGGTAGTAGGCGGCCAGCGCCGCGCTCGGCGCGCCCGCCTCGCACATCCCGCGCTGCATCGCCGGCATGACCCAGCGATTGCGCAGCGTCAGGCGATTGAGCGTGAACGGCGTGAACAAGGGCGAAGGCGGCAACGCGGCTCTCCTGGCAGCTTACGGGCGATTACGCAGGCCGGCGTTAGGCCCGTCTGCGCCATGTGTCGCTATTGCCGAGCGGGCCGCAACAAGAGTTTTGGCCGATGGGTCGCATTATCATCGCCGACGACGACGAACTGGTCGGCCGGCTGGCTAGCGACGCGCTGTTCGCCGCCGGCCACGGCGTCGGCTGGGTGCCCGACGGGATCAGCGCGCTGCACACGATCAGGGCCCGCCCACCGCAGCTCGCGATCCTCGACTGGGACATGCCCGGCATGCCCGGCGCGGTCGTGGTGCGCGAAATGCGCCGCGATCCCGACCTGGCCATGATCCCGATCATGATGCTGACCGCCATCACCGACCCGTCGAGCCAGCGCATTGCCTATTTCGACGGGGTCGACGATTACATGACCAAGCCCTTCGACCTCGACCAACTGACGGCCCGCGCGGAGGCGCTGCTCGGCGGGCGGAAGCGGGGGACGAACGCGTATTTGCTGTCGGCTTGAGGGCGGAAATGCGGCGGCTCGAACCACCCTCCCCTCGTCATCCCCGCGAATGCGGGGACCCAGTCGGCTCTAACGGCGCGAAGGATCGCGCCATTGCGCCGGTTTGCGAGCGAGTAGACTGTAGCCTGGAAATCACGCCGCACGCAGAGAGCTAACTGAGTTCCCGCGTTCCCGGGAATGACGAAAGAGGGGATTGATCGGCAGCGGGTGGTTAGGTTCACCCCAACCCCGCCGCCTTCAGCAACGCCTCGGTGCTCGCATCGAAGCTCCCCCCACCCTTGTCGATCGACCGCGCGATATCCTTGCCCAGCTCCACGCCGAACTGGTCGAACGGGTTGATGCCCATCAGCACAGCATTGGCGAAAGTGCGATGTTCGTGAAACGCGATCAGCGCGCCCAGCGTTGCGGGATCAAGGTCATCGCACAGGATCGTGGCGCTGGGCCGGTCCCCCGGATAGCTGCGCGCCGGATCATCGGTGGTCTTGCCGGCCATCAGCGCGGCACCTTGGGCAAAGCAGTTCATCAGCAGGATGCGGTGATGCGCGGGGTCCAGATCATCGCCCGGAGCAATCGCGGCGATGAAATCCACCGGC
>JANOAH010000229.1:0-2660 GCA_031411075.1 Erythrobacteraceae bacterium
GGTTCCCGCGTACGCGGGAATGACGAAGGCAGGGTAATCGGCAGGTTGCCTCAGCGCCAGAGGGCTTCCAGCGCGGGGAGCAGGTGGGCGCGGTGCTGGGCGGGGACGCGGGCGAGGAGGTCGGCTTCGAACGCCTCGACCACCTGGCGGGCCTGGCCAAGGACGCGGCGGCCCTCGTCGGTCAGGTCGAGGCCGAGCGACTTGCCGTCGAGCGGGCGGCGCGCGATCAGCCCGCCGCTTTCGAGCCGGTTGAGCAACGGCACCATGTTGGCACGCTGGATGTCGAGCGCGCGGCCCACCGCGCTGGCAGTGACGCCAGGGTTCTCGGCGATCAGCATCAGCGCCGAAAACTCCGATTGGCGCAGGCCCAGCGCGCCGAGCCGCGATGCCAGCTCCGCGGCGGTGGCATTGGCCGCGCGGCGCAGGGCATAGCCGGGGAAGGCGGGCAGCGGATCGTGCATGACGCCATCGTACAGATTGTTGTTGCGGATAGCAATCCATATTGCTATTGCCGATAACGATCAAGGCCAATCGAGAGGACCCCGTCATGGCGCAGCCGTCGCAACCCGATCCCCGCCCGCAAGAGGAAACCGTCAAGGTCGATGTGATCGACGGCGTCGCCTGGGTTTCGTTCAATCGCCCCGACAAGCGCAACTGCATGAGCCCCAAGCTCAACCGGCAGATGGGCCAGGTCCTCACCGAGCTCGAATTCCGCGACGACGTCCAGGTGCTGGTGCTGACCGGCGAAGGCGCGGCGTGGTCGGCGGGGATGGACTTGCTCGAATACTTCCGCATGGCCGAAGAGGAGGGCCTCGGCGCAATCCGCTCGAACCAGCGCGAAGCCTATTCGTGGTGGGAGCGGCTGCGCTGGTACGAAAAGCCGACCGTGGCGATGATCAACGGCTGGTGTTTCGGCGGCGCCTATGGCCCGCTGTTCGGCTGCGACCTCGCCTATTGTTCGGACGATGCGCAGTTCGGCCTTTCCGAGATCAACTGGGCGATCCTGCCCGGCGGCGGCGCCAGCAAAGTCGCGGCCGAGCTGATGGGTTTCCGCGACGCGATGTACCACGCGATGATGGGCGAGAACCTCACTGGCAAGCAGGCCGCCGAAAAAGGCATGGTCAACGAATCGCTGCCGGCGGACAAGCTCAAGGCGCGGGTCCAGGAAGTGGCCGACGTGCTCAAGAAGAAAGACAGCCACGCGCTGCGCGCGACCAAATGGGCGGTGCGCCGGGTGCGCGAGATGACTTACGACAACGCCGAGGATTACCTGATCCGCGCGCAGGAAGCCTTGAACCAGTTCGGCGGCCTCGCTGCGCGCAAGGAAGCGACCAAGCAGTTCCTCGATGACAAGACATTCAAGCCGGGGCTGGGGACGTTCGACAAGTCGAAGGTGACGAAGGACGCCTGACTCTTCGTCACCCCGGGCTTGACCCGGGGTCCCGCTTTAATCCACGCGCCGCGATAGTAGCGGGACCCCGGGACAAGCCCGGGGTGACGACTGTTTTGGAGAGCACGAGATGACCACCCGCCGCTTCACCAACGCGCAGATCGACCGGCTGCTCAAGCCGAAGTCGGTGGCGGTGATCGGCGCGTCGGACCGCACCGGGGCGCTCGGCGCGACGCTGCTCAATAACCTCGTCCAGTACGAATTTGCCGGCGACATTTATCCGGTCAACCCGAAGCGCGACGAGCTCCTGGGCCTCAAGGTCTATCACAGCGTCGACGAGCTGCCCGAAGGCATCGACTGCGCGGTGCTCGCCATCCCGCGGCCGTTCGTGCTCGACACCGTGCGCGGGCTCGCCGCGCGCGGCTGCGGCGCGGTGGTGATTTATTCGGCCGGGTTTTCCGAAGCCGGCGAAGAGGGGATGCGCGACCAGCTCGAGCTCGGCCGGATCGCCGCCGAACACGGCATGGTGATCGAAGGCCCCAATTGCCTTGGCGCGACCAATTACGTCGACCGGGTACCGCTGTCGTTCGTCGAAACCAACATGAAGACCCCGACCAAAGGCACGCGCGCGGTCGGCATCGCCAGCCAGTCGGGCGCGCTCGCCGCGGTGCTGGCGACCGCGCTGCACCCGCGCGAGTGCTTCGTCTCGACTTCGGTCTCGACCGGCAACGAGGCAGGCTCGGGCGTCGAGGACTATGTCGAATGGCTGGTCGACGATCCCGACACGCACGTCATCGCGATGTACGTCGAAAGCCTGCGCCGCCCCAGGGCGTTCATCGCCGCCGCGCGCCGCGCGCGCGAGGCGGGCAAGCCGATCGTCATGCTGCACCCGGGCAAGAGCAACAAGGCGCTCGAAAGTGCTGCCACGCACACCGGGGCGATGGCCGGCGATTATGCGCTGATGAAGGCCAAGCTCGGCCGCGAGGGGGTGATTTTCGCCGATACGCTCGAAGAGCTGGCCGACGTCACCGAGATTGCGCTCAGATGCAAGTCGCTCCCCGGCGCGGCGATGGCGGTGCTGGGCGAAAGCGGCGCGCTGCGTGGCCTCGCCTTCGACATCGCCGAGGACATCGGCCTCGACCTGATCCACCTCGACGACGACAACAGCCCGGCGCTGCGCGCGATCCTGCCCGATTTCGTGCCGGTCTCGAACCCGACCGACATCACCGCGCTCGGCCTCAGCGAGCCCGAAATCTACACCAAAGTGCTG
>JANOAH010000230.1:0-38189 GCA_031411075.1 Erythrobacteraceae bacterium
CTCGCGCAGATGCTCGCGCAGAACGGCAGCGAGGTGCTGATCTGGGCGCGCGAGCCCGAGGTCGTTGCGGCAATCAACGCCGAACACCGCAATCCGCTGTTCCTGCCCGATGCGCCGCTCGCTCCGACGCTGGTCGCGACCGGCAATCTCGCCGAACTGGCGGCCATCCCGACCATCCTGCTGGTCACCCCCGCGCAGCATCTCGGCGCGATCCTCGGCCAGCTTCCCCGCGCGGGCGAGTGCGATCTGGTGCTGTGCTCGAAGGGGATCGAGGCGGGCAGCGGGCGACTGATGGCCGATGTCGCGCACGATGCCGCGCCCGATTGTCGCCTGGCGGTGCTGTCCGGCCCGACCTTTGCGCACGAGGTCGCCGCGGGATTGCCGACCGCGGTCACGCTGGCGTGCGCCGGGGGCGACACGCAGTGGCAGCGGCTCTCCGTGGCGATGGCCCGGCCCTCGTTCCGGCTTTACTATTCGGACGACGTTACCGGCGCGGAGATCGGCGGCGCGGTCAAGAACGTGCTCGCCATCGCCTGCGGCGTGGTCGACGGGTTGAAGCTGGGCCAGAACGCCCGCGCCGCGCTGATCAGCCGCGGGTTCGCTGAAATGCTGCGCTTCGGAGCGGCGCTGGGCGCGCGGGCCGAGACGCTGTCGGGCCTGAGCGGGCTGGGCGATCTGGTGCTGACCTGCTCATCCACCGCCAGCCGCAACTATTCGCTGGGCAAGGCGCTGGGCGAGGGGGCAGCGGCGGCAGACGTGCTCGCCAACCGCAGCACCGTGGCCGAAGGCGCGCACACCGCGCCGGTGCTCGCCGGGATCGCGCGCGATCGCGGGATCGACATGCCGATCGTCGAGGGGGTCTGCGCGCTGCTCGATGGAACCGCGCCGGCGCGCGAGGTGGTCGCCCGGCTGCTCGCAAGGCCGCTGCGCGCGGAGCAGGGTGGTTGAGTTCGAAAGACCCGCCCGACATCTCCGGTGGCGCTACCGGGCTCAGCCCGCCGACCGTCGATACGACCGATATCGCCGCACTGGCCAAGGGTGGGCGCACCAATTTCCTCGGCTTCCTGCTGCGGCTGGCCGCCCGTCTGCCATTCCTGTTCATTGCCGGGCGGCTATACGGGACCGAGAACCTCGGGCGCTTCGCCTCGGCGGTGGTGGCGGTCGAGATCGCCGCGCAGATCGCCACGCTCGGCCAGAAGCGCGGGCTGGCGCAGCTGCTCCAGAAGGAGGATCGCCCGGCGGCGTGCATCGTCGCCGACGGGCTGTTCGTCAGCCTCGGCGCGTCGCTGCTGCTGGCCGCGATCCTCTATGCGTTTCCGGTGGTGCTGTTTCCCAGCGGCACGGTCGATCCGATCGAGCGGCTGCTGCCGCTGGTGATCTTCCCGATCGCGGCGGGCGACATCGCGCTGGCCGCGCTGGCGTTCCGTTACGATATCGCGACGACCGTGCGCGCGCGTTCGGTGGTCGAGCCATGGGTGCTGTCGATCGCCGCGGGCGGACTGTTCTTCGTCATTCCCAACACAGGCATGGTCGCTGCCTATTTCCTCTCGATCACTGCGGCGATGCTGGTGGCAATGGTCGCGCTGGTCAAAAGCTACGGCGTGCCGCGCGGCTGGCAGCCGCAACCGCTCATCCTCGGCCGGCAGGCGCTGCTCAACCTGCCGATCGCGGGTGCCGATCTGGTCGAGTCGGGCACCCGCAAGATCGACATCCTGCTGCTCGGCATGCTCACCAGCCCGTCGATCGTCGGGGTCTACTGGGCCGCGCAACAGGTCGCCAGCCTGCCCCAGAAGCTCAAGACCAGCTTCGAGCCGATTCTTGGCCCCGTCCTGACCCGCAAGCTGAAGGAACGCGACTACGCAGCTATCGCGAAGCAGGTGTGCCAGGTCGGCTTCTGGATCACCGCCGCGCAGGCGGGCGTGGGCCTGGCGCTGGGCATACCGGGCGAAGCGCTGATGGCGCTTGCCGGCGCGCAGTTCATCGGCGCCACCGGCGCGCTCGGGTTTCTGCTGCTGGCCGAAGTGGTTGCCGCCACGGCGGTCGTCTCCGAAGCGGCGCTGGTTTACGTGGCGCGGCTCAGAAACCTCATGGTCTCGATCGGCACGATCGTGCTCCAGGGCCTGCTCACGGTCGGCGCGATGCTGCTGGCCGAACACTTCGCCTTCAACGACGGCTGGCGCGCCGCGGCGGTGGCGGCGGCACTGATGCTGGCGCTTGGCGTGGCCTCGGTGGTCAAGGCGCTGATGCTGAGCCGGATCATCGGCCACACCATCAACAACTGGCGCTGGGCGCTGCTGTGGGCGGCGGCCGCCGCGATCGTGGTCGGCCAGGCGGTGATCCTGCTGCCCGACTGGGGGCAGCTGGCAATCGGCATTCCGGCGATCCTGGCGGTGTATGGCGCGATCATCTGGACGCGCGGGTTCGGCCCCGAGGACCGCCTGCTGTTCAAGCGCAAGGTGACCGCGCCCGAGCCTATCGAAATCCTGCCCTCGACGCCCGAGGGTCCGGCGCGTTAAGCGCGGGGCATGGCCGATTCCCCGCGCTTGCTGTTCATGATCGCTGCCGGCGCAGCGCTGGTCGTGGCGCTGGCAGTCGGCATGGCTGCGCTGACCGGGCCGCGCCTCGCGTCAAGTTTGCAGGCGGGGGCCGCGCGCGCCATCGCCAGGGCGGACGGGGCGCCGGTACTGGCGCGGTTTGCGCTGCCCGGAGGGCAGATCACGCGCCACCCGACTTTGTCCGGCGGCGAGGGACTGGACGAAGCGGTGCGCGAGCGGATCGCGCGGGCGGTCGCCGCGGTGCCGGGCGTCGGCGGTATCCGCTGGGCCGACGGCACTGCGTTCGCGCGCGGCGCCGCCGAGCCGGCCGAGCCGCTCGCCTGCCAAGACGATGTCGCCGCGCTGCTGCGCGCGCGCACCATCAGGTTCGAGGAAGGATCGGCGCGGATCGACGCCGCCAGCCGGGTACTGATCGACGAGGTTGCGAGCGCGCTCAAACCTTGCCTGGGCAGCATCATCGCGGTGACCGGACACACCGATGCGTCGGGCCCCGAGCCGGGCAACCTGGCGCTGTCGCGCGACCGCGCCGAAGCGGTGCGGCGGGCGCTGACCCAGCGCGGCATCCCGGCCGACGGGCTGCGGGCAAGCGGGATGGGCTCGCGCGCGCCGGTCGCGGGTCTCGAGCCGGCCGATACCGCCAATCGCCGGATCGAATTTTCGGTGCTGGCGACTCGTCCGGTGCGCCCCACGCCCGTCGATACGCCGGGGCCGCGGTAGGCTCTGATGCCGTACTGGCTCGAATTGATCGTGATCGCGCTGGTCGCTTATAGCGCGGGGCTGGCGCTCGGCTGGGCGGTCTGGGCGCGCCGGGATGGGGAGGAGGAAGGGCATGATTGAGCTGGTGCGGGACAACTGGATACTCGTCGGAGTGGCGCTGCTGATCGGCCTGTTCGTCGCCTGGTGGGTCTTGGTCGGGGTACGCCGCACCCGGGTCGACCTCGGCAAGCCCGGTGAAACTGGGCCGGCCAAGCGCAATCAGGCGCTGATCGATTCATCGCCTGTGGCATCGGCGGCGATACCGCCGCTCGCTCCCGCGGGACTCGCCGGCGCCGGCGAGGCGGTGCAGGCGCTCGCCGAGCCGGCCGCGAGCGGCGACGATCTGACTCGGATCAAGGGGCTCGGTCCCAAGCTGGCCGACCAACTTCGCGCCATGGGTGTGACCCGGTTCGCCCAGATCGCCGCCTGGGACGACGCCGAGATCGACCGCGTCGATGCCAAGCTCGGCCGCTTCCAGGGCCGCATCCGCCGCGATGACTGGCCGGCCCAGGCGCGTCTGCTCGGCGCCGGAGACGAGGCCGGCTACGAGAGTCGGTTCGGCAAATTGTAAGCCCAGACGTGCGGGAACCGATTCGGCTTGATTGCTTTGGGAATCGAACGCACTCTCATCCGGCCTGCGGAGTCACTCACCATGGCCCATACCGAACGCCCCACCGTGCTGGTGGTGGAAGACGAATTCATTATCGCACTCGACCTGTCCGAAACGGTGCAGGACCTCGGCTACACGCTCGAAGGTCCGTTCGCCGGCAACGAACAGGCACTCGAATCGATCGCCGAGCATCTGCCCGATGCGGCGATCCTCGATGTGCGCACCGCCGATGGCGACATCTACCCGGTGGCCGACAAGCTGGCCGAAGCCGGCGTGCCGATCGTGTTCCATTCGGGCCATTTCACGCCTGAAGAAATGCGCGTCCGCTATCCCGAAGCGCGTGCCTGCGCCAAACCTTGTCCGCCCGATCAATTGATCGATGCGTTGCAGGAAGCCGTTGCTCGCGCTCACGCGTGATCGTGCAGTGATTGGCGTGATGCGCGGTTGCGGCTAAGCGCCGCGGCCAAGGAGACTTCACGCCATGGCCGCTTTGGCAAGGTTCGATTGGGCCGACGCGCTCGATCTCGATTCGCAGCTGACCGAAGAAGAACGGATGATTCGCGATGCCGCGCGCGGTTTTGCCCAAGGCGTGCTGCAACCGCGGGTGATCGAGGCCTATCGCGACGAGATCGACGCGCCCGAGCTGTTCGCGCTGATGGGCGAGGCGGGGCTGCTCGGCGTCACCATCCCCGAGGCGTTCGGCGGCGCCGGCGCCGGCTATGTCGCCTATGGCCTGGTCGCCCGCGAGATCGAGCGGGTCGATTCGGGCTATCGCTCGATGGCCAGCGTTCAGTCGAGCCTGGTGATGTATCCGATCCATGCCTACGGCTCGGACGCGCAGAAGGCGAAATACCTGCCGGGCCTCGCCCGCGGCGAGCTGATCGGCTGCTTCGGCCTGACCGAGCCTGACGCCGGCTCCGATCCCGGCGCGATGCGCACGGTGGCCAAGGCCGACGGGGATGGCTTCACCCTCAACGGTAGCAAGACCTGGATCTCGAACTCCCCCTTCGCCGATGTCTTCGTAGTCTGGGCCAAGAGCGAGGCGCATGGCGGCCGGATCAGGGGCTTCGTGCTCGACAAAGGGCTGTCCGGTCTTTCGGCGCCCAAGATCGAAGGCAAGCTGTCGTTGCGCGCCTCGACCACCGGGATGATCGTGATGGACGAGGTGCGGGTCGGCACCGACGCGCTGCTCCCCGGCGCCGAGGGAATGAGCGGGCCGTTCGGCTGCCTCAACCGCGCGCGCTACGGCATTTCGTGGGGAACGATGGGCGCGGCCGAATTCTGCCTCGCGGCGGCGCGCCAATATGGGCTCGACCGCAAGCAGTTCGGCAAGCCGCTCGCCGCCAACCAGCTCTACCAGAAGAAGCTCGCCGACATGACCGCCGAGATCGCGCTCGGCCTGCAGGCCAGCTTGCGCGTCGGCCGGCTGATGGACGAAGGCCGCTTTGCCCCCGAGATGATCAGCCTGGTCAAGCGCAACAACGCGGGAAAGGCGCTCGAGATCGCCCGTGCCGCGCGCGACATGCACGGCGGGAACGGCATTTCCGAAGAATACCAGGTCATGCGCCACATGCTGAACCTGGAGAGCGTCAATACCTACGAAGGCACCCACGATGTCCACGCGCTGATCCTGGGCCGCGCGATTACCGGAATCGCCGCGTTCTGACCTTGGCCGGCGCGTGTAGCGTCGTAATAAATGATCGACCGGGCGCGTAAACTTGTTTTGCTTTACGCCGCGAATACGCGACCAGCTCCAAATCGGATATATTATATTTTTAGGGGTTCCACCGTATTACCCTGAGATTGCCTAAGGAATAAACCATATCGGTGCCGCTTATTGATGCAATAGGCGGCCGATTGGGGGCAATCTCGCGGCATGGAACGCACGACCTTGCATATCGTCTGCGGTGACAGCCGCTCCCGGGCCGAACAGGCCCGCATCGCCTTTGCGCTCGGCCATCATGCCGAAGTCTATGCCGGGCCGGAAGAGTTGTACGATCGCCCGCCGCGCGAAGGGATCGCGCTGGTCGCCGACAACGGCCGGACCGGCATGGTGGCCGAACTTATGATCCGCCTGGCCGAACGCGGCACCTGGATCCCGGTGGTGGTCACCGACGCCGATCCTGACCTTGAACGCGTCGTCGCCGCGATCAAGGCCGGGGCGCTCGATTACCTGCGCCTGCCGCTCGAAATGGGCTATCTCGCCCGCCACTTGAACGCGATCGTCGCCGAAGCCGGGCAGCAGATGGCGCGGCGCTTGCGCGAGGTGGAGGCGCGCCAGGCGGTGGCGATGCTCAGCCGGCGCGAACGCGAAGTGCTCGAACTGTTGAGCAGCGGCTGCTCGAACAAGGAAATCGCCCGCGCGCTCGAAATCAGCCCGCGCACGGTGGAAATCCACCGCGGCAACATGATGACCAAGCTCGGGGCCGGCCATGCCGCCGATGCGGTGCGGCTCTGGCTCGATGCGCAGCTTGACCCGGCGGCGGTGCTGGGGGACGATCCTCGCCTGCTGCGCGACAACCTCAACGGCATTTCGGGGCGCATCGGGCCGCGCGGGCCGGCGCCAGGCCTGCCGCAGGCGCGGCGTCAGCGGCAGTAACTGCGCGCCGCGATCACCCCTTCGACATGGAGGTGGTCAGCATGCGCGGCGTTGTAATCGGGGCTGAGCACGGTGTCGAAGCGTTTGCAGGCGCTCTGCTGGATCACCCGCAAGAATTCGCGTTCGCGCTGGCCCCCGTTCCAGCCCGCACGCACCGTGATCCGGCGCCCGTCTTCGAGCACGAAGCCCGAGACGTCGATCGCCGCGCCGGTCGCATGGGCCGAGCGGCGGCCGGAGCCGCCGACGTTGCGGCACGAATAACTGCCCATGGTCTCGATGCTCTTGAGCGGCGAGCCGAGCAGCTGCCGCGCCGCGCGGTCGACGCCGTAGCGCGCCCAGGCGGTGAACGCTTCGCTGACCTCGCATGTCACCGGGCCGAGGTTGG
The DNA here is from genome assembly GCA_031411075.1 of Erythrobacteraceae bacterium. Taxonomy (GTDB): domain Bacteria; phylum Pseudomonadota; class Alphaproteobacteria; order Sphingomonadales; family Sphingomonadaceae; genus Croceibacterium_A. The sequence continues at coordinate 6,906 of JANOAH010000230.1, forward strand.
TGACCCCGAAGCTCGCGTCGTCCGACCGCAGGCTGGCGAGCTGGACCGTGCCGAGCGTGGCGCAGCCCTGGTCGATATAGCGATCGGGCAGCGGCTGGTACGCGGCGCCGCTCTGGCCGAGGCGGGCGAGGCATTGGCCGGCGGCGGGCGAGCGGGGCACCGGCAGGGCGAGCACCGCGCGTGGCGCGGGCGCGGCGGTCTGCTGGCGCGGATTGTCCGACCCGCCCGGGAGTGCCGAACAGGCGGCGAGGGCCATGGCAGGGCCGGCGAGGGCGAGCGCGCGGAACATTGGCGCAACTGTCCGCCCGGCATGGTTAATTTCTTCCTAACGCGCGGCCCACGCTTGACACCCGGCCTCCCATCTATACGGCGCGCCCCGGGCCACGCGGTCCCAACGCCGCGCGTGCTCTCTGCAAGGAGAGTCGACATGACTGAATACCCCGTACCGGACCGCAAACCCGCGCGTCCGTTTTTCTCTTCCGGTCCCTGCGCCAAGCCGCCGGGCTGGTCCGCCGACAAACTGGCAATCCAATCGCTCGGCCGCTCGCACCGCGCCAAGATCGGCAAGGTGCGGCTGCAGTACTGCATCGACCTGATGCGCGAGGCGCTGCGGCTGCCCGATACCCATCGCATCGGCATCGTCCCCGGCTCCGATACCGGCGCGTTCGAGATGGCGATGTGGACCATGCTGGGCGCGCGCGGGGTCACCGCGCTGGCCTGGGAAAGCTTCGGCGAAGGCTGGGTCACCGACGTACTCAAGCAGCTCAAGCTCGATGCCACGGTGCTCCGCGCCGATTACGGCGAGCTCCCCGATCTCAGCGCGGTCGACTGGAACGACGACGTGCTGTTCACCTGGAACGGCACCACCAGCGGCGTGCGCGTGCCCGATGGCGAGTGGATCGCCGCGGACCGCCAGGGCCTCAGCTTTGCCGACGCGACCAGCGCGGTGTTCGCTTACGACCTGCCGTGGGACAAGATCGATGTCGCCACGTTCTCGTGGCAGAAAGTGCTCGGGGGCGAGGGCGCGCATGGGGTGCTGATCCTCGGCCCGCGCGCGGTCGAGCGGCTCGAGAGTTACACCCCTGCCTGGCCGCTGCCCAAGGTGTTCCGCCTGACCAGCAAGGGTGCGCTCAACGAGGGCATTTTCAAGGGCGAGACGATCAACACCCCCTCGATGCTGGCGGTCGAGGATGCGATCTTCGCGCTCGAATGGGCCAAGGGGCTGGGGGGCCTGGAGGCGCTGATGAAGCGCTCGACCGCCAATGCCGACGCGCTCGATAAGATTGTTGCCGAGCGCGACTGGCTCGGCCACCTGGCGGTCGATCATGGGACGCGATCGAAGACCTCGGTTTGCCTGACGGTCGCCGGCGCCGATGCCGATTTCATCAAGGCGTTCGCCGGCCTGCTCGAAAAGCAGGGCGCCGCCTATGACATAGCCGGGTATCGCGACGCCCCGCCGGGCCTTCGGATATGGTGCGGCGCGACCGTAGACACCGCCGACATCGAAGCGCTCGGCCCGTGGCTCGACTGGGCTTACCAAACCGTCAGGGCCGAAGAGCAGGCCATCCATTCCGCTACCCCCTAGTGATCGTCATCCCCGCGAACGCGGGGACCCAGTCGGTTCCAACTGTCACTGGGTTCCCGCTTTCGCGGGAATGACGAATTGAAAGAAGAAATCATCATGTCTCAGAAACCCCGTGTCCTCATCTCCGACAAGATGGACCCCAACGCCGCGAAGATTTTTCAGGAGCGCGGCTGCGAGGTCGACGTCATCACCGGCGAAACGCCCGAGCAGCTGATCGCCCGGATCGGCGACTACGACGGCCTTGCCATCCGCAGCTCGACCAAGGTGACCAAGGCGGTGCTCGATGCCGCCACCAGGCTGAAGGTGGTGGGACGCGCCGGGATCGGGGTCGATAATGTCGACATTCCCTACGCCAGTTCGAAGGGCGTGGTGGTGATGAACACCCCGTTCGGCAATTCGATCACCACCGCCGAACACGCCATCGCGCTGATGTTCGCGCTCGCCCGGCAATTGCCCGAAGCCAACGCGCAGACCCAGGCCGGCAGCTGGCCGAAGAACGACTTCATGGGGGTCGAGGTGACCGGCAAGACGCTCGGCCTGATCGGCGCGGGCAACATCGGCTCGATCGTTGCCGACCGGGCGCTCGGCCTGAGGATGAAAGTCGTCGCCTACGACCCGTTCCTGACCGAAGAGCGGGCGATCGAGATGGGGGTCGAGAAGGCCGATCTGGAAACGCTGCTGGCGAAGGCCGATTTTATCACCCTGCACACGCCGCTGACCGATCAGACCCGCAACATCCTCAGCCGCGAGCGGCTCGAAAAGACCAAGCCGGGGGTGCGGATCATCAACTGCGCGCGCGGCGGGCTGATCGACGAAGCGGCGCTCAAGGATTTGCTCGATTCGGGCCACATCGCCGGCGCGGCGCTCGACGTGTTCGCCGCCGAGCCGGCCAAGGAGCACGCGTTGTTCGGCACCCCGGGCTTCGTCGCCACCCCGCACCTCGGCGCCTCGACCAACGAAGCGCAAGTCAACGTCGCGCTGCAGGTGGCCGAACAGATGGCCGATTACCTGGTCAGCGGCGGCGTCACCAACGCGCTCAACATGCCCTCGCTCAGCGCCGAGGAAGCGCCCAAGCTCAAGCCCTACATGGGCCTCGCTGAAAAGCTCGGCAGCCTGGTCGGCCAGCTGGCGCACGGCAATCTCGACAAGATTTCGATCGAGGTCGAAGGTGCGGCGGCCGAGCTCAACCCCAAGCCGATCACCGGCGCGGTGCTGGCCGGGCTGATGCGGCAGTATTCGGACACCGTGAACATGGTCAACGCGCCGTTCCTGGCCAAGGAGCGCGGGCTCGACGTGCGCGAAGTGCGGCACGATCGCGAAGGCGTGTACCACACGCTGGTGCGGGTCACCGTGGCCACCAGCCGCGGCGACCGGTCGGTGGCCGGCACGCTGTTCGGCAGCGAGGCGCGGCTGGTCGAAATCTTCGGCATCGGTATCGAGGCCGACCTCGACGGGCACATGCTCTACATCGTCAACGAGGATGCGCCCGGGTTCATCGGCCGGATCGGATCGCTGCTGGGCGAAGCGGGCATCAACATCGGCACCTTCCACCTCGGCCGCCGCGAAGCGGGCGGGGAAGCGGTGCTGCTGCTCAGCGTCGATCAGGCGATCCCGCAGGACCTGATCGACAAGGCCTGCGAGTTGCAGGGGGTGAAGGTGGTCAAGGCGCTCAGGTTCTGAAGCCAAGCGCGCGCTTGCAAATGGTCGTCATCCCCGCGAAAGCGGGGACCCAGCAGCGTCCGTCCCGGCGCTACCAGAGCCGACTGGGTTCCCGCGTTCGCGGGAATGACGAACGGGGGTTGGAGGCTCCACATGATCGATCCCGCCGCCGACTTGCTGCCCGAAGGGCTCGAAGACCGCCTGCCCCCGGGCGCGGCGGCGGCGGCGCGGCTTGAGACGGCGGCGCTCGGCGTGCTCGATGCGCATGGCTATGACCGGGTGCGCCCGCCGCTGATCGAATTCATGCAGTCGATCGCGCGGCGGATGGACGGGGTGCAGACGCGCCACCTGTTCCGCTTCGTCGATCCCAAGAGCCTGCGGACGCTGGCGCTGCGCAGCGACATGACGCCACAAGTCGGCCGCATCGCCGCCACCGGCCTCGCCGATCGGCCGCGGCCGCTCAGGCTGTGCTATGCCGGCCAGGTGGCACGGATCGTCGGCGATGAGCTCGACCCCCGGCGCGAGGCGCTGCAACTGGGCGCCGAGCTGATCGGCAGCGATACCGTGGCGGCTGCGGCCGAGATGGTCGAACTGGCCATCGCCGCGCTCGAAGCGGCAGGCGCCAGCGGCATTTCGGTCGATTTCACGCTGCCCGACCTCGTCGATACGCTGGCCGCGGCCGAATTCCCGCTCGACGCAAGCCAGGTCCAGGCGGTGCGGCGCGAGCTCGATGCCAAGGACGTGGGCGGCCTGCGCGAGGCCGGCGGCGCAGCCTATGTGCCGCTGCTCTATGCCAGCGGCTCGTTCGACGCGGCGATCGAGAAGCTGGCCGCGATCGACGCGCAAGGCGCGCTCGCCAGCCGCATCGAAGGTTTGCGGCAGATCGCCGCGCGCGTTGCCGGGCGCGCCCGGCTGACGCTCGATCCGGCCGAGCGGCATGGGTTCGAATACCAGACCTGGTTCGGCTTCACGCTCTATGCCGAGGGGGTGCGCGGCACGCTCGGCCGCGGCGGGACTTATCGCATCCAAGGCACCGAGGAGGCGGCGACGGGGTTTTCGCTCTATCCCGAAGCCTTGCTCGATGCGGCGAGCGAGCCCGCGCGCCGGACGGTGTTCCTGCCGCTCGGCCACGATGCCGCGGCGGCGGCCCGGCTGCGGGTCGGAGGCTGGCGCACGGTGGCCGCGCTGGCCGAAGGCGACGAGGCATCGCGGCTCGGCTGTTCGCACCGGCTGACGGGTACCGACCCCCTGCCGCTGTGAAGCGTGGCTGGCGGTTCGGGTGAGAGCGGCGCCCATCCCTCGCTTGTTGCTGTGGCTGATCCTGGCGCTTCCGGGTCTGGCGATCGCGTTGCGATGGACGGCCACGCCGCAGACCTATGGCTATGGCAATGCCGTCGGCGACAGCGGCGATTGGGCGGCGTGGCTGTTGATGCTGACGCTGGCCTGCACGCCGCTGAGGCTGATCTTCCCGCGCCGGGCCTGGACCACCAAGCTGCTGCGGCGGCGGCGCGATTTCGGGCTCGCCAGCTTTGCCTATGCCGCCGGGCATACGCTGATCTATCTCACCGATCGGCCCAGCCTGGCGGCTATTCTGGCCGATCTCGGCCTGCCCGACATGCTGGCCGGGTGGCTGGCACTGGCGCTGTTCGTGCCGCTGGCGATCACGTCCAACGACCGTTCGGTCCGCGCGCTAGGCCGCCGCTGGAAGCGGCTGCACCGGCTGGTCTACCCGGCCGCGCTGTTGGCCTTCGCCCATTGGGCGCTGACCGCGTTCGACCCAGCGCTGGCCTATGCCCACATCGCCGCGATCGGCGCGCTCGAGCTGGTGCGGGTGGCGCTCGAGGCGCGTCAGAGGGTGACGTAGCTGCGCAGCCGCGCCAGTTCGGCCGCATCGACATACTTGCCGATCTCGCGGTCGAATTCGGCCATGTCGGCGTAGGGGCGGTATTCCATGAATTCATGCACCATGCGGCGCGACATGCCGGGGACAAGCTTGATCTCGCCCTCGGTCGCGCTGTTGAGGTTGATCGGCACGAACACGGTTTCGAGCACCTTGGCAGCCGCGGCATCGTCGAGCGTATCGTGCAGTTTGGCGTACAGGTCCGTCACGCTGGCATAGGGCCGTCCGGCGACGATCGCTGCGGCCAGCGCGCTCGAACTGCCGCTGACGGCGGCGAGTTCTTCGGCGGTGGCGGTGTTGGGATCGAGCCGCGTCATGGCGGCGGCGGCCGGCGCGGCGGTATCGGCTGTGGCCGGTGCGTCGGCCGGCGCGGTGGCGGCATCGTCCGCCGCATCCAAGCAGCCGGCAAGCGCGAGGGCGACACCAAGGGCGGAGGCTACGACGATCGGGCGCATGGGAAATCCTCTTGTGGTCAGGGGGCTTGGTATCATGTCCCGGCCCCGCCGCAAGTTGCCCGCTGCTTGCCCTTGCCTCGCAACCCGCCTAACGCGCGCCCGGTTTCCCGGCAGGAAAGCGCGCACCTTGGCCAACGTTACCGTGATCGGCGCCCAGTGGGGCGATGAAGGCAAGGGCAAGATCGTCGACTGGCTGGCCGCGCGCGCCGATGTGGTGGTGCGCTTTCAGGGCGGGCACAATGCCGGCCACACGCTGGTGGTCGGCAACACCACCTACAAGCTCAGCCTGCTGCCGAGCGGGATCGTCACCGGCACGCTGTCGATTATCGGCAACGGGGTGGTGCTGGACCCGTGGGCGTTGAAGGCCGAGATCGAGCGGCTTGAGGGGCAGGGCGTCACGATCACGCCCGCCAACCTTGCCATCGCCGACAACTGCACGCTGATCCTGCCGCTCCATTCCGAACTCGATGTGTGGCGCGAGGCGGCGGCGGGCAAGGGCAAGATCGGCACCACCGGGCGCGGTATCGGCCCGGCGTACGAGGACAAGGCCGGCCGCCGCGCGATCCGGGTGTGCGACCTCGCGCATCTGCACGAGCTCGAGCCGCAGCTCGACCGCCTCTGCGCCCACCACGATGCGTTGCGCGCCGGGTTCGGCGAACCGGCGGTCGATCGCGGCGCGCTCACGGCCGCGCTCGCCGAGATCGCGCCGTTCGTGCTGCAATACGCCCAGCCGGTGTGGCTGCGGCTGCGCGAAGAGCGGCGTCAGGGCAGCCGCATCCTGTTCGAAGGCGCGCAGGGCGTGCTGCTCGATGTCGATCACGGCACCTACCCGTTCGTCACCAGCTCGAACACCGTCAGCGGCACGGTCGCTTCGGGCAGCGGGCTGGGTCCGAGCGCTGCGGGGTTCGTGCTCGGCATCGTCAAGGCCTACACCACCCGCGTCGGCTCGGGTCCGTTCCCGACTGAGCTGAGCGATGCTGCTGGCCAGCGGATGGGCGAGCGCGGGCACGAATTCGGCACCGTGACCGGCCGCCAGCGGCGCTGCGGCTGGTTCGATGCGGTGCTGGTGCGGCAAAGCTGCGCGATCAGCGGCGTCACCGGGGTGGCGCTGACCAAGCTCGACGTGCTCGACGGGTTCGATACGCTCAAGATCTGCACCGGCTATCGCCTGCGCGGTGAGGCGATCGATCACCTGCCCGCCAATGCCGCCGACCAGGCCGCGTGCGAGCCGATCTACGAAGAGATGGCCGGGTGGAGCGAGACCACCGCGGGCGCGCGGCGCTGGGCCGACCTGCCGGCCCAAGCGATCAAGTATATCCGCCGCATCGAGGAACTGATCGAATGCCCGGTCGCCTCGGTCTCGACCAGTCCCGAACGCGACGACACCATCCTGGTGCGCGATCCGTTCGCCGATTGAGGAACCGCCCGGCATGACCACGCGCGAAAAAACCGGCATCCGCCCCGTCGGCCAGGATCACCTCCAACGTCCGCTCAAGGAACGCCTGTTCGCCATTGCCTGGGGTACGATCCAGTGGCCGTGGCTGGCGCGCAGCCTGTGGGGCGGGCCGCTCAAGGCCAAGCACGCGCTGCTCGACCGGCTCGGCCTGCCGTACGACGCCTTGCCTCACCTCGGCAGCTGGAAAGCGGACACTTATTTCCTGACCCGGATCGTCGATGCGATCGAGCGGCTGCGGCCGAGCCAAGTGGTCGAAATCGGCTGCGGCGCCACCTCGCTGATTATCGCCCGGGCGCTGCACCTTAACGGCGGTGGCAAGCTGACGAGCTACGACCAGCACGGCGAATTCGTACGCAAGACCGGGCAATGGCTGGCCGAACACGGCCTCGACGCCGACATCCGCACCGCCCCGCTGGTGCTGCAGCCGAACGAATGGTCGAGCTCGTGGTACCAATTGAGCGATATTCCCGAACGGATCGATCTCTTAGTGATCGACGGGCCGCACTGGGCGCTCAACCCGTTCGGCCGCGGCCGTGCCGAACTGCTGTTCGACCGGATTCCGGCCGGCGGCATGGTGTTGCTCGACGATGCCGCCCGGCCGGGCGAACGCGTGGTGGCGCGGCGGTGGAAGAAGCGCTGGCCACAGTTCACCTTCAAGCTGCTGCCGGGACCGGCCGGCACGCTGGTCGGCGAACGGCTTAGTTAGCTCCCCGCGCCGCGCTGCGCCGGCGCCACCACCAGCGCGCGAGCAGCGGCAGCAGGCCCAACGCGGCGAACGTCAGAAGCAGCGGGATCGACACGAGGTCTTCGACCGCGGCGATCCGCGCCAACTCTGTCCCTGCGGACACATGCAGCACCGTCGCCGGGATCAGTCCGACGAAGCTCAGCGGGGCGAACTGGCGCAGCGGCAGCCGGGTTAGCGCCATCGACAGGTTGACCACGAAATAGGGCACGATCGCCATCAGCCGCAGCGCCAGCAGGTAGAACGGCCCATCGCGCGCCATGCCGCGGTCGATCATCGCCACGGTCGTCGCCAGGCGGCGCGCGACCCAATCGCGCGCCAGGTAGCGGGCGGCGAGGAAGCCGAGCGAATCGCCGACAGTCAACGCGGCGAGGACGATCAGCGACCCGGCCAGCGGACCGAAAATCGCCCCGGCCGCCAGCGCCGGCACCAGCACCGCCCCTGGCACCGCCAGCGTCAGCGCCGCAATCTGCGCGGCCATGAACGCTGCGATGAACAGCGCCGGGTGCGCGTGATAATGCGCCTCGAGCGCCGCGCGTTGTGTCTGCAGGCCTTCCAGTGAAAGCAGTTGTGCCAGGCCGGAGGCGTGGAAGGCCGCCAGGAGCGCCGCCAGCAATGCGACCAGGATCAGCTTGCGGCCCATCGGCCGGGCTTTGGCAGGTTCGCCGCCAGATACCAGAGCGCGCAGGAGAATCTTGACATGATCCTTGTTTGTTCTCATCCTGTTCGCGAATCAGGGGAGATTGTCATGCCGCAGGCCGACTTTGCCTATGCCCCCGCGCTCGATCCGGTGGATCGGCCGCTGGGCGTCACCGTCTATGCCGACCGGGCCGCGGTGCTTGCGGACTTGATGGAGGGCGTGGCGGCGGCCGGCATAGCGGTGCGGCACAGCGGTTCGCTCGCCGATCTGCTTGAGGCGGAGCCGATGGCGCTGGGCGAAGTGGTGCTGGTCGATTGTCCGCAGGTGGATGGCCGCGCTCTTGCCGCGCTCGCCCGGCTCGATGCCCGCGCCGCGCGTTCGGGCGCGCAATTGCTGATTTCGACCGCGGTCGCCGCGCTCGACGATGTGTTCGGTGCTTGCGACCAGGCCGATCTGCAGCTGCTGGTCGATCCTTCGCCCGCCGACCGGGTCATCGCACTTGGCCGGGCGCTGCTCAAGGCGCCGCACTTGCGCTTGCGCGAACTGGCCGAGGATGAGCGGTTGACGCTGCTCCGGCTCACCGAACAGGTCGGGCAGATCGCCCGGCGGCTCGACCGGCTCGGTGCGGCGGAACCGGCGCTGGTGGGGGACGACAAGGTGTTTAGGCTCGAAAGCCCGTCGCTGGCCTTCGTTCCGGCGGGCACCGGCGGCGATCGGCTGGTGCGCTCGGTACCGCGGCCCACCGCGCCCGATCCGCGGCTGGCGCGCACGATCATTCGCCAGCGCCAGCTGCGCGCGCGTTTCTTCGAGGCCGAGCTGTTCGCCGATCCGGCGTGGGACATGCTGCTCGACCTCACCGCCGCGCGCGAGGAGCATCAGCGGGTTTCGGTGACTTCGCTGTGCCTCGCCAGCGGCGTGCCGCCGACCACCGCGCTGCGCTGGATCGGGCAGATGACCGAGGCGGGGCTGCTGGTCCGGGTCGACGATCCGTCCGACCGGCGCCGTGCCTTCATCGCGCTCAGCGATCGCGCGGCCGAAGCCATGGCGCGATACTTCGCCGAGATCGGGCACGGCGCCGCGTCGGCGGCCGCTGCCTAGGCGGCCCTAGCGGACAACCCGGGCGCGCAACTCGAGGTCGGCCAGGCGGCGGTCGAGATAGGCCTGCTCTTCGGCGGTGACCGAAATCCGCGCATAGGCCGCGGCCAGGCGCGTCAGGTCGCCATGCTCGACCAGCAGCTGGTTTTGCGCGAGGCGCGTGAGCCCGCTGCTCGGGAGCGCCCGGGCGATCGTATCGAGCCGCTGTTGCGGCGTTTGCACGTAGGCGACATCGCCGACGCGACCGTCGAGCGCATCGAGCCGCGCGTCGAGATCGTCGCGCTCTGCGGCGGTCAGGCGCCCGTCGCGCAGATAGTTTGCTTCGAGCGTAACGACCGCGGCATAATCGGCCTTCAGCCGGGTCGCGGCGGCGCGGGTAAGGCGACGGGCGACCACGGCGGCATCGACGCGACGGTCAAACTCGGCGCGTCCGTCGGCCGCTGTCGCAACAGTGGTTTGACCGTCGTTGTAGTCCCCCTGCTGCAGCACCTGGGTCAACGCGGTGTAGCGATTGATCAGGTCCTGGCGTTCGGCGGTGGTGAAGCGGCCGTCCGAGGCATAGCGCGCTTCAAGCGCCACCAGGTCGGAGTAATCGGCCTTCATCCGCAGGCTCGCCGACTGGCTTACTCGCCCGGCACGCACTTCCTGATCGACGCGGCTTTCGAACTGGTACTGCTGGTTCCCGAGCGGCGTCTGCCCGGCCGCCCACTGCGCATCGAGCGAATTGCCGTTGCCGACGCGGTCACCGAAAATGGCGCCGAGGATCGTTTCGATCGGATTGCGGGTAACCTGCGCGGCGGCGGGCACAGCGGTCGCGCCAAGGGCGAGCGCCGAAGCCAAGAGAACGGCATTTTTCATCACGTATCTTCCTTGAATCGTGTCTTGAGTGCGGCCCAACAACGGCTTGGCACCGTCCCGGGTTCCGCCAGGCTGCCTCTTTCAACCGCTGAACCGATCGGATAAGGGCGCGCCCACCGCGATAGGATCGAGGCGGCATGGGGCGGTTAGCTCAGTTGGTAGAGCATCTCGTTTACACCGAGAGGGTCGGCGGTTCGAGCCCGTCACCGCCCACCATGGCGCCGGGCCGCGTGACTTGACCTCGTTCGACATTGGCATCGCCGGATGCGGCGTGGCCGGACTGGCCACGGCGTTGCTGCTCGAGCGCGCCGGTCACGCGGTGACCTTGTACGAGCGGTTCGACCGGCCGCGTCCGCTCGGCTCGGGGCTGATGCTCCAGCCGACCGGGATGGCCGTGCTGGCCGAGCTGAACCTGCTCGACGAGGTTCGCGCGCATGCCGCGCCGATCGGACGTATTCTGGGCCGCAACGCACTGGGCGAAACGGTGCTCGACGCGCGCTATGCCGATCTCGGCCGGCCCGGAACGGTGGGGCTGGGTATCCATCGCGCCAGCCTGTTCGGCGCGCTGTTCGATGCTGTGGCCGCGCGGGGCATTCCGCTACGCACCGGCTGCGAGGTGGCCGCGTGCGACCTGACGGACAAGGGCCGCCGACTGACCTTTGCTTCGGGGGAGAGCTCGCCGGTCCACGATCTGGTGGTCGATGCGCTCGGGGTCGCTTCGCCGCTCGGCGACGCGGCGGGCGGGTGGCTGCCTTACGGCGCACTGTGGACCACGCTGCCCTGGCCCGCCGATGGCCCGTTTTTGCCCGATCGGCTCGAACAGCGCTATGACCGGGCGCGGCGGATGGTCGGCGTGCTGCCCACGGGTGTACGGCGCGGCGCCGACGGCACGCGCGAGCTGGCGCTGTTCTGGTCGCTGCGCGCCGATGCGTTGGCGGCTTGGCATGAGCGCGGGCTGGCGGCGTGGGAGGCCGAGGTGCGGCAGCTGTGGCCCGAGTGCTCAGGATTGCTGGAACAGATCACCGATCCGGCGCAGCTGACTTTCGCCCGCTACGCGCATCGCACCCGGCGGCGGCCGGTGGGCGAACGGCTGATCGCCATCGGCGATGCCTGGCACGCGGCGAGCCCGCAGCTCGGCCAGGGCGCCAACATGGCGCTGCTCGACGCCTGGGCTCTGGCGCGCGCGCTGGCCGAAGACGGTCCGCCGCCGACACAGCTGGCGCGAGCGAATGCCCTGCGCGCCACGCATGTGCGGCTCTACCAGGCCCTGACCCGCGTGTTCACGCCGGCCTATCAAAGCGATTCGGTGTGGCCGGCACTGCTGCGCGACGTGGTGCTGGCGCCGCTGTCACGGATCGGGCCGGCGCCGCGCATTCAGGCCAGCCTGGTGGCGGGCCTCGCCGGCAATCCGCTCGGCCCGTTGGGGCTCTAGACCGCGATGCTCAGCGTCCCGCGATAACCGCTGCGTGCATCCCCGCTCAGCGCCAGCATCTGATTGGCCGCGCCGGTGTCCGAAAACACGAAATCGCGCGCCAGCGGCTGGCGTTCCAGGTTGCGCAGACTTTCGCCATAGCGCCCATCGGCGGCGTAGATCGTGCGGCATGTCGCGTCCGGGAACGCCAGTTGCGAGACCAGCAGCGGCGCCGCCCCGGCCAGCGCGCCGGCAGCGCTGGCGTACACTTCGAAATGGGCGTGCGGATAGCGGCCGCCATAGCAGCCCGGGACGATGCTGGTGAAGCGCACGCGGCCATCCGCGCCGCTCACCTGCAGGCCGCGCAAGTAGTTCGCCTCGCGCAAGTCGTAGAGCGAATAGGCGCCCGCGGCATCGTTCTGCCACATGTACAGCGCCAGCCCGCCGCGCGCGCCGCAGCCCGCGCCGGTCCCGGTCAGCGTCAGTTCCAGATCCACCGGCACGCCCTCGGCGCGGCCCGCAAGCCCTGCGAAGCTGGCGCGGATGTCCTGCCGCTCAATCCCTGCCAGGCGCAGCGCGTTGATCGGCGGGCGGCCGTTGCTGCCGTCGGCGGGGAAGGGCCCGCGCGTTTCGGTGGGCGTCCGCGCGCAAGCCGCCAGCGCGCCCTGCGCCCCGGCGCGGCTGCCGCACGCCGCCAGCGCGCCGCCCAGGCCCAGCGCCAGGCCGCCCAGCATTGCCCGCCGGTCGAGTGCGAGCTGGCCGGTCATGTGGCTTCGGCCTCGGCGATGGCCTCGCGCGCCGCGGCGCTCGACCAGTCGAACGCGCCCGCCACGCGCCACACTTCCTTGCCCTTGGCATCGTAGAGCACGGTCAGAGGCAGCGACACACCGCCCAAGCCCCGCGCCAGCGCCATGTCGGGATCGAGCCATTGCGGCAGGTGGGTCAACCGCTTGTCGGCAAAGAACGCCGGTACTTTGGCGGCGTCCTCCGCGCTGTCCTGGCTGACGGTGAGCACCGTGGCGCTGTCACCCAGCTCGGCGGCGAGAGCATCGAGCATCGGCATTTCGGCCACGCACGGCACGCACCAGGTGGCCCACAGGTTGATCAGCACCGGTTTGCCGGCCAGGTCGGCGGCGATCAGCGCCTTGCCGGCCGGGTCCTTGAGCGCGAGCGCGGGCATCGCCTCGCCGGCAAGGCTGCGATCGATCGTGCCGGTCGCCTCGGCAGCGGCGTCGCCTGCCGGTTGCGCGCTATCCGTGGCTCCCCTATCGCAGCCGGCCACGGCCAGGGCGAACGCAAGCGTGAGCGACAGCGAAACAGAACGGGGCATGCAAAGCTCCAACCGGATGTGGGGCGGGCGCTTCGCCGAAGGGCCCGGCGCCGTGATGCGCGAGATTAACGCCTCGATCCCGTTCGACAAGGCGCTGTGGCGGCAGGACATCGCCGCGTCCAAAGCGCATGTCGCAATGCTCGGCGCACAGGGGATCGTTTCGGCCGACGATGCGCGCGCGATCGAAGCCGGGCTCGACCAGGTGGCCGCCGAGTACGAGCAGGACGGGGTGCCCGAGGACTGGGCGCTCGAAGACATCCACATGACGGTCGAAAGCCGGCTGGCCGAGCTGATCGGGCCGGCCGCCGGACGCCTGCACACCGCGCGCAGCCGTAACGACCAGGTGGCGACCGATTTCAAGCTGTGGGTGCGCGATGCGATCGACCAGGCCGACGCCGGCCTCGCCGCCTTGCAGCGCGCGCTGGTGACGCGGGCAGGCGAGCATGCCGACGCCGCGATGCCCGGTTTCACGCACTTGCAGACCGCGCAGCCGGTGACGCTCGGCCACCACCTGATGGCCTATTACGAGATGGCCGCGCGCGACCGCTCGCGGCTGGCCGATGCGCGGCGGCGGCTCAACCGCTGCCCCCTTGGCAGCGCGGCGCTCGCCGGAACCGGCTTTGCCATCGACCGCGAAATGACCGCGCAGGCGCTCGGCTTCGATGCGCCGACCGACAACAGCCTCGATGCCGTGTCCGATCGCGATTTCGCGCTCGATTACCTCCAGGCGGCGGCACAATGCGCGCTGCACCTGTCGCGGCTGGCCGAAGAGCTGGTGCTGTGGGCCAGCCAGCCGTTCGGCTTCGTGCGCCTGCCCGACTCGCTCAGCACCGGCAGCTCGATCATGCCGCAGAAGAAGAACCCCGATGCGGCCGAACTGGTGCGCGGCCATTCGGGGCGGATCGTCGGCGCCGCGGTGGCGCTGATGGTGACGATGAAAGGCCTGCCGCTGGCCTATTCGAAGGACATGCAGGACGATAAGCCGCCGGTGTTCGAAGCGGCCGGCCTTCTGGCGCTGAGCCTGGCGGCGATGTCCGGCATGATCGAAGGCGCGGCGTTCAAGACCGATCGCATGCGCGAGGCGGCCGAGCTCGGCTATGCCACTGCGACCGATCTCGCCGATTGGCTGGTGCGCGAGGCTGGCATGCCGTTCCGCGAGGCGCACCATGTGACCGGCGCGGCGGTCAAGCTGGCCGAGCAGCGCGCGGTGGCGCTGGATGAACTCTCGCTCGCCGAGCTTCAGGCGATCGATGCGCGGATTGGCGAGGGCGTGTTCGCGGCGCTCTCGGTCGATGCCTCGGTCGCCTCGCGCGTCAGCCACGGCGGCACCGCGCCCGCTGAGGTACGCCGGCGTATCGCCGCGGCCCGCCAGGCACTAGGGATGGCGGGATGATCCGCGTCGTTCTCCTCGCCGGCCTCGCTCTGACGCTTGCCGCGTGCGGCAGCCAGCGCGATCTCGAACCGCCCGCCGGCGCCTCGCTGCCGCCGGCCCCCTTCGGCCGCGCCGATCCGCCGACGGCGAACGAACTGCTGGTCCCCGATCCGCAAGCGGCGCCCGAACGCACGGTCGAGCTGCGCCGCGAATCCGAAGAGCGCGAGGACGATCCGTTCGACTTGCCGCCGACGGGCTGAGCCCATGGACCATTTCCACCTGCGCGACGGCGAGCTTTACGCCGAGGACGTGCCCTTGGCGCGCATTGCGGCGGAGGTCGGCACCCCGGTCTATGTCTATTCGCGCGCCACGCTCGAGCGCCACGCGCGGGTGTTCCGCGAGGGGCTGGCGGAGGTCGGACCGGCGCATTTCGCCTTTGCGGTGAAGGCCAATCCGAACCTCGCGGTGCTCCGCGTGATGCAGCGCGAGGGGTTCGGCGCCGACGTGGTCTCGGGCGGCGAACTGGCGCGGGCGCTGGCCGCGGGGATGCCGGCGAGCGACGTGATCTTTTCGGGCGTCGGCAAGCAGACGCACGAGCTGGTCCAGGGGCTCGATGCCGGCATCGGCCAGTTCAACCTCGAATCCGAGGAAGAGGGGGCCGAACTCTCGGCCATCGCCGCGGCGCGGGGAGAGCGGGCGCGATGTGCGCTGCGGGTCAACCCCGACATCGATGCGGGGACGCACGACAAGATTTCGACTGGCAAGGCGGACAACAAGTTCGGCGTGCCGATCGGCGAGGCGGCGGTGATCTACGCGCGGCTGGCGGCATTGCCGGGGCTCGAGATGCGCGGGCTTGCGGTGCATATCGGCAGTCAGTTGGCCAGTCTCGACCCGCTCGAAAGCGCGTTCGGCAAGCTCGGCTTATTGCTCGACACCGTCCGATCGAATGGTCTCACGGTCTCACATGTCGATCTCGGAGGCGGCCTGGGCGTGCCGTACAAGCCGGGTGACGTGATGCCCTCGCCGGCCGAATACGGCGCGATGGTGGCGCGGGTTACGCGCGGCTGGGACGCGACCTTGATGTTCGAACCCGGCCGGGTGATCGCCGGCAACGCCGGGGTGCTGCTGACCCGGGTGGTGCGGGTCAAGCGCGGGCTCAACCATCCGTTCGTGATCGTCGATGCGGCGATGAACGATCTCGCCCGTCCGGCGCTCTACGGGGCGTGGCATGATTTCGAAGCGGTGCGGCCGAGCAACAAGCGGATGACCGCCAATATCGTCGGCCCGATCTGCGAGACCGGCGATACCTTCGCCATGGGCCGCGACATCGAAGGGGTCGAGGCCGGCGACCTGGCGGTATTCCGCACCGCCGGCGCCTATGGCGCAACGATGGCCAGTTCCTACAACAGTCGCGGGTTCGTGGCCGAGGTGATGGTCGATGGCGGCAAGTTCGCGGTGGTTGCCGACCGTATCGAACCGGCCGCGATCGCCGAAGCCGAGCGGGTGCCGGACTGGCTCGACTGATGCGCTCGCTGCCCCTGTTCCACACCGTCATCGGACAGCCGGTGATCGTGCTGGGCGAAGGGGCGGCGGCCGAGGCCAAGCGGCGGCTGGTCGAACGCGCCGGGGCCTACGTGGTCGAGGAAGACAACCGCGAGGCGCGGCTTGCGTTCATCGCCAAGGATAATCCCGAGCTCGACGCCACGCGGCTCAAGGCGCGCGGCGTGCTGGTCAACGTCGCCGACCGGCCCGAGCTGTGCGACTTTACCGTCCCGAGCCTGCTCGACCGCGATCCGGTGCTGGTGGCGATCGGCACCGGCGGCGCTTCGGCCGGGCTCGCCAAGCAGTTGCGGCTGCGGCTCGAGGCGCTGCTGCCGCCGGGGCTCGGCAAGCTGGCCGAAGCGCTGCACGGTGCGCGCGACGCGCTGCGGCAGCGCTGGCCCGCTGCAGACGCTCGACGCCGCGCGCTCGACGCCGCTCTCGCCGAACGCGGTGCGCTCGATCCGCTCGATCCAGCCAGTACCGGACGGGTCGCGGCGTGGCTTAGCGGGGCCGAGGACGCAGCAGCCCCGGCAGAGCCGGTCGAACTGACGCTCGGCCCCGATCCCGACGACCTGACGCTGCGCCAGGCGCGGCTGATCGGCACCGCGGATTGTCTGGTGATCGAACCGGGCATTTCGTCCGCGGTGCTGGCCCGCGCGCGCGCCGATGCGGTGCGGCTCGATTACCCCAGCGACGCGCCGTTCCCGCCGGGGCTGACTGTCGTCCTGCGAACACGCCGCGCCTGATTACAGGGATTTAATTATCGCTCGCTTTCGTGGGCGGGCAGGTTTCGCAGCGGCGGGACGAGGGGTCCCGTCGCAAGCGGAGACATCCAATGCACTTCCCCAAGATCGACCTGTCGGCCTTGCCCGATCTCGATTTCCTCACCGGGCTGTTCGGCAGCCTGATAGCGGACAATCCCGGGCATGACGACACTGTCATTATCCTCGGCACCTACGTCTACGACGCCGGCCACGGCTTTTTCTGACCAACAGGGGACCCGGCGATGCGGATCGATCCGGAAATCGCGGCTATGCGGCGAGATCCTTCGCGGCAGCGCCGGGTCCAGGCGGCGATGATCGCCGCCGCGCGCGGCTGGCACGCAGCGCCGCAAATGGCGGCGATCGACGCCGATCTGGCAAGGTTTGCCGGTGGCGTGCCGCTCGAAGCGTGCCCGGCGCTGGCCGCGCTGTTCGCGCCGGGCGACGCGGGCGGCGCGTTCTGCGCCGAGCTGTGCCGCTGGATGAGCGAGATGCTGGCGCGTGAACCCTGGGGCCAGCCGGCGCTGCGTCACGGCTTCGACGGCACCACCGCGACGCTGTTGCTCGCCCGCGTGGGCCGGGCGCACCTGATCCTGCAAACGCGCGAGCCTGGCAGCTGGGATTATGACAGCGCCGCGTTCAGCGATTCGATTCGGTACGAGACGGTGCTGGCCGGAAGCGCCGAGGCAAAGCGGGTGCGGCTGTGCGGCAAGGCTCCGCCTACGCGCGAACCGTTCGCGCTCGATCCGGGCACCCGACTGGCGCTCGACCTTTCCGACGAGGCGCTGCAGATCGAGCGGGTCGAGCGGCGGCTGGTCAGCTTGCGGCTGCAGCGCTTCGCCGCGCAGCCGCGCCCGACGCGCGAATACGCCCTCGACAGCGGGACGCTGTGCCAGCAGGCCGCGGGCGACATGCGCACCAGCCGGCAGGAAATGGCGCTGGCGCTGCTCGGCCGCATGGGCCGCGCCGAGGCGGCGCCCGAAATGGCGGCGCTGGCGTGCGAGCCCGGCGATCCGTCGCTGCGCTGGCAGGCGCTGCGCGAATGCCTGGCGCTCGATAGCAAAACCGGGTTCGCTACGCTGTGCGCTGTTGCGCGCGAGGCGGACGATACGCTCGCCGCGCCGGCCGGCGCGCTCCGGGCACAACTGATCGAGGCGCATCCAGAGCTGCGCCAACTGGAGGACCAGGTATGCCCCGCGTAATCGCGAGCACCGGGGAAGCGGCCGCCTGCACGCCCGAGGAATGCGCTGCCGGCATCGCCGACGCCGGGTTCGATCCGCGCGACGAAGGCAGCCTGCTCCATGCCGCTCAGTGGCTGCGCCGGCTCGGCAATAATCGCGACTTCCTTGCCGAACGGCTGCTCGATGAGCTGCGCGCGCGGCACCGCGAGGCGGACGAGGCGGCCGGCGGCTATGGCCCGCAAGTAGTCATGCTCTCGCCATTGGCCGGCGACTTCTTCCTGCGCGCCAATATCTGGCCCTCGCCCGATGAGCACATGTTCCGGGCGAGCGGCGGCGGCAGCTTCGTGTTCGAGCTGCCGCACGATCACAACTTCGATTTCCTCACCTACGGCTACTTTGGGCCCGGCTACTGGTCGGACTACTGGGAATACGAGTTCGAGGCCGTCACCGGCGTGGTTGGCGAGAAAGCCGGGCTGCGCTTCGTCGAACGCTCGCGCCTCGCACCGGGCAAGCTGATGCACTACCGCGCCCACCGCGACGTCCACTCGCAATTGCCGCCCGATGCCCTGTCGGTTTCGCTCAACGTTATGCATCTGGGCGGCGCGCAAGGCTGGCTCGACCAGTACCGTTTCGATCCGGTGTCCGACACCATTGCCGCGGTATTGGCGCCCGGGGCGAGCGAGGTGTTCCTGCGCATCGCAGTGGGTTTGGGCGGAGATGAGGCACTGGACCTGGCCGAACGGTTCGCCGGCAGCCACCCCAGCGACCGGATGCGGCTGGCGGCATTTGAGGCTCAGGCGGGCGTGCTCGATCCGGCCGGGCGCGACGCGCTATGGCGGCGGGCGGAAGGTTCGGGCAGCCGGCTAGTCGCGGGGGAGGCGCGGCGGCGGAGGGAGGCGCTGGTCGACGCCTAGAGGATGCCCCCCGCCAGCCGGTCGATGGCCGCCTGCAAGATGACCGCAGCGGCGTGGCTGTCGATCTTCTCGGCACGGCGGGCGCGGCTCATGTCCTGCGCGATCATCGCCCGTTCGGCGCTGGCTGTGGACCAGCGTTCGTCCCACAGCAGCACCGGCAGACCCAGCGGGCCGAGGTTGCGGGCATAGGCGCGGCTGGCTTGCGCGCGCGGGCCGCCGGTCCCGTCCATGTTGAGCGGCAGGCCGATGACGATCCCGGCGACGCGGCGTTCGGCGGCGAGCGCCGCGAGCGCCGCTTTGTCGCGCGCGAACTTGCCACGCGGCAGCGTTTTGCCGGGGCTGGCGAAGCTCCAGCGGGCGTCGCACAGCGCAATACCGATGGTCTGCGTACCGAGGTCGAGCCCGAGCAGCACCCCGCCGGTGGGCAGCGCGGAGCGGAACTCACCCGCGTCCTCGGTGATCAATGCGCCGCCGCCCATCCCGCCATTCGCCGCGCCACGTCGGCCTCGACGTTCCGCCAGAACAGCGGGATGTCGTAGACGTGGTAGTTGTTGCCGGGCAGCACATACGGGCCGAGGTCGGGCCCGTCACCGATCAACAGCAGTCCGCGCGCGTCGCACCGCGCCGGGACCAGGCCGGCCACCAGCTCGCCGGTCTTGAGCTCGGCATCGGGCACCAGCGTGCCGAGATTGGCGGCCGCCGCGGCGCTCGAACCGGGCGTGCCGGTCAGCGGGTTCGAACACAGCACTGGCCCGTCGCCGCGCGGCGTGCCGTCGAAGCCGGGCGAGGCGCGATAGCGTTCGAGCCAGGCATCGGGATCGGCGGGTTCGGCAAAGCTCGACCAGCTCAACACGCAGCCCGCGGCGTCGGGCGTGGCGCAGGCCGGCAGGCCGAGCGCGGGCAGGTCGTGTTCAAGCGAGATCGGCCAACCGACCGCGTAGATCAGCGCCACCCGGCCGGCGAGCGGCGTGCCTTCGATATGCTCGCGCCACAATTGCAGCACGTGCCGCGCCCCCTGGCTGTGGCCCACCAGCACGATCGGCAGCGCCGGATCGGCGCGCGCGGCGAAATAGTCGAACGCCTGCACGACATCGGCATAGGCCGCCTCGATCGCCTGCCGGCCTTCGCGTTGGTCGGTCAGGAACGCGCCGTAGGTCGCCTGGCGATAGCGCGGCGCCCAGATCTCACGCGCCGCGCCGAACGGGCTCGCGAGGCCGCGGACGAAGGTCTGCGCTCTGGCGCGCGAGTCCCGGTCGTCGGCCGGGGCGTTCCAGTGGCTGCGGTCGAGGTAGCTGGTGGGGTGGACGAAGAATACCGCGAAGGGCGGGGTGCCGGACGGCGCCGGTCCGGCCCCGTCGGGCCGCCACCGCGCGGGATCGGTGTCGGGCCTGAACGCGGGATGGGCGAGCCAGCGACCGGTCTCCGCGTAGGCGTCGCCGACGAGCGCGGCCTGCGCCTCGAACTTTCCGGTCGGCACCAGCGCGATCTGCTGCAACCGGTCGCCCGCGACGCGCAGCGCCACCAGCGCGGCGATGGCCAGCACGACCAGCAGCGCGACGAAATAGAGGAACTTACGGACCATCGCTCGCGGGCGCCGGCTCGGCCGCTTCGTTGCGCTCGGCGCGGCGCTCGAGCGCGACCTTGATCATCGCCAGCAGCGGATCGGCCAGGAACAGCCCGAGCACGCCGAACAGCACGCCCATGATCAACTGCGCGCCCAGTACCAGCGCCGGGGCCAGGTCGACCGTCTTCTTGGCGATCAGCGGCACGACGATATAGCCATCGATGTTCTGGACGATGAAGTAGACCGCCACGGTCCACAGCCCCATCTCCATCCCGCCCGAAAAGCCGACCAGGATCATCAGCGCGCCCGCCACCAGCGCCCCGACGTTGGGAATGAACGCGAGCAGGCCGGTGATGATGCCCAGCAGTGCCGCCATCGGTACCCCGCCGAGCATCAACATGATCCAGGTGAACACCCCTTCGAACGCCATGCCAACGAGCCGCCCGGCCATCAGCCGGCGCATGGTGTGCGCCATGCGCGAGGCGGTGACGCAGAAATCCTCGCGTTCCTCGCGCGGCAGCATCCAGGCCACGCCGCGTTCGTAGAGACGGGGTTCGAGCGCGACGTAGATGCCGATGATGGCGATCATGAACAGCGTGGTCAGCGCGCCGAACAGCCCGCCGATCGCCCGGGTCACCGTGCCCATCCCGGTCAAGAGCTGGCTGGCGGCGCCCTGAATGTCGCGCTGGTTGATGGAGAATCCGCGCGAATCGAGCCAGAGGAGCAGGCGCTGGCCCTGTTCGGTAAGGATGCGCGGCAGTTCGGCCGCTTCGCGCGAGATTTGCGAGCCGGCGAAATAGCCGAGCCAGACCATGAACAGCACCGCCAGCAGCAGGACGATACCGATCCGCCAGCCGCGCCCGATCGGCAGGACTTTGCCGAGCAGCCGCGACCCGCCGTCGAGCATCGCCGCAAACACCAGTGCGCCGAACAGCACCAGCAACGCCTGGCTGGTGTAGATGGCAAGCAGGGCCAAGCCGACCACAGCCACCCACACCAGCGCGCGCTTGGCTTCGAGCCGCAGCACCGGGCTGGCGATTTGCGTCGGACTGGCGCGATCGTCGAAGCCCGGTTCGGCGTCGAGCTCAGGTTCGGTCATGGGTCCCTCCCGGCGTGCGCGGCTGGGCGCGCAGCTCGGGGCGCAGACTGGTCCAGGCGCGGCCCTGGCGCAATGCCTCGAACCAGGTCAGTGGGTTCCAGGTGGTCGATCCGTCGAGCGAGAAGGTGATGATCTCCGCCCGGCCGCCGATGTTGGCGATGGGAACGGGGCCGCCAAGGCCGTTGCCGCCGTTGTCGGCATCGGGAAAGCGGCTGTCGGCGGAGTGATCGCGGTTGTCGCCCATCAGGAACACATGGCCTTCGGGCACCACGGTCTCGGGAAAATTGTCGCCTTGCGACATGTAGTCGTCGAGCACGCGGTAGCTGGCGCCGTTGGGCAGCGTTTCGCGGTAGGTCGGCGGTTCATAGTACTGCCGGCCATCCGTGTCGCGCACGCGGAAGCGTTCGAATTCCTCGAGGCACGGGCGCGCGCCGAACCCGCTGTCGCAAAGCTGATAATCGAGCGGGATGCGCACCGGCGGCTCCATCTCGCGCGGCACCGGCTTGCCGTTGAGGATCACCTGGCCGGCGACCACGGCGATGCGGTCGCCCGGCAGGCCGATCACCCGCTTGATGTAATCCTCGGCCCGGTCGGGCGGCACGGCGATGACGATGTCGCCGTACTCGGGCGTCCGCGGCGCGATGCGCCAGCTGGCGCGCGGCAGCAGGTGGAACGAGGCCGAAACCCAGCTCCAGCCATAGGGGTACTTGCTCACCACCAGCCGGTCGCCGACCATCAGGTTGGGCACCATCGAAGCGCTGGGGATGTAGAACGGCTTGGCGATCAGCGTGTGGAACGCCAGCACTCCGAGCAGCATCAGCGCCAACCCGCGCAGTTCAGCCACCCAGTTGAACGGCTTCTTCGGCCGGTCGGCCGGGGTTTCAGCGGCCGGTTCGGGGACGGCAGACAGGTCGGCGCGGTCGGTCATAGCGGTCGGGCTTCGATCACGACGAAAGCCTGGGCCCAGGGATGATCGTCGGTAAGAGTCAGATGGATGTGCGCCCCATGGCCGGGCGGGGTGAGCTCCGCAAGCCGTTTCGCGGCGCCGCCCGTCAAGGCCAGTGTCGGTGCGCCCGAGGGAAGGTTCACCACCCCGATGTCCTTCATGTAGACGCCGCGGAAGAAGCCGGTACCGACGGCCTTGGAGAACGCTTCCTTGGCGGCGAAGCGCTTGGCGTAAGTCCCGGCGCGGGTCAGCGGCCGCCGCGCCGCCTTGGCGCGTTCGATCGCGGTGAAGCAGCGCTGCTCGAACCGGTCGCCATGGCGGCCAAGCGCGGCGGCGATCCGCTCGATATTGCACAAGTCGGAGCCGAGGCCGATGATCACCGCGCCGCGTCCATCAGTTCGCGCATCCGCCGCACCGCCGGTTCCAGCCCGACAAATACCGCCTCGCCGATCAGGTAGTGGCCGATGTTGAGCTCGGCCAGTTGCGGGATGGCGGCTACGGCCACGACGTTGTCGTAAGTCAGGCCGTGGCCGGCGTGCGGTTCGATCCCGTTCTTGGCGGCGAGCGCGGCCATCTCGGCGATCTTGCGCAGTTCGGGCACCACGGCGTCGCCTTCCGCATGCGCGTATTCGCCGGTGTGGAATTCGACCACCGGCGCGCCGAGCCGCAGCGCGGCGTCGAGCTGGCGTTCGTCGGGCGCGATGAACAGGCTGACGCGGATGCCCGCGTCGAGCAGACGGCTAACCACCGGTTGCAGGTGATTGTGCTGCCCGGCCGCGTCGAGCCCGCCTTCGGTGGTCCGCTCCTCGCGCTTTTCGGGAACGATGCAGGCGGCATGCGGGCGGTGGGCGAGCGCGATCGCGACCATTTCGTCGGTCGCCGCCATTTCGAGATTGAGCGGCAGCCCGGTGGCGTCCTGGATGCGCCGCAGGTCGCTGTCGCGGATATGCCGGCGGTCTTCGCGCAAGTGCGCGGTGATCCCGTCACCACCGACCGCCGCGACGATCTCGGCCGCGCGCACCGGATCGGGATGATCGCCGCCGCGCGCATTTCTGATCGTGGCGACGTGATCGATGTTCACGCCCAATCTTAATTTAGTGGGCCGCAGGCGGTTCATGCCGCGCGGCTGCCCGGCTTGACCGCCGGTGTCGCGGCGAGGTCGGGCGGCACTTCGTCGGGCGCATAAGTCGGGAAGTTGATCGAGACCAGCGAGTGGAACGGCACGCCGAGGTCGACCGTGCCGGCGCTGCGGTCGACCAGCGCGGCCGCGGCAATCACCTCGCCGCCTTCCGCTGCGATCGCGGCGATCGCCTCGCGGCTCGACAGCCCGGTGGTGACGACGTCCTCGACCAGCAGGATTTGTTCGCCCGGCTCGATCGAAAACCCGCGGCGCAGCTCGAACGTGCCCGTGGGACGCTCGACGAACACCGCCTCCACATCGAGCGCACGGCCCATCTCATGGCCGATAATGACCCCGCCCATCGCCGGCGAGACGACCTTGCCGATCTGGGTTCGCAAATCGCGCGGGATGCGCTGGGCCAGCGCCAGCGCCAGCCGCCCGGCCCGCTCCGGGTCCATCAGCACCCGCGCGCATTGCAGGTAATAGGCGCTGTGGCGGCCCGACGAGAGCATGAAATGCCCTTCGAGCAGCGCCTGGCAGGCGCGGAATTCGGCGAGAACCTCGTCTTCGGTCATGCGGAAAACCGGCCTTTCGATAGCCCGTGAGAGACCCAAATCGGCGTTGCGAAAAATCTCCCTAGAAGCGCTTGAGGCATGGCACAAGCGGGCGTATAGGCGCGGCAAATCTGGCCCTTTCCCAGGGCCGCACGGCCCCCGCGCGCCCAGTCAGAACGGAAAGCGGCAGACAGATGACATTCGGCGAAATCGCCCGCAAGCGCATGCATATCCTTCCCGTCGTGGCCGCCTTCCTGGCGCTCGCCACGGTGCCGCAAACAAGCCTGGCCGCGACGGCGGAAGCGCCTGTGGCGGCCGCTCCCGTGGCTGCCCCGTCGGCGGGCTCACCCAATGCCGCGGATGACACCCTGCCGGCGGCCGCTGCCGCCGAAGGCTCCACCGCCGCAGCCGCGCCCGCGGGTGGCGGCTACACCCCGCTCGATCCGCGCCAGTGGATCAAGGGCCAACCGGTCGACGGCGGGCTCGACGTGCAGCCGCAATATTCGCCGATCGGCCAGCGCGCGCATACTTTCCACATCTGGCTGGTGTGGATCATGGCGGTGATCAGCGCCTTCGTGCTCGGGCTGATGCTGTACACGATGATCCGCTTCCGCCGCAGCGCGCATCCGGTGCCGACCAAGACCGCGCACAACACCCTGATCGAGATCATCTGGACGGTGGTGCCGGTGCTGGTGCTGGTCGGGATTGCGATCCCCTCGATCAGTCTGTTGAAGGCGCAGTTCGAATCCGCGCCCGAAGATGCGGTGACGATCAAGGTCACCGGCTATCAGTGGTACTGGGGCTACACCTATCCCGACAACGGTGGGTTCGAGGTTATCTCGAACATGCTGCCCGAAGGCCAGGCCGAACCGCGCGGCGAGCCTGAGCACCTGGGCGTCGATAACCGCCTGGTGGTGCCCGTCGGCGTGCCGCTGCGCATGCAGGTGACCGGCGCCGACGTGATCCACGCCTTTGCCGTGCCCAGCCTGTGGTTCAAGATCGACGCGGTGCCGGGCCGCCTCAACGAACGGCTGCTGACCATCAACGAGCCAGGCATCTACTACGGCCAATGTTCCGAACTGTGCGGCGCGCGCCACGGCTACATGCCGATCGCGGTCGAAGCGGTGCCGCTGGCGCAGTTCGAAGCCTTCATCCGCTCCAAGGGCGGGACCATGCCGGGCGATGCGCCGGCCACGCCCGCCGCCGCCCCGTCGGCCGCGCCGGCGCAGCAGCCCGAATCGGCGGTCGAAGGCGCGCCCGGCGCTGGGGCCGCGCCCACCGCATCGCCGGCGCCGGCCCCCGCTGCTTCGGCCAACCCCGCCTGACCGCACAGACATTCGATCCAAGGTACCCGCAACGATGGCCACCACCACCGCCGACCACTTCGAGGCCCACGCCGACGCGCATCATCATGATGCCGATCACAAGCCTGGCTTCTTTGCCCGCTGGTTCATGTCGACGAACCACAAGGACATCGGCACGCTCTATCTGATCTTCGCGATCATGGCGGGCGTGATCGGCGGGCTGATTTCGGGCCTGATGCGTTGGGAACTGGCCGAACCGGGTCTGCAGGTGATGGGCCAGGTCGCGACTTACCTGAACGGCGGCGAAGCCGATTTCGACAAGATGGCGCACAGCTGGAACGTGCTGATCACCGCGCACGGGCTGATCATGGTGTTCTTCATGGTCATGCCGGCGATGATCGGGGGGTTCGGCAACTGGTTCGTGCCGCTGATGATCGGCGCGCCCGACATGGCCTTCCCGCGGATGAACAACATATCGTTCTGGTTGACCGTGGCGGGGTTCTGCAGCTTGATGGCCTCGACCTTCTTCCCCGGCGGCACCGGCTATGGCGCGGGCGTGGGCTGGACGGTCTATGCGCCGCTCTCCACTTCGGGCTCGGTCGGGCCGGCGGTCGATTTCGGCATCTTTTCGCTCCACCTGGCCGGCGCGGCCTCGATCATGGGCGCGATCAACTTCATCACCACCATTTTCAACATGCGCGCGCCGGGCATGACGCTGCACAAGATGCCGCTGTTCGTGTGGTCGATCCTGGTCACCGCGTTCCTGCTGCTGCTGGCGCTGCCGGTGCTGGCCGCGGCGATCACCATGCTGATCACCGACCGCAACTTCGGCACCACCTTCTTCGATCAGTCGGGCGGCGGCGATCCGATCCTCTACCAGCACTTGTTCTGGTTCTTCGGCCACCCGGAAGTGTACATCATGATCCTGCCGGGCTTCGGCATGGTCAGCCAGATCGTGGCGACCTTCAGCCGCAAGCCGGTGTTCGGGTACCTCGGCATGGCTTACGCGATGGTGGCGATCGGCGTGGTCGGCTTCGTGGTGTGGGCGCACCACATGTACACCATCGGCATGGACGTTAACACGAAGATGTATTTCACCGCCGCGACGATGGTCATCGCGGTGCCCACCGGGGTCAAGATCTTCAGCTGGATCGCGACGATGTGGGGCGGGTCGATCGAATACAAGAGCCCGATGGTGTGGGCGCTGGGAATGATCTTCCTGTTCACGGTGGGCGGCGTGACCGGGGTCTATCTCGCCAACGGCGGGATCGACGACGTGGTGCACGACACCTACTTCGTGGTCGCGCACTTCCACTATGTGCTGTCGATGGGCGCGGTGTTCTCGCTGTTCGCGGGCTTCTACTACTGGTTCCCGAAGATGAGCGGGAAGATGCACTCCGAATTCCTCGCTCAGATCCACTTCTGGGTGTTCTTCGTCGGCGTGAACGTGATCTTCTTCCCGCAGCACTTCCTTGGCCTACAGGGCATGCCGCGCCGCTATCCGGACTACACTCCGGCCTATGCCTACTGGAACGAGATCTCGTCGTACGGCTACGTGATCATGGGCGCGTCGATGATCGTGTTCTTCGTCAACCTGATCTACGCCTTCACCGCGGGCAAGAAGGCGCCGGCGAACTACTGGGGTGACGGGGCGACGACGCTCGAATGGTCGCTGTCGAGCCCGCCGCCGTACCACCAGTTCGAAACGCTGCCGGTGATCGAAGACCACCATTCGCACCATGACGCGATCGGGCCGAAAGGCGCCACCGCGGCGCATTGATATACTCCCCTCCCGCAAGCGGGAGGGGCCGGGGGTGGGCCTGTCGCCCTCGCACCTGGCAATGAATCCCACCCCTGACCCCTCCCGCAAGCGGGAGGGGGAGAAACCATGACCGCAACCGTCCACCCCTCCATCGTCCAGCCGCTGCCCGCTGAATGGCGCGATTTCTTCGCGCTGACAAAGCCCAGGGTGATGAGCCTGGTGGTGTTCACCGGGCTGTGCGGGCTGCTCGCCGCGCCGGGTCACATTCACCCGGTGATCGGCTTTGCCGCGGTGCTGTGCATCGCGATGGGCGCGGGCGGAGCGGGGGCGCTCAATATGTGGTGGGAAGCCGATATCGACGCACAGATGAAGCGCACCGCGAAGCGCCCCTTGCCGCAGGGGCGGCTGCGGCCGACCGACGCGCGCGATTTCGGTATCGCGCTGTCGGTCGCTTCGGTCGGCGTGATGGGGCTGGCGGTCCATTGGCTGGCCGCCGCGATCCTCGCCGTCTCGATCCTCTATTACGCGGTGATCTACACCATCTGGCTCAAGCCGCGCACGCCGCAGAACATCGTTATCGGCGGCGGGGCGGGGGCGTTTCCACCACTCATCGGCTGGGTCGCGGTGACCGGGCAGATCACGCTGATGCCGGTGCTGCTGTTCGCGCTGATCTTTTTGTGGACCCCGCCGCATTTCTGGGCGCTCGCGCTGTTCGTGAAGAGCGATTACGCCAAAGCCGGCATCCCGATGCTGCCGGTGGTGGCGGGCGAGGCGGTGACGCGGCGGCAGATCCTGATTTACTCCGTGCTGCTGTTTCCGGTGGCGCTGGCGCCGTGGTGGATCGGCGGGACGGGGGCGATCTACGGCGTGGCGGCGGCAATACTGTCCGCCCTGTTCGTCGCGCTGGCTGTCCCGGTGGCGCTGCGCCGCGCGGGCGAAGGGGATGCGATGAAGCCCGAAAAGCGCCTGTTCAGCTATTCGGTTCTGTACCTGTTCGCGGTGTTCGCCGCGCTCGTGGTCGATCGCATGGTGCTGGCATGACGCCCGAGGAAGACGCCGCCTTCAAGAAGGCCCGGCGCGGCCGCAACATAGCGTTGGCCCTGGTCCTGCTCGGCTTCGTGGCGCTGTTCTACGCGCTTACCATCGTCAAGATGCTCGACTGATGGCGAGCGCTCCGCTCGCCGTGAAGAACCGCCGGGTCGGCCTCGTGGCGCTGGCCTTTGCCGCGGCGATGCTGGGCCTGGGCTATGCCGCGGTGCCGCTCTACCGCCTGTTCTGCCAGGTCACCGGGTTTGGCGGCACCACCCAAGTGGCGAGCGAGGCCGAAGCGTCGGTCGCGGCGAGCGAAAGCGCCGGAGCGCCGGTTATCTCGATCCGCTTCGATGCCAATACCGCCGCCGACATGCCGTGGCGTTTTCGCCCGCGCCAGCCGACCGACGAGGTCCAGATCGGCCAGCGCGACATGGCGATCTTCGAGGCCGAGAACCTCTCCTCGGTCCCCGTCACCGGCACCGCCACCTTCAATGTCGAGCCCGAGCAGGCGGGCAAGTGGTTCAACAAGGTGCAGTGCTTCTGCTTCACCGAACAGACGCTCGCGCCGGGGCAGCGGGTGACGATGCCGGTGGTCTATTTCGTCGATCCCCAGGCGCTTGACGATCCGCTGATGCAGGGGGTCGAACAGATCACCTTGAGCTACACTTTCCACCGCGTGAAATAGCCATCTGGACCAACCGCGGCGCGGCCTTTAAGGGCGGGCCGACGAAGCATCAGGAACGCAACATGGCCGGCGCCAAGAACCACCAGTATCATATCCTGCCGCCCGACATCTGGCCGCTGATCGGTGCGATTTCGGCGCTGACCTTCACCAGCGGCATGGTGCTGTTCATGCATGATATGCCCAACCACTGGCTGGTGCTGGGCCTGGGCGTGGCCGGCCTGATCGCGACCTTCTTCAGCTGGTTTGCGAACATCGTGCGCGAAGCCCACGCCGGCGATCACACCCCGGTGGTGCAGCTGCATCTGCGCTATGGAATGATCCTGTTCATCGCGTCCGAAGTGATGTTTTTCGTCGGTTGGTTCTGGAGTTTCTTCGACTTCGCGCTGTTTCCCAACGCGCTGGTCGAGGCGAGCGGGGGTGTCTTCCCTCCCAAGGCGATCGAAGCGGTGATGGACCCGTTCGCGTTGCCGCTGTTGAATACGCTGATCCTGCTGTGTTCGGGCACGACAGTCACCTGGGCGCACCACAGCTTGATCCACGGCGATCGCGATGGCGTGAAGAAGGGCCTGTGGCTGACGATCCTGCTCGGCCTGCTGTTCACCAGCATCCAGGCCTACGAATACGCCAACGCGCCGTTCCCCTTCGGCGAGAACACCTATGGCTCGGCGTTCTACATGGCGACGGGCTTTCACGGCTTCCACGTTATCGTGGGCACGATCATGCTGATCGTCTGCCTGGTGCGGACCTACAAGGGCCACTTCACCCCGCAGCAGCACTTCGGCTTCGAAGCGGCGGCATGGTACTGGCACTTCGTCGACGTGGTGTGGCTGTTCCTGTTCGTGGTGATCTACATCTGGGGCGGCTGGGGTGCCGAATATCACTGAGTTCGATGGCCGTCGCGCCTGACAATACGAAAGGGCAGCCCGGCAAGGCCGAGGCTGCCCTTTTCGGTCTCTGCCCGAAGTGCGGCGCGCGCACGCTGTTCGCTGGCCCGATCCGTTTTGCCGACCGCTGCCGCGCCTGCGGGCTTGACCTCACCACCTTCAATGTCGGCGATGGCCCCGCGGCGTTCCTGACGTTGATCGTCGGCGGGCTCGTCGTGGTGCTGGCTCTGTGGCTCGAATTGGCGGGGTCGCCGCCGTGGTGGCTGCATGTCCTGCTGTGGCCGCCGCTGACGGTGGCGGGCGTGATCGCCGGGCTGCGCGTAGCCAAGGCCGCGCTGCTCCAGGCGGAGCACCGGGCCGCGGCGGGACCGGGGCGATGAGCCGGCGCATTCCTGTTATCCCGACCATCGTGGTGCTGGCAGCGGTGGCAACCATGATCGCGCTCGGGATCTGGCAGCTACAGCGGCGGGAGTGGAAAGAAGGCCTGATCGCCCGCTACCAACAGGCGCAGACGATGTCGTCGAACGTGCCGTGGCCGCAGGACAGCGCGGCCCTCGAACGCGCGCTGTTCCGCGCGAGCCAGTTCGACTGCCGGCGTGTATTGGCGATCGATTCGATGGCCGGCACCAGCGCCGCCGGACAGAGCGGCTGGAAGCACGTCGCCCGGTGCGAAGTCGACGGGGGCGGGGAAGCGCGGGTGGCGCTCGGCTGGTCGGCGGAGCCTCGGGCGCCGCAATGGCGCGGCGGCCCGGTGGCCGGCACGATCGGCCCCGGCGGCGTGCTCTACGCTGCTAAGGTCGCGCCCAGCCTCGGCCCGCTCGCGCCGCCCGATCCCAACGACCTGCCCAACAACCACCTGATGTACGCCGGCCAGTGGTTCCTGTTCGCGCTGACCGCGCTGGTCATCTACGCGCTGGCGCTGCGCAAGCGGTGGCAGAGCGAGCGGTAGCCTACTTATACATCCCCTCGCGCAAGTTGACGCCGTGTTCGAGCCAGACCTTGAGCGCGGCGAGCATCTGGCTCCAGCCCATGCAGTTGCCGTAGCTGGCCTTGAGCCCGGCTTCGGTTTCGTGCCAGCCCTCCTCGGCGATCTCGACCAGGGTGCGCGCGGCGTCGCCGTCGACGGGCTTGAAGGTCATCGTCACCGTGGTGTCGTACTTGGGTCCATCGCCCGGCTCGTTGGCGGCCCATTCGAGCACGATCCGTTCGTCAGTGACTACCTCGGTGACCTTGACGGGGAACGCGCCGGGGAAATCGTGGAAGTCCCAGCTGACGGTGGCGCCTTGCTCCAGCCGGCCTTTGGCCCCGCCGGTGGTGAAATAGTGCGACAGCTGGTCCGGATCGGCGACGGCTTCGAAGACCTCGTGCACGGGGCGCGAGATGTTGGCGAAGACGCGAAACTTGAGGTCCATGGTCCGACTCCGGTTGCCTGG
>JANOAH010000231.1:0-2172 GCA_031411075.1 Erythrobacteraceae bacterium
CCGATGATCCCGCGGATATCGTATTCGCGCAGCGAAGTGGGGTGAAACGTATGGGTCATCGCAGCTCCGCATCGTAGGGCAGTTCGTCGAGCAGCATGTCGCGCGCGGCGTTGGCTTCGTGCACTTGCGCGTTGGTGCCGCCCCGGTCGGGATGAACCAGACCGAGCAATTGCCGGTGTGCGGCGATGATCTCCTCGCGCGAGGCGACCGACGACACACCGAGCAGCTTGCGCGCCCGGAATACCGCTTGAGCGCGTGTCGAGACCTTCGGTTCCCACGGCCAGCGCCCGGTCACCAGGCGAAACGCCATCATGCCGATAAGCACGAAGATCAGCAGGCGGAACATCTCAGGCGACCTCGCTCGGCGTGCGTGCCGGTTGGGGCAGGCGAAGGTTGGAAATCAGCGCCCGTATTTCCTGCCGCGCGACCAGATGGCTGGTGCCGAGTTCGCCGAGCTGGCCCTTGTCGAGCAGCGTCAGGCCGGACGGGAACAACTCGCGATAGATCACCCGTTCGCTGAGGCCGTGAGCGACCCGGAAACCGACCCGCTTCGACAGTTCGTTCAGCGCCTGGTCGATCCGCTTCTGATTGCGCGCGTCGACATGATGGACGCGGTTGCGCACCACCACCCAGTCCATTTCGCGGCGGTTTTCGGCCAGCTGCTTCATCGCCCGGCTCTTGCGCGCTTCCCAGATCAGCTCGGCATAGAAGCTGAGGCGGCGGACCTTGAAGGTCTCGGCCTCGACCTGGCCGATCAGGTCGAAATCGACGAAGCTGTCGTTAAGCGGCGTCACCAGCGTGTCGGCGCGAGTGGCAACGTGGCGCGCGAACGGATCGTCGCGACCGGGGGTGTCGAATACGAGGAAATCATGCGATTGGCCCAGTTGCTCGGACAATTCATCGAGTTCCGCCACGCTTTCACCGCGAAACACGGCGAAATCAGCCCCGGGCAGCGAGATGCCGCGGCGGCGTTCGGTCTCGGCGCGGTTCTCCATATAGCGGTGCATCGTCCGCTGGCGCGAATCGAGGTCGATCGCCGCCACGCGCGCGCCCTGGTAGGCGAGCGCCACCGCGACGTGGACCGCCGTAGTCGATTTACCGGTGCCGCCCTTCTCGTTGGCGAAGACGATACGGTGTGGACCCGCCATGACTTGGTAACTTTCTCCCGCGGAGGTGCGCGCTGGCTCCTGCGGAGCCGGGGGTTGCGACGATTTCCGAGCCACCGCCTGTTTCCATCCGGCTCGAAATCGCTCTAGAGCCATTAGGCGGAAACGGAGGCGGCGTGCAAACCATCCACACTCTTGAGGCGTTGAGAACCGCCCGCGCGAGCTTGACCGGCAGCCTGACGGGGGACCGCAGGACCCGACTCGCGCTGGTCCCGACGATGGGTGCGCTCCACGAGGGCCACCTGCGGCTGATCCGTGCTGCCCGGCTCCATGCCGATCGGGTCGCAGTGTCGATCTTCGTGAACCCGCGCCAGTTCGGCGCCAACGAGGATCTCGAAGCCTATCCGCGCCAGCTGGAACGCGACGCGGCGATGCTCGTGAGCGAGGGAGTCGATCTGCTGTGGGCCCCGACGCCCGAGGCGATGTATCCGCCCGGCTATGCCACCAAGGTCGCCGTTTCGGGTATCAGCGAGGGGCTGTGCGGTGCTGCGCGTCCCGGCCACTTCGATGGCGTCGCGACCGTGGTGTGCAAGCTGTTTCATCAGGTCCTGCCCGACGTCGCGGTGTTCGGTGAGAAGGACTGGCAGCAACTCGCGGTGATACGCCGCATGGCGCGCGATCTCGACCTGACCCGTCCCGGACCCGAAGCGATCATCGGCGTGCCCACGGTGCGCGAGCCCGACGGCCTCGCACTTTCCTCGCGCAATGCCTACCTCTCGGACGACGATCGGACCCGCGCCGCGGTGCTGCCCGCCGCGATCCGCAAGGCAATCGCCGAAATAGTCCTTGGCAAGCCCGTCGCCGATGCGCTCACCCGGCTCAACGCGGCGTTGGTGACCGGCGGCTTCGATAGCGTCGACTACGCCGAACTTCGCGACGCCGAGACCCTGGCGTTACTGGATGACCGGCCCTTCGCCCCAGCCCGCCTGCTGGTTGCAGCGCGGATCGGCGGGACCCGGCTGATCGACAACATGGCGGTGGGGTAAGGTCGTGGAGCGGGTAGCGG
>JANOAH010000232.1:0-13148 GCA_031411075.1 Erythrobacteraceae bacterium
CCGGAGCGGATCACGTCGAGCGCCGCAGCATAGCCGTAGAACATCAACAGGTCGATCACGCTCATATGACTGACGAATTCGTCGGACCGCTGACGATAAACGGGGTGAATGTAGTTCTGATAGGCGATCTTGATGCCGGACTCTGCAAACGCCCCGCCTTCCTGTGCCTGTTCGATATAGCCGGCGCTGCCGGGCACCGCGAGGTAGCTTTCGGCGCCAATGGCGCGGCAGATCGAGACCAGGCGGTCGTCTTTGCGGCCTTCGCCGGCGGGCAGTTGCGAGGCTTTGAGGAACGGCGTGGTGATGCCCATGTGCCGCGCCGTTGTGACGATGAAATCTTCGTTCAAGGCGCCGATGGTTTCGTGGCCGCCAGCCAGCAGCGCCTCGAGGTTGGCGAACACCTCGGCAAAGTGCGGCGCCTTGGCATAAGCATGGCGAACCGTAGCGAGATGGGTCTTGGCCCAGAGCTGCTCGCGGTCGATCCGGGTATTCACGAAGGCGCTGCCTTCGCCATGGGTGTGGCCGGAAAGTGGCACGGTGAGGAAAGCCTCGCCGTTCTGCGACCGGATCCGATTGCGCACGCCCCAACTGCGTTTGAGCACTTGCGCGTCATCGAGGAAGACGAAGCGATCGACAGCATCGATGAGGTCGAAATAGCCGATCCACGGCAAGTAGGTCGGCTGCATGATGGCCGCGGTCTGCCCGGTTTCCTCGCTCATTAGGCGGCCCTGGCGGCCTTGACGCCGAGCGCGGTTCGCAAGGCGGTTTCGACCTCGACGAATTTCTCGCCTTTCGCGTAGGCCTCCCAGGCGCCGGGGACGAACCGGTCGCCCAGCCGCGCTCGCAGCGCGTGGCGCAGCCTGGCCAGGCTGTCGATGGTGTCCACCGAATGAAAGAGCCAGCGCGGCTTGACCGTCGAAAACAGACACTCGCCGAGCGTGAGCTTACCGTCGAAACCGTCGAGCATGCGGTGGATGTCCCGGGTCAGCGTTTGCGCGGCATCCTCTACCACGCTTTCGGCGGTGAGCAGAACGCTGCCCGCGCTCTCGTACAGATAGACGCGGAAGCAGGTGCCTTCGGCAGTGAAGTTCTGGACGTAGAAAGGCAGGGGGCCGGTCCAGCGCGCTTCGAAGGTGTAGGTCGCAAAGCGCTTCGGCGGCGCCTTGGGTGTCGCCAGGCCCACCGCCTTGAACAGCGGCATCGGGCTGGCTGCCCACACCACGACTTGTCCGTCGGCCGGTTCGGCGAGCGCGGTGCGGGGGGTTACGAGGTTGCGGTCCCTGACTTTGACGCCAATCGCGTCGAGCGCGGCGCGGCAGTGGCGAAACAGCGCCCGGAAGCCGCCCACGGGCAAACTGGCTTGGCGGTTGCCGGCGTAATCCCACAGCGAACGGGGGATCCCGAACAGCTCGTTCGCCAGCCGATCGGTCCGCTTTGCTTCGGCCACCGAGCCAACATCGGCCCCGGTCGGAAACACGCGATTGATGGCCAGCGGCACGGCCGCGCTGGCATGCAGCAGCGCCGGACGGCAGCCCAAGTGCCAGCGGACGTAGCGGGCGAGCGGAGCGGTGAGAGTATCGTCGTAACAGGCCAGCCGGTCGGCAAGATTGACGCCGCGCTGTGGCGACAGTTTGATCGAGGCCGTAGCGAGCGCCGGTCCGCCGAAATTTTCGACGTAGACCAGCCCGTCTGTGCCCTTGCTGACCGAGCCGAAACGGTTGTCGAAATCTTCGAATTGCGCCCCGTGATCCTCGAGGAGGGTGCGGATCGGATCGCCTTTGGGGCCGAAATAGACGCAGCCTTCGCGCATTTCACGATCGCCGTTGACCTCGGGCAACGCGACCCCGCCGAGCTGGTCGAACCGCTCGTAGAGTTCGATGTCGCGTGCCCCCAGGCGATGTGCCTGAAATGCCGCGAGGATACCCGTCAGGCCCCCGCCGACGATCCTGACGCGGGTCACGGGCGCAGACCCGTGCCAGGCACACGATAATCGACGGCAAAGAGGCGCGTTCTGGCTCGCATGAGCCATGGCGATAAGCGGCAGGGGTAGAGGATTCGTTAACTACGAACCGCTTTTCGCTGTCGTTTCCCGATCGTTTCAGTCCCGCAACGGACGTGGGGCGATTTCCGTGCGGTGGACGTAGACCGTGTATTCGAACGGGATCGAGCCAGGGCGCACTGCATAATCGTGCCGCAGCGTCACCAGCGGTGAGAGCTGCTCCTTGCAGAAGCGAAACGTTTGCAGCGGATCTTCGTAATACAGCCCCTCGTCGAAATAATCGACGAACCGGCTCAGCATGTTGAACGCATAGCCGACCTTCGCCTGCGCCATCAGCCGGCGCGAGACGGCCTCGAAAAACGCCCGGTTGCCCGAGGCGATGAAGTTGTTGAACACGCCGCTGACGAGGACGTAATCGAACATTTCTTCCGGCGTTTCGTCGAGGACGTTGCGGACCTCGAAGCGGCCTTCGGGATGCGTCGTGCGGGCGTGCTCGATGGCATCAGGCGAGATGTCGTAGCCGACGTATTCGCCGTCGAAGCCGATCGAGCGATGCAGGAAGCTGAGCAACTGGCCGGTGCCGCAACCGAAGTCGAGCACTTTGCTGTTCTTGGCGACGCCGATTTCGCAGAGCACCTCCAGGCGGCGTTCCTGCGTCTCGCGATCGGCATATTGCGCACCCTCGGGCGCGTCGCCGTGCTGCCTGACGAGCGCGTCGTAGTGCTTGGACAGCGCCTCCAAGTCGCGGCTTAAATCGGCCGTCATGTCAGCCTCCGATGGCTTCGAGAATGGCGCGGGCGGCATGCGCCGACGGGTCGACGGGAAACGTCTGCGCGGCCTTGGTCGTTAGGCCGCGACGCAAATCACTGTCGTCCAAGAACTCGTTCATTGCATCCGCAAGCTGAGCGTCGCTGCGGACATCGGCGAGGCCGAGATCGAACACAAGCTTCGCGTTTGCCAGGGCTCGCGTTTCGCTGGCTTGGCCCTCGTTCTGCGCCACGGCCGCTGCCGGCACGCCCATGAACGCGCATTCGTACTTGATCAGGCCCCCCCCGGTGATGCAGGCGTCGGCCCATAGCAACTGCGCTGACAGGTCGGGTTGACGCGGCACAACTTGGCTTCCGGGGGCGAATTCGGCCAGGTCGATGCCATTGTCGGCGTCGTTCGCGGCGATGACTCGCAAGCAAAGGCCGGCCTTGTGCGGGCGCAACAGGCGAACCAATCGTTCGGCAATGCGCCTCGGATCCGAACCCGCGACGACGACCAGCAGGTTGCGCACCGGGCCGCCCCGATCGCGCGTCGCGCTCTCCGGCCTCATCTCGACCAGCCTGCGCCGCGCCGGGAAAAACGCCGGACCGAGCAGCAACACCGGCCCTTGCGGGTATTCGAGCGCCGGGCCCGCAACGGTGAAGTTGAGGATGACATCGCAGGGATAGGCAGCCAGGGCCGCAAAGTCGTCGAGCAGAACGACGGTGCGTCCCGCGGCCTTGAGGTTGGCCAGAAAAGTTTCATCGGCGCGATAGCTGTCGATGACGAGGAAGCTTTCGCGCTCGTCCGGTTGGAAGTCTCGCTCGCCATCCGGGCTGTTCACCGGGAAAGGCAGCTCGATGCAATCGAAGCCGGCCGACCCGATCTGCTCTCGAGCCGGCGCGTCGAACAGGCCGGCAAAGCGGCTTCCGACGGCGCAGGTGCGGAACGCCTCCGCCAGAGCGATGCATCGGCTGAGGTGGCCGAAGCCGATGTCCGACGTCGCGTCACAGCGGAACACGGCCTTCATCCGCCGCGCGCCTGCGCCGCGCTGAACAGCTGCTCGGCCATCGCCCAGTCGTCCTCGCGGTCGATGTCCTGGGCGCGCCAGATTGGCAGTTCAACGAACCGGGTGCGCGGGCCGAAGAATGGCCTGCGTTCCAGCCACGCGTCGCGGCCGCCCCAGTAAAACTGCCCCGCATCGTGATAAACCGCGGGCAAGTCCTGAGTGCGCGTTGCCTGATGTTCGGGCTGTAGCAACGTGGGGCTGCCGTCGGCGCCGCGCAGAAAGCCGCGCTGCGGCGGGTGACCGTATCGAACCGCCGCAAACACAAAGTCGCAATCGGGCGAGAGGAGCGCGCGCGAAGCGATCAGATCGTCGGCGGTGACGAACGCGGCGGTGGCGTAAACGCAGCACGCCGCCTCGACTGGAAGGCCCGCATCGAGTGCCCAGTTCAGCGCGTGGACGATCACGTCGGTGGTGCCGCGGTGGTCGTCGGCAAGGGCGGCCGGGCGCGTGAAGGGGACCTCGGCGCCGGCCTGCCGCGCGACCTCGGCGATCTCCTCGTCGTCGGTCGAGACCACGATGTGCTCGAACAGGCCCGATGCCTGGGCGGCGGCGATCGGCCAGGCGATCATCGGCCGGCCGCCGAACGCGCGGATGTTCTTGCGCGGGATGCGCTTGCTGCCACCGCGCGCCGGGATGATCGCCAGGTTCACCCCGATGTCGCTTCTGCCACCGCGGCGATCACCTGCTGTTGTTCGGCATCGGTCATCGCCGGGAAGATCGGCAGGCTGATCGCTTGCGCATAATAGGCCTCGGCGTTGGGACAGTGGCCCTGCTCGAACCCGAGATCGCGATAGTACGGTTGGCGGTACACCGGGATGTAATGAACGTTCACGCCGATCCCGGCGGCGCGCAGCGCATCGAACACCGCGCGATGGCTGCGAGCGCACCGCGCCGGATCGATCCGGATCACGTAGAGATGCCAGGCGGATTGAGTGTCGGGGTGTTGCCAGGGCGTGGTCACCGCGGCATCGGCGAACGCCACATCGTAATGGGCGGCGATGGCGCGGCGGCGGGCGATGAACGGCTCGATCCGCGCCATCTGGCTGAGGCCCAGCGCCGCGGCGATATCGGTCAGGCGGTAATTGAACCCGAGCCGCTGCTGCTCATAGTACCACGGCCCGGCGTCCGGCTCCCGCAGCGCGGAAGGCTCGCGCGTGATGCCGTGGCTGCGGTCGAGCCGCATCGCATCGGCAAGGGCCGCATCGTTGGTCATCGCCATCCCGCCTTCGCCGGTGGTGACGATCTTGACCGGGTGAAAGCTGAACACGGCAATATCGCTGAAGGCGCAGTTGCCGACTGGCTCACCGCGGTAGCTCGCGCCGATCGCGTGCGAGGCATCTTCGATGATCCGCACGCCATGGCGGCTGGCCGCGGCGTGGATCGCGGCCATGTCGCACGACTGGCCGGCCAGGTGGACCGGGATGATCACCTTGGGCAGCGTGCCGGCCGCCGCCGCGCGGTCGAGCTTTTCGGCCAGCCTGGCAGGGCACATGTTGTAGGTGCGCGCGTCGACATCGACGAAGTCGACGTCGGCGCCGCAATAGAGCGCCGCATTCGAACTGGCGACGAACGTCAGCGGGCTGGTCCAGACGCGGTCTCCCGGGCCGACGCTCAGCGCCAGGCACGCCAGATGGAGCGCGCTCGTGGCGCTGTTCACCGCGACAGCGTGGGCGGCCCCGCAGCGCGCCGCGACCGCGTCCTCGAAAGCGGGAACGGCCGGGCCCTGGGTCAGGAAATCGGACTTTAGGACCTCGACCACTGCCGCAATATCGGCGTCGCTGATCGACTGGCGCCCGTACGGTATCAAGGCAGCCTCACGCCCGGTGCGTGGGGTCGACATAGCGCAGGATGAGCGCGCGCAGTTGCTCGACCGAAAGGAAATCGGGGTTGGTGCCGCTGTTGTAGGCAAAGCCGGGCTCGACCCGATGTCCGCCGCGCTTCTCCAGGTAGTCTTCGGGGAAATGCTCGGCCGCGCTCGGCAGGATCGCGTAGTAAGGCCCCAAATCGACGGTGTTCAAGCTGTCGCTTGCCGTGATCATCTCTTCGTGGATCTTCTCGCCCGGGCGGATGCCGACCACCCGCACCTCGCACTCCGGGCCGACGGCCTCGGCCACGTCGGTGATCCGGTAGCTGGGAATCTTCGGCACGAAGATTTCGCCGCCGAGCGCATTCTGCAGTGCCCACAACACCATCTCGACCCCTTCGTCGAGCGAGATGTTGAACCGCGTCATGGTCGGGTCGGTGATCGGGAACACGCCGCTCGCGCGTTGCGCCAGGAAGAACGGAATCACCGATCCCCGGCTGCCCATCACGTTACCGTAACGGACCACCGACAGGCGCAGATCGCGGGGCCCGGTGATGTTGTTGGCGGCGGTGAACAGCTTGTCCGAACACAGCTTGGTCGCCCCGTAAAGATTGACCGGCGCCGCGGCCTTGTCGGTCGACAGCGCGACGACGTTCTTGACCCCGCTGTCGAGGCACGCTTCGATCACGTTCTGCGCGCCCAGGACATTGGTCTTGATGCATTCGAACGGGTTGTATTCCGCCGCCGGCACCTGCTTGAGCGCGGCCGCGTGGACAACGGTATCGATGCCTTCCAGCGCGCGGCGCAGCCGGTCCTGGTCGCGCACGTCGCCGATGAAATAACGCAGCGCCTGGTGCTGTCCGGGGGACAGCTCCTGGCTCATCTCGAACTGCTTCAGTTCGTCGCGCGAATAGACGACCAGGCGGCGGACGCTGGGGTAGTTCTCCAGGACCGTCCGGACGAACGCTCGCCCGAACGAGCCGGTGCCGCCCGTAACCAGTATGCTCTTATTGTCGAACAAGGCCCTTGATCCCCGCCTGGAAGCTCACGTGGCGCGCCAGCACCAGCACCCCGCTGATAATGAAAGTCGCGCCGAATGAAACCGCCATGGCGAGCATGATACCCCGAATTCCCAGCGTGGGCGCCCAAGCGATGTTGAGCCCTAGATTGAGCGCGATTGTCAGCGCGCTTAAGGCCGACATCAGCCCGATGCTCTTGTCGAAATGGAGGAACTTCATGTTGTGCATGAAGTAGCCCTGCAGGACGATCGCCAGCATGATGTATTGCAGCAGCGGGATGGCGCTGTGGAACGCCGCGCCCAGCAAGACCGGCGCCACTAGCAGCGCGAGGAAGTAAAACCCCACCGCCGCAACCGCCGCCAGCACGAAATAGAGGATCGAAACCGACAGCACTTCGCGCAAGGCGTCGTCGGTCGCGGTCTTGAGCTTGCCGAACAGCCACGGCGTCCAGGCCATGACGAAGCTGTAATTGACGATCCAGAACGCCGAGGCGAACAGCGCCGCCACGCCGTACATCGCGCTCGCTTCGACGCCGAGATAGTGCGCGGCGGCCACTTTGCCCGTGGTGCCGACGACCATGACGACCGCGCCGGCGGGCCAGTAGACCACGCCAAACGAAGCGATGCTGCGGTAGAACGAACGTTGCGGAACCCGCAGGATGGTTGGCAGCGTGTAGCCGAGCGAACGCAGCGAGAAGGCCGTGGCAATCGCCATGCTCAGCATGCGGCCAATGACCACGCCGCGCCAGTCCCAGCCCGCCAGCAGGAACGCGACGATGAAGGCCATGCTCAAGACCGCCTGGACTACCTGGGTGGTCAAGAAGGCTTTGCGGCGGTTGTGGAACTGTTGCAGCGCCAGCACGGTGTAGAAGATCTCGTACAGGAACGCCGCGATGACGACGCTGATCAGCCAGCCCTCGGGAAACTTGGTCGCCGAGGCCAGCAGACCGCTGAAAACGAGCGTCGCCGCCGACACGAACAGCGCCATCACCAGCATCACGAACAAGGCTGTGTGCGTGAACTGGTCGAGCTGCTTCTGATCGAAGTCGTAGAAGCGCATCCGGATCGCGTCCTGCGTCGTCAGTCCGACCACCGGGCGCAGGAACGTCGCATAAGTGATGAACAGGACCCAGATCCCGTAGCCAGTGGGGTCGAGCATGCGCGTCAGGATCGGGGCCAGCAAGAACGGCACCAGCGCTTCGATACTGTTGGCAAAGGCATAGAACAGCGACTGAAGCGCCAGGAACTTCTTCGCCTTCAGCTCAAACGCCTCTCGGATCATCTGCCGCTCTCGTGCCATTTCGCCAGCGCACTCGCCGAGGGCCAATGCCTGACAAGATGTAAATGGCACTTGTTAATAATTGCCTGCGATAGCCTGGCCAGCGCTCGAGCACGCAGATCCTGCGGGGGTCTGCGAACGCGGTTGTTTGGCGGAGGTCGGTTTGGCGTACGAAGCGGTCAAGTGGCGGCAAACGTTCGATCTTGCCTCGATCGAACCGGCGGCGGACGTCGCGCTCGCAGCGCCGCGAGCCCACTATGATCTGCTGGCCGCGCTGCACATCGTGCGGGAGATGGAGACATCGGTCGGCCGGGCCGCGGTGTTCGAGGAAGTCAAACGCAAGAACCCGCTCTACCGGCTGGTCGATGCGCTTTATGCGCATGCCGGGGCGGGGTTTCTGCAACCGCTGGTGCTGCTGGCCTACATGGTCAAATGCATCGTTTCGGTCGGTCCCTTCGATGGCGACGACGGTGACGAAGCAGTCGCGATCGCCAACTTCGGCAACGAGCACCACACCATCGACCGGGTCGCCGCGCTGGTCCCGGACGTCCACCTGCAGCGCCTTTCGGTGGGACGCGAACATGCGCTCGGCCGCGGGCAAGTCGCGGCTGCGCTGCGAATGCTGGGTGCCGCGGGGCGCCTGTGGCCGTTGCTCCGGGTGCTGGCGCGGACTCACAGCTTCATGCCGTCGGCCCGGATCGCCAGCGCGCTCGCGTTCTACATGCGATTTTCCTGGTTCCTTGCCGAGCGGCCTGCGCTCCACGCCGCGATCGTGGCCAGCAATTATAGCCCGGAAGCCGTCGGCATGGCCGCGGCCGCGCACCGCAACGGGAAACGCGTTGTCTATGCCAATCATGCGCCGGTGCCGGCCAACGCCGCCGTGGTTCCACCCGTCCTTGCCGACTGCGCGGTGTTTTACGGTCACGCCATCACCCAGACCTACCAGCGCCGCAGCCGCTGCACCGCCGAGGTCGCGCTGATCGGCCTGCCGTCGGCCTCGCGCCCGATGCACTGGCCGGACGACGTGCGGACGGTGGGCATCTTTCTTACTTCGGGGACCAGGGCCGACGCGCTAGGCGATCTGATCGCCGATATCCGGTCAAGCCTGCCTGGCGCGCGCATACTGATCCGCCAGCATCCGGTGGCGCTGCTCAAGACCGACCTTTCCGCCATCGCGGCTAATAATCCGAACCTGGAGATCACATTCGGCAATCCGCTCGACGATGAAATCGCCGCATGCGACCTCGTCGTTTGCGGCAACAGCGGGGTCGCGCTCAACGTGCTGAGCGGCGGGCGTCCGGTAGCCTATGTCGCCACGCTCGATGGAATCATGTTCGATTGCAACGGCTTCGTCGCCAGTGGCCTGGTGTG
Organism: Erythrobacteraceae bacterium; assembly: GCA_031411075.1. Lineage (GTDB taxonomy): Bacteria > Pseudomonadota > Alphaproteobacteria > Sphingomonadales > Sphingomonadaceae > Croceibacterium_A. Next base: position 9,288 of record JANOAH010000232.1, read on the forward strand.
TCCCGTGGACCGCTGGAGCGATGCGACTTATGCCCAGCTCAAACGGTTCTACGTCAATCCCAGGTGGCAAAGCGTCATGCGCAATTATGACGCGGCGTATGGTGTCGACGCCGACGCGCTGCGACAGGCGGCGGCGGAGACGATCAGGCGGCATTTGCTGCCGGCGTCTGTCGCCAGCGACGCCCCGGCGAATGTCCTGATGCGCGCCTGACCCTGTCGCGCAAGCTTGCGAGCCCTGGCCGCAGCGACTACCCCGGCGCGCTCAGGCCACAACGGAGCTCCCTTGCCGCAATCCGACCGCGCCGGGCTGCTCTATGCGCTGGCGGGCTTTTCAACCCTGTCGATCGGCGATGCGATCATCAAGGGCATGGCGGGCGCGTGGCCCGCGCCGGCCATGGCGGCGACGCGTTACGTCGCCGGGACCGCGCTGCTCGCCGTGCTGCTGGGCCGCGCCGAAGGGCTGGCGGCGCTGCGCTTGCCGCGCGATCCGCTGCAATGGCTGCGCGGGGTGGCGATCAGCGTTTCGGCGGTCGGCATGTTCCTGGCCGTGTGGATCATGCCGCTGGCCGAAGCGACCACGATCGTCTTCACCCAGCCGATCATCACCGCGGTGCTTGCTGCGCTGGTGCTGGGGGAGCGCGCGCGGCTGTCGACCTGGGCGGCGACGCTGGTCGCGTTTGCCGGGGTCTATCTGGTGCTGCGGCCCAACTACGAAGCGGCCGGATGGGGCGTGCTGCTGCCGGTGCTGAGCGCCGCCGGGATGGCGGTGACGATCATCGTCAATCGCAAGGTCACCGGGCGCGCCAGCGTGCTGGCGATGCAATACTACATGTCGGTCACCGCGATGCTGTTCTTGGGCGTCGCCACGCTCGCCGCGCATCTGACCGGGGCCGAGGCGTTCCGGATGCACTGGCCCGCGTGGAGCGTAATCGCCCGCTGCGCCTTTATCGGCCTGACCGCCACTTTCGCCCAGTGGATGATCTTCATGGGCACGGTCAAAGCCGGCGCGGGCACGGTGGCGCCGATGACGTACGGCCAGCTGCTGGTGGCAACCGCGCTGGGCCTCGTCTTCTTCGGCGACCGGCCCGACCTGATTTCGCTCGCTGGGGCGACGGTGATTATCGGCGCCGGACTGTTCCTGTGGTGGCGCGGGCGGGTCCACGACAAGGCTCGCTCAGGCTGAACCCTGCTGAGCGGGCCGCAGACACGCCCGCAAGGGTTTGTTTGCCTTGTTCGCCAACGGTCCGGCAAGGCTGCCACGCTAAGGAATGCCCGGGGTCGTATCGTCATGGAGCGTTTACCGTGCCGCGCCACCTGCATCCCTATTTCGGCCAACTCAACCGCAACGCCGAGGCGCGTACGCCTCTGCCCGGCGCGCCCAAGGCGAACCTGCCGTTGACACCGCCTGTCGAGCAGACCGGTGTGCTGTGGGACCTGTTCCGCAGCGACAATGGGGAAGCGGCGACCGACTAGTGTTTCATTCCTCCCGCGCCTGCCGCTCAAGCTCGTCACTGACCCTGGCGATCTTTGAAGCAGCGGGCAGATTGGGCAGATCGTCGTACAGGCTCTGCAGATAGGCGAGATCGAACGCGGTAAGCCGGCCGGGATGCGGGCCGTCGCCGTCGAACAGGCTGAGGATCGTCGGCGCGGCATGCGCGCCGCTGGTTTCGCGGGTCAGCGCAAAGCCGCGCATCGTGGCGTAATCGGCCAGCTGCAGCAGCGATTTGCCGCGCACCTGGGCGCGGTCGAACAGCACCAGCACCGAAACGATGTCCTCGCGGGTCGGGAAATAGATCTTCGAATGCGCCGACCAGCCGGCCGAGACCGGTGGTACGCCGGTTGAGAAGGGCGAGGTGATCGGATTGCCCTGGCCATCGGTCCCGCCCGAGGTCGCGCCCTGCCGCTCGGGCGCCGACCGGCCGTCGCGCGCGGTGGGCACCGGCATGCCGTCGCGCGTCCGGGTGAGAACGCTGCTCCACACCCGCGCGCCGGCCGGCGCATCGAGGAGTTCGCCGCGCTCGGTCACCGACAGGCCGGCGAGCAGATAGCCGTTGCGCCCGGCAACATCGTTTAGCGTGTTCTGCGCATCGTCGACAAACGCGATCAGGAAATTGGTCTCGCACTGCCCGTCGTCCTCGCGGCGGATTCTCAGACCATAAGTCTCGGCATTGGCGCGCAGGCGGTGGATGATATAGGCCGCAGCTTCCTCGGTCAGCCCGATCACGCCCGGACACATCCAGTCTTCAAACCGCGGCAGCGGCTCTTCGAGTGGGTTGCCGATGATCGACACATGCCGTGCCTGATCGGTAATCTCGCTGGGCGTGGCCGGCTCACGTTCGCCGGTGACGACGATCCGGCGCTGATCGCTGGCCTGGCCGGCGTCCTGCGCGGCGCCCGGCAGCGCGGGCCACAGGGCGATCACGGCGCAGGCTGCCGGCGCGCGAAATCGAAGCGACATGGTTCCTCTCCCCAGGCGACCCGTCAATGCGACGCGTCCCTGATACGCGGGTTGAGGAAAACCGGCAATCGGAAGGAGCGGCTCAGCCCTCGGCGTGTTCGGCCAGGATCGTCAGGCCGTTGGCGCCTACTTCGGCAAAGCCGCCGCGCACTTCGATCGTTTCGGGGGCGGCGCCTTCGCTGCGGAATATCGAGACCACGCCATCGCGGATCGTGGTCATCACCGGGGCATGGCCTTCGAGCACGCCGAAATCGCCCTCGCTGCCGGGGACGTCCACCTGGTGGACATCTTCAGAGCGAACGAGACGCGTTGGGGTGACGAGTTCGAAGTGCAGCGGCATGCTATTCTCCCCCCTCCCGCTTGCGGGAGGGGCAGGGGTGGGTCTGTTTCTTCGAGGCAGGACAGGCCCACCCCTGACCCCTCCCGCAAGCGGGAGGGGAACCTGGTCAGGCCTCTTCGGCCAGCTTTTGCGCTTTGGCGACGGCTTCTTCGATGCCGCCGACCATGTAGAACGCCTGTTCGGGCAAGTGATCGTATTCGCCGTCGACCACCGCCTTGAAGCTCTTCACCGTGTCTTCGACCTGGACGAACTTGCCCGGGATGTTGGTGAACACTTCGGCGACATGGAACGGCTGGCTGAGGAAGCGCTGGATTTTCCGCGCGCGGGCGACGGTGAGCTTATCTTCTTCGCTCAGCTCGTCCATGCCCAGGATGGCGATGATGTCCTGCAGGCTCTTGTACTTCTGCAGCGTCTCCTGGACCTTGCGGGCGGTTTCGTAGTGCTCCTGGCCGACGACCGAAGGCGTCAGCACGCGGCTGGTCGAATCGAGCGGGTCGACCGCCGGGTAGATCCCCAGCTCCGAAATCGCGCGGCTCAGCGTGGTGGTCGCGTCCAAGTGCGCGAACGAGGTGGCGGGCGCCGGGTCGGTCAAGTCGTCCGCGGGGACGTAGATTGCCTGGACCGAGGTGATCGAGCCCTTGGTGGTCGAGGTGATGCGTTCCTGCAGGTTGCCCATGTCGGTGGCCAGCGTCGGCTGGTAGCCCACCGCCGAAGGAATACGGCCGAGCAGCGCCGACACTTCCGAACCCGCCTGGGTGAAGCGGAAGATGTTGTCGACGAAGAACAGCACGTCCTGGCCTTCCTCGTCGCGGAAATATTCGGCCATCGTCAGGCCCGACAGCGCGACACGAGCGCGGGCACCCGGCGGCTCGTTCATCTGCCCGAACACCAGCGCCACCTTGCTGCCTTCGCTGGTGGCGTTGCCATCGGCGTCCTTGGCGATCACGCCGGCGTCGAGGAATTCGTGGTAGAGGTCGTTGCCCTCGCGGGTGCGCTCACCCACCCCGGCGAACACCGACACGCCGCCGTGGCCCTTGGCGATGTTGTTGATGAGCTCCTGGAT
>JANOAH010000233.1:0-10450 GCA_031411075.1 Erythrobacteraceae bacterium
CGGGCGTCAGGTGATCGCCAGCCATTGGCCCGCACCCGAAGAATACAACGCCACCGCGCGATTGTTCTCGAGCTTCTTCCACGCCAGCCCCGGGGTCAGCCAGGCCGATGCTCTGCGCGCCGCGCAATTGCAGCTGATGGATGATGCCGACACCTCGCACCCGTTCTACTGGGCCGGCTTCGCGCTGATCGGCGACGGCGAACGGCCGCTGTTCGCATCGAATTGAACGAACCCTGATGCCCGCACGCAGCTTCGGCATGTTGGCGCGCGGGTGGCGTAATATCCGCGAGGCCGGCGGGCGGCGGCTGGCGCTGACCGCGCTGGTACTGCTCATCGCGCTGTTGCTGGCACGGCTGAGCTGGCAGGTGCCGGTGGCCGACCAGGCCGAACGCAACCTCTATGACCTGCGCAGCTACCTTCTGGCCGAGCAGGTCGAGCAGGACCCGCGGGTGGTGCTGGTGGTGTACAACGACCAGACGCTGATTGCCTCGCGCAAGCGCTCGCCGCTCGACCGCGGCATCTTGGCGCGGGCCTTGCGCAACATCGACGCGATGGGCGCCAAGGCGATCGCCATCGACATCCTGTTCGACCAGCCGCAGGACGAGGACGAGGCGCTGATCGCCGCGCTCAGAGCGATGAAGACGCCGACCTTCGTCGGCTATGCCGAAACCGCCAGCAACGAAGGCGAAATCGTTTACGAGCAGGAGCAGTTCCTCAAATCGTTCATCGCCCGCCTGGCCGGCTCGCGCGCCGGGCCGGCGAGCGTGCGGTTCGACGACGAGGCCGGGGCGACGCGGCTGTGGCCCTCGATCGTGCCGGGGCTGCCGCCGGTTCTCGGCCGGGCGATGCTGGCCGCGGCAGGTGACGGCCCGAAGACGATGCCGGGCTATGACGGCGCGATCCGCTATCGCGAACGCGCGTTGGAGGACACGCCGCTGTTCACCGAGCTGCCGATCGACACCTTCGCCGATCCGCCCGCGCCCGACCTGCTCGCCGAGCTCGCCCCGACCGTAGCCGGCCGTTATGTCCTGATCGGCGGCGACATCGTCGGTTACGACCGGGTCACCACCACTTTCACCGCCGCCACCCACGAAAAGCCGCCGGGGCTGGCCGTGCATGCGGAGATGATTGCGCAGATGCTCGATGGGGCGCAGCTCCCTCACCCTTCGCCGGCGGCGCTGTGGGCGGCGGCCCTGGCGGTGGTCGGCGCGGCGGCGCTGACCGGTCTGCTCGAGCTGCGCAGCGTGTGGCTCTATCCGCTGCTGGCGCTGCAGTTTGCCACGCTGATCGGCGCGCCGTTCGCGCTGCAGGCGCGCGGGGTCGACACCTATGGCCTGCCCGCGGCCGGCTGGGTCATCGGCTGGGGCCTGGCCTTTGCCGCGATCACCTCGGCGGCGCGCGCCGCGGGCGCGGTGCAGCGGCGGTTCGCGCAAGGGGCGCTGGGCAAGTACCTGCCCAAGAGCATCGCCGACGAGATCATCGAGCATCCCGAGCTGCTCGCGCTGCACGGCGAGAAGAAGGACATCTTCGTGCTGTTCAGCGATCTCGAAGGTTTCACCAAGATGAGCCACGCGATAGCCCCGGAAATGGTCGCCACACTGCTCAACCGCTATCTCGAAACGTTGAGCCAGGTGGTGCTCGACCACGGCGGGGTGATCGACAAGTTCGTCGGCGATGCGGTGGTGGCGTTCTGGGGGGCGCCGATCGCCCGGCCCGACGATGGCGAGCGCGCCGCGCGCGCCGGCTATGCGATGTGGCAGGCGGGCGAGGCGTTCCGCGCCGGGATCGAACCGGGGCTGCCGCCGGTCGGCAAGACCCGCGTCGGGCTGCACTGGGGCGAAGCGGTGGTCGGCAATTTCGGCGGCGAGAACCGCATCCAGTACACCGCGCTGGGCGACAGCATGAACACCGCCTCGCGGCTCGAATCGGCCAACAAGTCGCTCGATTCCGCCGTGATGGCGAGCCGCGAGTTCGCCGAGCGCAGCGGCCTGGACTGGTGGCGGCCGATGGGCCGGGTGGTCTTGCGCGGGCGGTCGAAACCGGTTGATCTGTTCGAACCCGCGCCCGATTTTCCCGCCGCCGATCGCGCCGCGCTGCACCAGGCTACGATCCTGGCCGAGACCGACCAGGAAGCGGCAATCGCGGTGATTGCCGCACTGGTCGAAAAGCATCCTGGCGATGCCGCGCTGCTCAATCTGCTCGAACGAACGCTCAACCTGCCGCCGGACCGCGCCTATGTGCTGGGATAAAGCGGCGGACGGATTGGTTTTTCGCTGACAATGTCGAGAAGTTTGATAGGCTCGCACCGGTAAGACGGGAGGAGGGCCATGCGCTCGCTCACAACACTGATGGCTGCGGCCCTGGCCCTGGCGACGCCGGGGGCGGCGCTGGCGGGCGTCGTGGTGGCGGCGAGCGGCCCTTCGGCCGCGACTTATCCGGTCGGCAAGCGGATCGCCAACGCCGATCGGATCGTGCTGCGCGCCGGCGATACCCTGACCGTGCTCGACGACAAGGGCACCCGCGTGCTGCGCGGCGCGGGCAGCTTCACGCTCGGCCAGCAAGGCGGGCCGAGCCGGCGCTCCACCTTCCAGGTGCTGACCGAACAGCGCTCCGCCCAGCGCGTGCGCACCGGGGCGGTGCGCGGCGAAGCGAGCGCTGCGGCGCTGTCGCCGACCAATATCTGGTACGTCGATATCAGCCGCCCGGGCGTGACCTGCCTGGCCGATACCAGCCGCGTCCGGCTGTGGCGCGGCACCGCTGAAGGGGACGCCAGTTACACCGTGCGCGGCGCCGGGTCCGGCGGGCAGACGGTCGAATTTTCCGATGGGGAAGTGCTGGCGGCGTGGGACCTGGTGGCGCTGCCGCTGGTCGCGAATTCCGATTACCGCGTCGCCGGGCCGGACGGCAACGGCGCGCTACGTTTCGTGGTGCTCGACAGCGTGCCCGACGATCCCGAACAACTGGCCGCGACCCTGATCGAAAAGGGCTGTACCCGGCAACTGGATATTCTGACTTCGGCCCTGATGACCGAAGGCTGACGCCAAGCGCCGCGCAGACGGCGCGAAACGGGTTGCGACAGGCGCCGCGGACAGTGGGTCGGAGGCGGCAAGATTAGTGGTTTGTTGGGGGTTGCATGAGGTCAATTGGCGATCGTCCACTGCCGCTTTTTTCAAGCCTGCGGGCCATGGCATGGCTTTGCGCTGCCGCGCTGGCTCTGCCCGGCGCGGCACTGGCGCAGCAGCAACCGCCGAGCCGCAGCGATCTCGAAGTCGGGCGCGAAGACAATGCGGCGGCGCGCGCCGGCCGGCTGAATGTCGAAAGCGACGTCGAGCGCGGCCCCTGCCCGCTCGCCGATCCGGCGTTCGCGGCCACCCATGTGACCTTCAGCTCGATCGAATTCAGCGGGCTGCCCGGCATTCCCGCCGCCACGCTCGACGAAGCGTGGCGCGACTATGCCGGACGCGAAGTCCCGCTGGCGAGCTTGTGCGACGTGCGCGACCGCGCGGCGACGATCCTGCGCCGGCTCGGCTTCCTCGCCGCCGTCCAGGTCCCGCCGCAGCGCATCGATGCCGGCGGCACGGTGAAGATGGACGTGCTGGCGGCCAAACTGGTCGAAGTGCAGTTGCGCGGCGAGGCCGGCCATTCCGAACGGCTGATCACCGCGCACCTCGCCAAACTGACCGAGCGGCCCTGGTTCAACAGCCGCGAGGCCGAGCGCCATCTGCTGCTGCTCGAAGACCTGCCGGGCTACAACGTGCGGCTGGTGCTGCGCTCGGCGCAGGGGCAGCCGGGCGAAGTGGTGGGCGACGTGGTGATCGAGCGCACCCCGGTCGAGCTGCTGTTCGGCGCGCAGAACCTCGGCTCGCGCGCCACGGGGCGCGAAGGCGCGTTCGTGGCGCTCGCGGTTAACGACCTGATCGGGTTGGGTGACCGCACCACGTTGAGCTATTACAACACGCTCGACTGGTCCGAACAGCGCATCCTGCGCGCCGGGCATGACCTGTCGATCGGGACCAGCGGCCTCAGGCTCGGCGGCAGCGTGTTGTGGGGGCAGAGCAAGCCCGATGTCTCCGGCGCGCCGTTCGAGACCGAAACCTGGGTCGGCGAAGCCCACTTGTCGTACCCGCTGCTGCGCCGGCAGGTCAGCTCGCTGCACCTGACCGCCGGGTTCGAAGCGGTCGATCAGGAGCTGTCGTTCGGCTCGACCCTGCTCAGCGACGATCAGCTGCGCGTGGTCTATGCCCGGATCGATCACGAGATGGTCGATGGCGCAAGCGTGCGCGGCGGCGGCGGGTACTCGGTGCGCGAACCGCGCTGGCGTAGCGCGCTGTCGCTCGAGGTGCGCCAGGGGCTGAACGGGCTCGGCGCAAGCGGCGATTGCGTGCCGATCGCCGCTTGCCTGGCGCCCAATGTGCCGATCAGCGATTTCACCGCCGATCCCTCGTCGCTGGTGGTGCGGCTCGATGGCACCGCCGAATTTCGCCCGATGCCGCAAGTCACGCTGGCGGTCTCGCCGCTGGCGCAATGGTCCGACGGGCCGCTGCTGGCCTACGAGCAGGCGAGCCTGGGCAATTACACCATCGGCCGCGGGTTCGATCCCGGCGTGGCGGTGGGCGACCGCGCGCTCGGCGCCGCGCTCGAGCTGCGCTACGGCAGCCTGCTGGCGCGCGAGGCCGATGCGCTGGTGCTGCAGCCGTTCGCGTTCGTCGATTACGCCAAGACGTGGAATGACGACGGCGCGATCGACCCGCACCCGGCCCGCGCGCTCAGCGCCGGCGGCGGGGTACGGGGCCGCTGGGGCAACCGCGCCGACTTCGGGCTGACGCTGGCACTGCCGCTGGCCCGGGCCGGGTTCCAGACCGCCAAGGGCGATGCGCGCCTGCTGTTTACGCTGACCACTCGCTTGCTGCCGTGGAGGATGTGATGATCGCCAAGCACCGGCCCGGGAAGATCCCGACCCGCCGCACCGCGGCGCTGCTCAGCTCCTGCGCGCTGACCGCGTTGGGCCTGGCGCTGCCTTCGGCCGCCGCAGCGCAGGCGCTGCAGGCCAACCCCAACGTGCGCGTCGGCTCGCCGGCCATTTCGACCGGCGCCAACACCACCTCGGTACAGGTCAACAATGTCGAGACGGTGATCGACTGGCAGCCGTTCGATACCGCGGGCGCCGGAACGATCGACATCCTGCCGCTGGCCACCACGCTGTCGTTCGCCGATCCTGTCGGCTCGATCGGCGATTTCACCGTGCTCAATCGCATCGTGCCGGTCGATGCGGTGGGCAATCCCGTGGCCCGTGCGGTCCAGTTCAACGGCGTGGTGGTCAGCCGCATCGTCAACAATCCGGGCGGCCAGATCTGGTTCTACAGCCCGACCGGGATCATCGCCGGGCCGAACGCCTTCTTCGATGTCGGCAGCCTGATCCTGACCACCAACGACATCGCCTTCGTGGCAGGCATACCGGGCGTATCGCCGGGCTCGATCCGCCAGCCCGGCGGGCTTGTGCAGTTCGCCGGGCCGGCCGGCTCGACCGGCTACGTCGAAATCCAGCCGCCGAATCGCCCCGCCACCATCCTGGCGCGCGGGCAGAATGCCTATGTCGCGCTGGTCGCGCCCAAGGTCACCCAGGCCGGCATTGTCACCGCCAATGGCCAGATCGCCTATCTCGCCGCCGAACAACTCAACATGACGATCAACGGCGGGACGTTCGATTTCCAGCTGACCGTCGGCACCACCGATGCCAACGGGGTGATCCACACCGGCACCAGCACCGGCCCGGCCTCGACCTCGTCGATCGACTTTCAGCGGATATCGATGGTGGCGCTGCCCAAGAACCAGGCGATGACCATGCTGTTGTCAGGCGCGATCGGCTATACGCCCGCCGCCAGCGTGATCGACGAAGGCAGTTCGATCGTGCTCGCGGCGGGATACGACGTCGCGCCACCTAGCGTCGTGGCCGGCAACCGGCTGGGCAGCCTCCAGATCGGCAACACGGCCTTTGCCAACAATGTCACCGGCTATGCCACCGACGCGATCGACATTCTTCCCACCGGCGGCACAACCGCGTTCCAGGGCCCGTTCTCGCAGTTCTATGCGCTGCGCGCCGCCAGCGCGATCGCCGGGTCCGGCGAAGACATTCGCTCCGATGGCTATCTGTTCATCGGCGCCGGGGACAATTCCGCCGGCGGAACGGTCGATGCACAGGCGCTCGGCACGGGTACGATCAGCATAACCAATGAGCTGACACTTGCGGCCGATAATGGCGCCGGTTCGTTTTTCGATACCGCCACACCCTACAGCAACGCCCAGGGCGGACGCGTCACGATCCTGGCCGATGGCGGCTCGATTTCGGTCGGGGGCACATTGAGCGGCAGCGCAACCGGGTTCGGCGCCGACGATCGCTTTGGCGGCGATGGCGGCGACGGCATCGGCGGCACGGTGGACGTCACGGTCACCAACAAGGGCACCATCTCGGCCACCGCGCTGGCCTTGGGAGCAAACGGCTTCGGCGGTTTTTCGCTCGGCATCTTCGGGCCGGTCGGCGGCGCGGCCGGCAAGGGCACCGGCGGAGCGATCACGCTGCTCGAGGATGATGGCCAGTTCGATCTGGGCAGCGCCTATTTCGAAGCTTACGGCGTCGGCGGGCAAAGCGACGCCTTCGCCGGTGCCGGCGCCGGCGGCACGATCGCCATCGACATCACCTCACAGCCGCAGAGCTGGAGCACGATCAACGCCACGGCCTACGGCGCCGGCGGCTTTGTCGCGCCAGGGGGCACGGGCAATTCCGGGGTCGCTTCGCCCACGGCGGTGCGGCTTTCGGTGGCCGGCCCCGGGGCCCTGATGATCACCGATCTGTTCGACGTGCAGGCGCGCGGTTACGGGACGCAGGACGGGCCGGCCGGGACTGTCGGCCAGGGCGGCGGTGTGGTGATCGAGGCGGTCGGCGGCGGTACGCTGGACCTGCCGACAGCCACCGTCGATGTAAGTGCGTTTCTCAACCAGGGCGTGATCGTCGGGGGCAATTTCATCCGCACGCCGACGCTGACCGGAGGTAGCGCCGAAGTTCGCGCGCTCGGCGCGGGCAGTCTGATCACGTCTCCGCTCATGGATGTGCGGGCGAGCGCGTTCGGCTCGGGCGCGCAAGTCGCGGCCGGCGATGTGCGCGGCGGCACGGTGCAGGCGGCCGCGCGCAATGGCGGCACCTTGCAACTGGGTCCCACCGGCGACCCGACGCTGTCAGCGTTGTATCTCTATGCCGACGCCAACGGCGGGCCCGGCGCCGCGCCGGCCAGTTCATTTGGCGGCACGGCGCGTGTGATCGCCGAAGACGGCACCGTCACGATCGATGGCACGGCCACCTTGTCGGCCAGCGGCGGCACCGTGCCGCTGCAGGACATCCCGGTGGGAAGCGGATTGGTCGCCAGCGGCGGGTCGGCGTCGGTCGAACTGCTACCTGGCCTTCTGGGCACTGCGGCCATCAGCGCGACTGCCATCAACGTCGCCGCCAATGGCGACAGCCGGCTGTTATTTTTCGTGCCCCCGCCGCCGTGCGAGTGCAGCGATCCGCCGATCTTCTATCCGAACTTCGGCAATGCCGGGGCCGCCGGCACGGGCGCGGCGGGGAACGCCACCGTCTCGCTGGCCGCGGGTACGCTTACCGTCACGACACTCAACATCGAGGCCAACGCCGTCGCCGGCAACGCAGCCGCCACGACCGGGACGCCGTTCCGCTCGGGCGACGGGCAAGGCGGCATCGCCCGGTTCGACCAGACCGGCGGCACCCTCAATGCGACCACGCTGACGATCGGCGCCTCGGGCACCGGCGGCGGCGACAGCACCGCTCTTGCCGATACCGGCCAAGTGGCGGCGCTGGCGGGCAACGGCACTGGCGGCACAGCCGTATTCAGCCAGTCGGGCGGAACGCTCAACGCCGGCAGCATTTCGCTGCTCGCCGAAGGTGTTGGGGGCGAGGGCATGGGCCATGCCGATACCGGCGCGGCCAGCAACGGCGGCAACGGCACCGGCGGCACCGCTCGGTTGCAGACGCTGGCCGGCGGGACCGGCAAGATCGTCACCGGTCCGCTGGTCATCAGTGCCGACGGCATCGGCGGCGTCGGCGGCAATTCGGCCACCGGGCCCGACGGCAACGGCGGCATTGGCACGGGCGGCGCGGCTACGGCCGAAACCGCCTTGTCCGATGGGCAGTTCACCTTTGGTGACGTGTCGCTGGACGCCGTTGGCCTGGGCGGCGCGGGCGCTGCCGGGGGCGGCGGTGTCGGCGGGGTGGCGCGGTTTGCGCTCATCGACGTCAGCGGTCCGACCGGGCCGCGTTCGCTCGGAAATCTGCTGATCGATGCGAGCGGGACGGGCGGCTTGGGCGCGGGCGGGGTCGCGGCGCCCAGCACCGCAGGTCTCGCCGCGCTGGTCGTTGCGGCGGCCAACCCGGGCGCGGCGCTATCGCTGACCGGCAATCTCACCATGCGCGCGCTTGGCACGATCGCCCCAGCAGGCGCCGGGATCACGGCGGCGATCAGCGGCGCGCCGCTGACGGTTGGGGGCAATATCTCGCTCGTCACATCGCGCGACGCCCAGATCACCGCCACCCAACCGCTCGGCGCGGCTGGAACGGTGACAATTGCGGCGCGCAGCCTGGCCGAAACCGGCACGCTGAGCTCAGGCGGCGCGATGCAGATCGACGCGCTCGCTGGCATCAGCGCGGCGCGGCTCGCCTCGGGCGCCGGGACTTTGCTGCAAGCGCTCAACGGGCCGATTTCGGTGACCAACCTGACTTCGGCGGGCACGGTCATCGCGCGCGGCGCCAGCCTTGCGATCGGATCGAGCGGGGCTCTGACCTTCAGCGAGCTGACGGCGAGCGCCGGCAATGCCACCGTGACCGCCACCGGCAATCTCACCGTGCCCCAGGGCTCGGCCAGCGGGGCGCTGAGCCTGACCAGCACCGGCGGCAGCGTCACCAGCGCGACCGGGCTGACGGCCGGCGGCAACGCCGAGGTCAGCGGGCAGACCGGGGTGACGCTGGCCAACCTGTCGTCTGGCGGGACGACCCTGCTGCAGGCCGCCAACGGCGCGGTCAACGTCGGCAGCCTGACCTCGGCCGGCGCGGTCACCGCCGCGGGCCGCACGATCTCGATCGCTTCGCCCGGCGCGCTGACTTTTGCCGATCTCGACGCCACGGCCGGCGCCATTTCGGTCACCACCGCCGGCAACCTGGGGCTCAACACCGCCGACGCCACCGGCGCGATCACGCTGGCCAGCAGCGGCGGCGCCATCGCCGCGACCGGCGCGGTCAACGCCGGCGGCGCGGTTTCGGCAAATGCGCCGAACGGCGTGGCGTTCGCCGGGCTGAATTCGGGCGGCACCACGCTGCTGCGCGCGATCAATGGCGCGGTGAGCGCCACCGCGTTGAGCTCGGTAGGACCGGTGACCGCACTCGGCCGCTCGGTGACGATCGGTTCGCCCGGCGCGCTGACATTCGCCGATCTCGACGCCACCGCGGGCGCCGCCACGGTGCAGACCGTCGGCAATCTGACGGTCGCCACCGTCGATGCGACGGGCGCGGTGAGCCTGACCAGCACCGCAGGTGCGCTCACCGCGAACGGCGCGGTCAACGCCGGAGGCGCACTGACCGCGAGCGGCCAGACCGGCGTGACGCTGGGCACGGTCAATTCGGGCGGCGTCACGTCGCTCCAGTCTGCCGCTGGATCGGTCAACGTCACCAACCTGACCTCCGCTGGTGCCGTCACTGCGTCTGGTCAGACCGGCGTGTCGCTGGGCACGGTCAATTCGGGCGGCTCGACGTCGTTGCAGGCCGCAGGCGGTGCGGTCGGCGTGACAACGCTCGCATCGGCCGGACCGGTCACGGCGGTCGGTCAGACCGGCGTCTCGCTCGGCACCGCGACCTCGGGCGGGGCCACGCTGCTCCAGGCGGCGAACGGCGCGGTGGCCGTCACCAGCCTGACCTCGGCCGGCGCGGTGACGGCGGCGGGCCGGTCGGTGACGATTGCGTCACCCGGCGCGCTGACGTTTGCCGACCTCGACGCGACCGCCGGGACGATTTCGGTGCAGACGGTGGGGAACCTCGCCCTCAACACCGCCGATGCCACCGGCGCGATTACGCTGGCGAGCAGCGGCGGGGCCATCGCCGCGACCGGCGCGGTCAACGCCGGCGGCGCGGTCTCGGCGATTGCGCCGGGTGGGGTGGCGTTTGTCGGGCTCAGCTCGGGCGCAACGACGCTGCTGCGCGCGGTCAACGGCCCCGTCAGTGCCACCGCGCTGACTTCGGCGGGTGCGGTCACCGCGCTCGGCCGCTCGGTCACGATTGCTTCGCCCGGCGCGCTGACCTTTGCCGACCTCGACGCCACCGCCGGGGCGGCGAGCGTGCAGACCGTGGGCAACCTCTCCGTGACGACCGTCGATGCAACCGGCGCCGTATCGCTTC
>JANOAH010000234.1:0-6062 GCA_031411075.1 Erythrobacteraceae bacterium
CGAAGGTCGCCTCAAGATCGCCGCGAATGACGCCGAGCCAGTTGCGATAGCCGAGCAGCTTGTCCTCGGCATCGACCGCGGCGACAGAATCTTCGAGGTCGACGATGGTCGAGAGCGCGGCTTCGAGGCGAATGTCGGCGATCCCCGCCGCATCGGTCTGGCCGATCGGATGGTCGGGATCGAACACCACTTCGATATGCAGGCCGTGGTGCGCGAACATCATGCCCTTGGCGGTACGGCCGAGGAAATCGAGCGGCTCGCACAGCACCACGTCCTGCGGCCCGGCGATGTCCTGCCACGTGCCCTCCGCGAGCGGCAGCGCCAGGTCGAGAAACGCGCGGCCGGCCTCGATTACGCACTTGCCGCGTTCTGGATCATAGGCCCGACCGCTACCCGCCGGCGCGCCCGGCAGCGCATCGGTGCCGTAATACGCATCGTAGAGGCTTCCCCAGCGCGCATTCGCGGCGTTGAGCACGAACCGGGCGTTGAGCGCCGGGACGACGAGCTGCGGCCCGGCCATTTTGGCGATCTCGGTATCGACGTTCTCGGTGCCGATTTTGAACCCCTCGGGCTCGGGCACGAGATAGCCGATCTCGGCCAGGAACGCCTGGTAGGCGGCGGCATCGTGCGGCTGGCCGCGGCGTTCGGCATGCCAGCGGTCGATCTTCGCCTGCAGCGCGTCGCGCATGTCGAGCAGCGCCAAGTTGCGCGGGGCGAAGGTGCGCAGCAGCACGGCAAACCCGGACCAGAATGCCGCTGCGTCGCGCCCGCGCGGGGCCAGCAATTCGCTCTCGATGAAAGCGGCCAGGCCCGCATCGACCTGCAATCCGCTCCGTTCGACCCGTTCGCTCACGCCTTGCTCCTGTTCCCGGTTCCCCTAGACAACCAAGCGGGCGCGTTTGACAAGCCGCAGCGGACGGCTAGGGATTTCGTTGCCGATGAAACTTTCTCGCGACGAGTGCAAGCTGATCGAGCCGATCGACCAGGCCGCCATGCTGGCGCAAACCGTGGCGTGGAGTGCGATCAACAGCGGCACCGGCAACCTGGCCGGGCTGGCGCAGCAGGCCGAGGCGCTGGCCGAGGCGTTCGCAATCCTACCCGGTACGGTCGAATTGCGGTCGCCCGCGGTCGAAACGACGGTCGATGCGGCCGGTCGGACGGTCAAAATCGAGCGCGGCCGGCATCTGGTGCTGCGGGTGCGCCCTGGGGCCGAGCGGCGCTTTCTCCTGACCGGCCACATGGACACCGTCTATCCGGCCGATCACCCGTTCCAGTCCGGCCGCTGGCTCAATGCCGATACTTTCAACGCCCCGGGCGCCGCCGACATGAAAGGCGGGATCGCGGTGATGCTCGGCGCGCTGGCGGCGTTCGAAGCGAACGGGCCCGATTGCGGCTACGACGTTATGATCAATTCGGACGAAGAGACCGGCTCGCTCAGTTCCGCCGCGCTGATCGCCGAGCTGGCGCAAGGCAAAGCGGCGGCGCTGACCTATGAACCGGCGGCGCTGCCCGATGGAACGCTCGCCCATGCCCGCGGCGGCAGCGGCAATTACAGCCTGGTGGTGACCGGCCGCTCCGCTCATGCCGGGCGCAACCCTGAGGACGGGCGCAACGCGCTGGTCGCCGCGGCGGCGCTGGCGATCGGCCTCAAGGCGATGGAGCACGGTGAACTGGCGATCAATCCGGCCAGGATCGACGGTGGGGCGGCCAACAACGTGGTGCCCGACCACGCCGTGCTGCGCTTCAACATCCGTCCCCGCAATGCCCATGCGGCGGAGCTTTTTGACAGCGATCTCAATAATCTGATGGCGATAGTTGAGCACGGCCACGAAGTTTCGATCGCGCGCCACGGCGGGATCAGTCGCCCGCCCAAGCCGGTCGATGCTCGCGCCCAGACCTTGTTCGACCTGGTCCGCGACGCCGGCGCGGATCTCGGCCAGACCATTACCTGGCAGGCCAGCGGCGGGGTGTGCGACGGCAACAACATCACTGCCTGCGGGGTGCCGGTGGTCGACACCCTGGGGGTGCGCGGCGGCGCGATTCATTCGCCCGACGAGTACCTGATCGCCTCTTCGCTGAGCGAGCGCGCGGCGCTGTCGGCGCTGGTCCTGCACCGCCTCGCCCAAGGAGCCTTGGCATGAGCTTTCGCCTGCGCGCCGCCCATTCCGGGGACCTGGAGGCCCTCTACGAGATGGCCAAGCTGACCGGCGGCGGGTTCACCAACCTGCCCGCCGACCGCAAGGCGCTCGCCGCCAAGCTCGGCCGTGCCGAAAAGGCGTGGGCGAACGAGGGCGCGACGCTCGGCGACGAGCTGTTCGTGCTGGTTCTCGAAAATCCCGCCACCGGCGAAGTACGCGGCACGTGCCAGATGATGACCCAGGTCGGCCAGCATTGGCCCTTCTATTCGTACCGGCTCAACACGCTGACCCAGCATTCGCAGGAGCTCGACCGCACGGTGCGGGCCGAGATGCTCAGCCTGACCACCGATCTTGAGGGGTCGAGCGAAGTCGGCGGGCTGTTCCTCCACCCCAACCACCGCGCCGGGGGCCTAGGGCTGCTGCTGGCGCGTAGCCGCTATCTGTTCATCGCCATGCACCGCGCTCGCTTCGCGCCGCGCATCCTGGCCGAACTGCGCGGCGTGCTCGACGAACGCGGCGGATCGCCGTTCTGGGACGGGGTCGCGGGCCGTTTCTTCGGCATGACCTTCCAGGACGCCGACTATTTCAACGCCATTCACGGCAACCAGTTCATCGCCGACCTGATGCCCAAGCATCCGGTCTATGTGGCGATGCTGAGCGACAGCGCGCGCGCCGCGATCGGCGTGCCGCACCCCTCGGGCCGGGCGGCGATGCGGATGCTCGAGGAGGAGGGCTTCAGCCACGACGGTTATATCGACATTTTCGACGGCGGCCCGACGATGACCGCGCGGACAGACGAGGTGGCGAGCGTGGCCGAGGCGAAGGCGGTCAAAGTGACGGGGACCAACAGCACCGGCGGCGGGCAGAAAGTTATCCTTGCCACAGGCCGACTTGGCGATTTTCGCGCCTGCTTCGGCGCCTGCGCACCAGACGGCGACGGACTGGCGCTCGATCCACAGGCGGCGGCGCTGCTCGAGGTCGGCGTGGGCGAGGAAGTGTGGTGGGTGGCGCGGTGAGGCTTCGACACTGCCAGTCCCCCTCCCGCTTGCGGGAGGGGCTAGGGGTGGGCCCGTGCGCCACCCCCGAGCACGCCCACCCCCGACCCCTCCCGCAAGCGGGAGGGGAGACGTGCTGACCGAAATCAATTTCGATGGCCTCGTCGGCCCAACGCACAACTACGCCGGGCTCAGCCCCGGCAACCTGGCCGCGACCGCGCATGCCGGCGAAGTGTCGTACCCGCGCGCCGCGGCGCTGCAGGGGCTGGCGAAGATGCGCACGGCGATGGCGCTGGGCCTGGCGCAGGGCCTGTTCGTGCCGCCGCCTCGGCCCAACCCGGCCTGGCTCGAAGCCGTCGCCGCCGACGCCGCCACCGATCCGGCAGTTTGCGCCGCGGCGTGGTCGGCCAGCGCGATGTGGGCGGCCAACGCCGCCACCGTCAGCCCGGCACCCGATTGTGCCGACGGCCGGTGCCATCTGACTGTCGCCAACCTCGTCACCATGCCGCACCGCAGCCACGAATGGCCCGACACGCTGCGGCAGCTGCAAGTGGCCTTCGCTCACTCCGCCTTTGCGGTGCATGGCCCGGTGCCCCCCTGCTTTGGCGACGAGGGCGCGGCCAACCATATGCGGCTGGCGACGGCGCACGGTGAGGCGGGCATCGAGGTATTCGTTTACGGTCGGCCCGGGGGCCGCTTCCCCGCTCGGCAGCACGGCGAGGCGAGCCGCATTGTTGCCCGCCGCCATCGCCTCCATCCCGCGCGCACCGTGTTCGTCGAACAATCGCCCGAAGCGATTGCCTCCGGGGCGTTTCACAACGACGTGGTGGCGGTGGCAAACGAGCAGGTGCTGTTCATGCATGAACGCGCTTTTGCCGAACCGGACCGCGCGTTTGCAGCGCTCGGCGCAATCGAGCCGATCGTGGTGCCTGACAGCGCGGTTACACTTGCCGAAGCGATCCGCTCGTATCTGTTCAACGCGCAACTGGTCACGCTGGACGACGGCCAGGCGCTGATCGTTCCCGAAGAAGCGTGGAACAGCGCGCCGGTGCGCCGCTATCTCGACCAGTTCGTCGCCGGCAATGGTCCGATCCGCCGGGTGGTGCCGGTCGACGTCAAGCAATCGATGGCCAACGGCGGTGGCCCGGCCTGTCTGCGGCTGCGGGTGGTGGCCGATCCGGCTACGGTCGATCCGCGGTTCCTGCTCGATTTCGCCAAAGCCGAGCGGCTCGCGGCGGTGATCGCGGCGCATTGGCCCGAGCAAATCGACCCGGCCGATCTTGGTCTCGGTAGCCTCACCCGCACTGTCACCTCGGCGCGCGCTGCGCTGCTCGACGCGCTCGAACTGGCCGAACTCGCCTGAACTGTGCCCTGTCGGGACGGCTTACATCCGCCGCGCGGTTAACCACGAAAGTGCTGGAACTCCGGCGCTGGCACGGTCATTGCTGCGTTACCTCGTTAAGAAAGGTCGCATATGGTTCAGAGGGTCGCCAGGCTGTTCGTTATCAAGACCAGGCTCGAAGCCTATCTGATCATCTACGCCCTGGCGCTCGGCGCCACCGCGCGCGGCGCGCATTACCTCGACGATTGGCCCGGCTGGCAGGGCTGGATGCTGTTCGTCGCCTGCATGGGCGCGGTGATGATGGCGGGCGCCAAGATCCTCGACGCGCTGCGCTATGAGGCTGAGGCCAAGACGGTTGCCGCGGCGGCGGGCGGTTCGGCCGGCTTGCCGGCGTAGATCATCCGCCCTTCGCCCAGCGCCGCCATCACTTCGGCGACCTGATCGGGCTCGAACGCAAAGCACCCCTGGCTGCGACCGATGCGGCCCTGCTGGCGGGCCATTGCCTGGCTGACATAGGCGGCGCCGTGGATCACGATGGCGCGGCTTTCGGCCATGTAGTTGTCCATATCGAGCCCGATCAGCCGTCGCGAGTCGCCGTGCTGGCCGACATACATCCCCGCGGTCACGAACGCCCCGCGCGAGCTGGCGTTGGAGCCGGGCTGGTTGGAAAACTGCTGCACCATCCCGGTGCCCGACGGGTCCGAACCCTTGCCGTGCGAGACCAGCCAGCTCTTTTCAATCTGCCCGGTGGCGACATCGACCAGGAAAAAGCGCGGCTCGCGGCTGGGGAGCGAAAAATCGACCACGCCGATCTTGTCGCGGTTGGGCACCTGCCAGGCATGCGCATCGAGCGCGGCGAGCGCTTCGGCGATCAGCGGCGGCAGCCCTTCGCGTAGCGGCGCGGCTTCGGCCAGCGGCGCGGGCGCTTCGACCGGCGCGGCGGCGGGCGCTTCGACCACCGGCGGCGCGACCGCGACCGTGGTCTGCGGCGCGGTGGCGCACGAGGCGAGCACTACTCCGGCAAGGACAGTGACAAGCGCGCCGCGAACGGCAGCAAACAAACGAATCATGGAGCGACCCCGATCCCAAGAGTGACGACAATCCCGTGCGGCCGCGCGGCCTCTCGCCGCCCCCGTTCCGCCTGCTTCGTCCGCCAGGCCCGCAGCGCTTGGCGCCTCCGGTCCTCCTCATGAGCGGGTGGGGGATTCTGTTGCTAGGCTCCCCCGGGCCCCCGGTTTCCGATTCTGTTACCCGGTTCGGTCCGAACCGTGCTCTAACCTTGTAACTTCAGGGCGTTAGCCCCTAGAATTACGCAGCGAGAGCAAGTGCTTCGTTGTCGTTGGCACTTGTGAGTTTTGAGCCTTGAACGGGTTACTCAGCCCGGAAGAAAATACCGCTTTTCAATACACGTCGATCCTAGTTCGGCCCCGTCATCGCCCCCGCCCGGCCTTGCGGCCGTAACGAGGGTGGTGGTGGAGCCGCCGGGTACTGCCCCCGGGTCCGCTGCATCTATTACACGTCGCAATTTATCACCATAGCCGGCCGAAGCCGGCCCGATCCATATAGGCGCCTCGGCGAAAATGAAAA
>JANOAH010000235.1:0-3828 GCA_031411075.1 Erythrobacteraceae bacterium
TTGATGAAGGCGGCTTCGTCCGACAGCAGGAACGCAACCGCTTTGGCCACGTCCTCGGGCGTGCCATTGCGGCGCAGCGGAATGCCTTTGGCGCGCTCAGCGTACTGTTCGGGCGTGACGAACCCTTCGGTCGCCGGCGTCGGCACGCTGCCGGGCGCGATGGCGTTGACGCGAATGCCGCGCGGGCCGAGTTCGCCGGCGAGTACCTTGGTCAGCCCGGCGATGCCCGCCTTGATCGTGGTATAGGCGCCGGTGTTCGGCCGCCCGCGATAGGCCACCGGGCTTGAGTAGTTGACGATGTTGCCGGGCAGGCCCTCGTCGCGGTGGGCGAGGAACGCCTGCACCCCCCAGAACACCGACTTGAGCCCGGCGGAGAGCATTCGATCGAGCGTCGCCTCGGTGACATTCTCGATCGGCTCGTAGACCAGCACCGAGGCGTTGTTGATGACCGCGCGCAGCGGCCCGGCGTCGCGCGCGAACGCTGCCGCGACATCGAAAAACGCCTGTCGCCGGCCGAGGTCGGCTTCGTAAGCGAAGGCGTTGCTGCCGATCGCTGCGGCGACCAGGCGCGCGCTGTCGCCGTTGATATCGGCCACGCCGACTACCGCGCCTTCGCTCGCCAGGTCGCGCGCGATGGCTTCGCCGAGCCCGCGCCCGGCGCCCGAGATCAGGATCGGCTGGCCGGCGAAACGTGTCACGCGCGCCTCGCACCTACGTTCGTCATTGCGAGCGCAGCGAAGCAATCCAGGGTGTTATGCACACCCGCCCTGGATTGCCGCGTCGCCTTCGGCTCCTCGCAATGACGAAAGGCAGGAAGGCGATGCCCCATCAGTCCATCCCGAACAGCTTGGCGGTGTAGTGCGAATCCATGTATTCGCGCATTTTGTCGATCTTGCCGTTCGAGACTTCGAACACCCAGCAGTAATCGTTGTCGTAGGTCTTGCCGTCGGGCAGCCCGCCGGTGCTGTTGCTTTCGACGCAGACCCACCCTTCTCGCGAGAAGATATGCTGGACGTGGACCTTGGGATCGCCGGGATTGAACATGCCGCGCACCGGAGCAAGGAACTTGTCGATGATGTCCATGCCGACATGCTTGCCGGCGCCGGCGATGTCCTTGACCTTGGGCTCCCACACCGATTGGTCGTGGTAGAAGCTGCGCAAGGCTTCGAGATCGCCCGAACTCAGCACGGCGAAGAAATCGAGTACCAGCTGCTCGTCGGCGTTGGCGGCGGTCACGGTCATTTCAGGCCTCTCATTTCATCGCTCGGCGGCGGGATATTGGGCATCGGGCCTCCCTGGTGGAGCACGACGCGGCCATAGCGGCTCTTGAACCGCCACTGGCCGGAATCGAGCACATAGTGATCGTCGAACCCGCCGACATAGAGCCCGCCGGCGGCTTGCGGCGGCTCGGTGCTGGCGTGGCTGGAGAGCATGGCGAGGTAGTTGCTCCCGCGCGCCTCGGTGGCGCTCACCACCTCGACCAGCACGTTACTGACCAGGTGCCGGACCAGGAGCGGCGGGCGATCGCGGAAGATCGCCTGGACCCGCGCGCGGCCGTAGAACGGATGGTCGGGCTGGAACGGGCGGGCAAACTCGCAATCCTGGGTGAACAGGTCGGCCAGCGCGGCGTGGTCGCCGTTGTCGGCGTACTTGGCGAACAGCAGCGGCAGCCGGGCGCAGGCGCGTTCGATGCGCAGTTCTTCGAGACCGTCCATCAGTCGAGCTTCTCGGCGGCTTCGCTGTCGATCTCGGCGAAGGCCTCGTTCGCCAGGCGGTGGCTGTCGACCGTGGCCGGGATGCCGGCGTAGATGCCGACCTGCAACAGCACCTCGCGGATTTCCTCTCGGCTGAGGCCATTGTTGAGCGCGCCGCGGATATGCGCCTTGAGCTCGCCCGGGCGGTTGAGCACCGCGATCATGGCGAGGTTGATTAGGCTGCGGTCGCGACGTTCGAGCCCCTCGCGCCCCCAGCACCAGCCCCAGCAATAGGTCGTGACCAGTTCCTGCAGCGGCTCATTGAACGGCCCCGCCTTGGACAGCGCGCGATCGACATAGGCATCGCCGAGCACCTCGCGGCGGATTTTCATGCCCTTGTCGTAGAGATCCTGGTCCATCGCTAGCTCATCTCCAACATGACTTGTCACCCCGGACTTGTTCCGGGGTGGTGCTGCCTTCGGGCGCGGCGCTTGAAGAAAAGCACTGGCGCGGAACAAGTCCGGGCTGACTAGTGGGGGTCACGCCACCACCCCATAGACCGCATCGATCAGCCGCCGTGCCCGCGGGCCGTTGGTGCCGACGGCGTGCATCTGGTTGCAGCAATACGCAAAGCCGAGCTTCGCGTCGGGATCGCCGAAGCCGATCGAGCCGCCGAGGCCATGGTGCCCGAAGCTCCTCATGTTCGGCCCCATGTAGACCGCCTCGGGCGTGTTGAGCAGCACGCCGAGCGCTTGGTGATAGGGGCGCTCCTGCAACAGCTCGGTCTGGTTGTGCTGTTCGGTAATCATCGCTTCGAGCTGGGTATCGGACATAAGGTCGACCCCGTCGACCACGCCCACTGTCGCGCCATAAATTCGGGCGACGCCGCGCGCGTTGCCGTGGCCCGATCCGCTGGCGATCTCGCAGGTGCGCCAGGTCGGGCTGTTCATCGTCGTGTGCCACGGCTCGGCCGGGTTCTGCAGGAAGGCGAAGCTCCTCAGCACCGCGCCGTCCTGCCACCCTTCGGGCGTGGTCGGCTGGTCCGGTACCGCCTGGTCCTTGGCCGCGAACAGCCGCGCGCCGGTGTTGGGCAGCACTTCGGCGACATGGGCCTGCTGCTGTTCGTCCATCTGGCCGATGTAGTATTCGGCGTGGAGCGGGCGGGTGACATGCTCGCGCAAGAATGGGCCGATGGTTTGCCCGGTCGCCCGGCGCAGGATTTCGCCGAGCAGAAACCCCTGGTTGTGGACGTGGTAAGCGGCGCGGGTGCCCGGCGGCCACAGCGGATGCTGCACTTCGAGCGCGCGGATGTACCCGGCGTAATCGAAGAACCCGCCGGGCGTCATCACGTCATCGGTCAGCACCGGGATGCCGGCGGTGTGATCGAGCGCCATGCGCACCAGCACGCCCTCTTTCCCATTCTGGGCGAACTCGGGCCAGTAGTGGGCGATCGGCAGGTCGGGATCGATGAACCCCTGGTCGATCGCCATATTGAAGCACACGCCGGTCACGCCTTTGGCGACGCTCATCATGCACACGGTCGAATGCTCGTCCCAGGCTTCCGAGCGGTCGGCGCGGGCCCAGCCGCCCCACAGGTCGACCACCGTCTCCCCGTCCAGCACCACCGAGGCGGCGGCGCCGAGCTCTTCCTCCTCGCGGAAGTTGGCGACGAAGGCGTCGAACGCCGGGGCGAAGCGTTCATCGGCGCGGCCGCGCAGGCGGTAGTCGCCGCCGCGCGCTTCGATGGTCTGGTCGAACTCGACTGTCGCCACGCTTTCTCCCCTGCCGAGCCTTGCCGACTCTAACACCCGTTAGCGTTAGGCGACGGCGGGGACGCGCGAAAGCCCCTTTGCAGGCCGCTCGCCGCTTGCCATGCAGCGTCGATGGTAGACTTCGATCTGATTGTCGTGGGCGGTGGGCCGACCGGGTTCGTCACCGCACTGGGCCTGGCTCAGGCCGGGGTGCGCGTCTGTCTGGTCGAGGCCGCTGCGGGCATCGTCGAGTCCCCGCGCGCCTGCGTCTATCACTGGTCGATGCTCGATGGGCTCGAACGGCTCGGTATCCGCGAGGAATGCGAGACCATCGGCTATACCAAGGACGACTATCGCTGGCTGCACAAGGCGACCGGCGAGGC
>JANOAH010000236.1:0-5971 GCA_031411075.1 Erythrobacteraceae bacterium
CTCGACACCAGCCGCGGGCAGGAAGCCACCCCGATCGTGGTCGATGGGACGATGTACGTGACGACCGCCTGGTCGAAAGTCATGGCCGTCAACGCCGCGACCGGCGAAGTGCTGTGGCACTACGACCCCGAACCCAGGCACGCCCAGGGCGCCTATGCCTGCTGCGATGTGGTCAACCGCGGGGTGGCGGTGTGGGGCGGCAAGGTCTTTGCCGGCACCATCGATGGCCGGCTGGTCGCGCTCGACGCCGCGACGGGCGAGGAACTGTGGGACACGCTGACGGTCGACCAGTCGAAGCCCTACACCATTACCGGCGCGCCGCGGGTGGTGCGCGGCAAGGTGCTGATCGGCAACAGCGGCGCCGAACTCGGCGTGCGCGGCTATATCAGCGCCTACGATGCCGAGAGCGGCGAGCTGGTGTGGCGGTTCTACACCGTGCCCGGCAACCCGGCCGACGGGCCTGACGGCGCGGCGTCGGACGAGGCCTTCGAGCGGTTTGCTGGCAAGACCTGGAACGGCAACTGGTGGGAAATGGGCGGCGGCGGCACCGTGTGGGACGCGATCGTCTATGACGCCGAGTTCGACCAGCTCCTGATCGGCGTCGGCAACGGCAGCCCCTGGAACCACCGCGCCCGCAGCGCCGGCAAGGGCGACAACCTGTTCCTCAGCTCGATCCTCGCGCTCGACCCCGACACCGGGGCGTACAAGTGGCACTACCAGGTCAACCCGGCCGAAACCTGGGATTTCACCGCCACCCAGCAGATCACGCTGTCCGACCTGACGATCGACGGCAAAGTCCGCAAAGTGGCGATGCAGGCGCCCAAGAACGGGTTCTTCTACGTCATCGACCGCAGCAACGGGAAGCTGATCAGCGCCGAGGCTTATGCGCCGCAGAACTGGGCCGAGCGGATCGATCTGACCACCGGCCGCCCGGTCGAGATTCCGGAGGCGCGTTATGCCGATGCGCCGCGGCTCAACTACCCGAGCGGGATCGGCGCGCATGCCTGGATGCCGATGAGTTATTCGCCATTGACCGGCCTCGTCTACATCCCCGCGATGCACGTCCCGCTCGCCTATGGCGACGACGTGAATTACGAACGCCACATTGGCCGCTGGAACACCGGGGTCAGCTTCTTCGCCCCGCCCGAAGGCTCGGTGCCCGGCGCCACCCCGCTCGAGCGGCGCGCCAACCTGGCCAGGCAGAACAAGGGCATGTTGGTCGCCTGGGATCCGGTCAAGCAGGAGGCGCGCTGGACTATCGAGCAGCCGTGGCCGTGGAACGGCGGTACGCTGGCGACCGCCGGCAACCTGCTGTTCCAGGGCGATCCCTACGGCATTTTCCGCGCCCGCGCCGCCGATACCGGGCGCGAGCTGTGGCGCTTCGACGCGCAGCGCGGCATCCTCGCCGGCCCGGTCACTTTCCGCGCCGGGGGCGAGCAGTACGTGGCGGTGCTGGCCGGCTACGGCGGCTCGATGGGCATGGCGACGCAGACCGACTGGATGCGCCGCCCACCGCCCAACGGCGTGCTGCTGGCGTTCAAGATCGGGGGTAAGGCCACGCTGGCCCCGCTGCCGGCGCAGGAGCCGCGGCCCTACGTGACCAGCACCGACCGCTTCACGCGCGCACAACTGACGCAAGGCGAAGCGGGCTATTTCGCGTTTTGCACGATCTGCCACAACGGGCCGGTCAACCCCGACCTCACGCGCAGCCCGATCGCCACCAGCGCCGCGGCGTGGAACCAGGTGGTGCATGACGGCTCGCTGAGCGAGGCCGGCATGATCAGCTTCAAGCCGTGGCTTAGCGCCGCCGAGATCGAGGCGATCCGCGGTTATGTGCTGAGCGAGGCCAAGCGGCGCGCGGCGGCGCCTTCGCCTGCCCCCACGCCCACCCCTTTCCCGTCGCCCCTGCGCAGGCAGGGGCCTAAATTACGGCGGTCCCCAAGCGGCGACGGAGCGCGGGTGCCCAAGGTGGATAGGCCCCTGCCTGCGCAGGGGCGACGGCGTGCTCTTTGGTGAAGTTTAGAACTGAGCGCCGTCGAAATTGCGGTTTCGCGGCGGCTCGGTTAGGTCTTGGCAAAGGTCCGGGGAGAGGGTTTTTGATGCGCAAGTTCATGGCGGGTGTTCTGCTCGGCGCCGCCGCCCTCGTTCCCGGCGCGCAGGCGCAGGACGCCCCCGCCCCCGGCGATTGGCCGCGCTACACCCGCGACTTGCAGGGAACACGGTTTTCGCCGCTCGACCAGATCAACGCCGGCAATGTCGAGAACCTCGACGTCGCCTGGACTTTCCGGCTGCGTCCGCAAGGCGGGGCGGCGCTGCTCGGCGGGACGGTGCCGATCGTGGTCGACGGGGTCATGTACCTGCCGCTCGGCGATGCGGTGGTCGCGCTCGATCCGACCAACGGGCGCGAACTGTGGCGCCATCCGGTCGAAGGCACCGCGCGGCGTGCGGTCAGCTACTGGCCCGGCGACGGGGCGATCAAACCGCGGCTGTTCTATTCGACCGGCAACAAGATCACTGCGATCGACCCGGCGACCGGGCAGCTCGACACGACGTTCGGCCAGGGCGGCTCGATCGCGATCGAAGGCACCGCCTATCCCTATCCGCCGTCGATCTATCACAACGTGATGATCATCGGCGCCACCACCGCCGAAATGCCGCGCGGCGACGCGGGCGACAGCCGCGCCTACGACGCGCGCACCGGGGCCAAGCTGTGGCAGTTCCACACCGTGCCGCGCCCGGGCGAAGCGGGGCATGAAACCTGGCTCGACGGCGGGTGGGAAGGCCGTTCGGGCAACAACATGTGGATCTGGTACACCACCGCCGATCCGGCGACCGATACGATCTACATGACCATCGGCGGGCCGAGCGCGAACTATTACGGCGGTGACCGGCCGGGGGCCAACCTGTTCGGCAATTCTATCCTGGCGGTCGATGCCGAAACCGGCGCGTACAAATGGCACTTCCAGACCATCCACCACGATCTGTGGGACTGGGACCTGCCCGCCCCGCCGGTGCTGTTCGATGTAACGGTCGACGGCCGGCGCATCCCCGCGCTGGCGGAAGTCGGCAAGCCCGGGCTGATGTACATCCTCAATCGCGAGACCGGTGAGCCGATCCACGGGGTCGAGGAACGTCCCGTGGCCAGCGCGGACGTGCCAGGCGAATGGTACAGCCCGACCCAGCCGTTCCCGGTCAAACCCGAGCAATTGAACCGCGGCGTGTGGACACCCGACGACGTGGTCACGCCCGAGGATACCACCTTTGAACACGCCACCGCCTGCCGCGCTCTGCTCGATTCGTACGGCGGCACCTTCTTCAACCAGGGCAGCTTCACTCCGTTCTTCCTGCACAAGCCCGGCGATCCGCCGCGCGCCTCAATCAACATGCCGCACAACGGCGGCGTTGTGTGGGGCGGCGCGGCGGCCGATCCGACCCGCGGGATCGTGTTCACCAACACCAGCGAAAGCGGCTCCATCGGCTGGATCGAGGCGCGCGATCCCAACGGCGATTACGGGCGCGGCACCGCCAATTCGAACCAGCCCTATGACCGCGGCAGCCTGACCGGGCCGGGCGCCTATTCATCGTTCAGCGCCAGCTTCAAGAATTCGGCAGGAGAAACGATGAATTTGCCCTGCATTCGGCCGCCGTGGGGACGAATGCTGGCGATCGACGCCAATAGCGGCGAAGTGCTGTGGGCGACGCGGCTAGGCGTCACCGAAGGATTGCCCGAAGGCAAGCGCGATACCGGCGCCAACAACAGCGCGGGCGGCCCGATCGCCACGGCCGGGGGGCTGGTATTCATCGGCGCGACCAACGATCGTTATTTCCGCGCTTTCGATGCGACGAACGGCAACATCCTGTGGGAACAGCAGCTCGATTATCCGGCGCTGACCATTCCGATCACTTATCGCGGCAAGGACGGGCGGCAGTATGTCGCCGTACTCGCCTCCGGCTCGAGCCTGTCGCCGGCGGCGCGTTCGCCCGAAGGTCGGCCGGCCAACAACGAAGCGCTGGTGGCGTTCGCGCTGCCGCAATGACCGGAGAGACCGCATGACCCGCTCGCTCACCCTTATCCTCGGCGGCGCCGCGCTGGCGGTGACCGGCTGTGCCATGGCGCAGCAGACCATCACCACCCCCGAAGGCGCGCAGATGAACGCGGCAAGCGATCTCGCCTACCAGCCCGGCCAGTTGACCGAAGCGCAGCTGGCCAGCTCGACCCGCGAGCTGTTCCGGCAGAATTCGATGAACGTGTTCCGCCGCTTCCCGCGCGAAAAGACCGCCGAAATTGTCAAGTTCTACACCGAGGCGCTAGCGCTGCGCTCGTTGAGCCCGATCCAGTTGACCAGCACCCAGCAGATGATCCTCACCGGCGTCGGCAGCGGGCAGATCAAGCTCAGCGCTGGCCAGGGGCCGGGCCGCCAATACGATCTCGAAGGCGGCGTAAGCGGCGGCACCGGCATCCGCTTCTTCCTGCTCTCCTATCCCGACTACCGCGTGGTCCAGCAACGCTTCCGCGATGCGGGCTTTGCCGAGCCGCAGTTCGTCCAGCGGGGCGACGGGGCGCGGCAGGCGCAGGTCATGGACCCGAGCGGCTTTCCGATCATCCTGCTCAGCTATCCGGGCGCGAAGGATCATTCGGACAACGGTGTGGGCGTGGGCATCAACGTCTCAGATCTCGGGGCGAGCCGGGCGTTCTATCGCGAATTCGTCGGGCTCGATGAGCTGGCGCCGGTGGCCGCGCCGATCCTGGGCACCACGCTCTATCCCTATCGCCACCAGGAAACGACGCTGCTGCTCTATCACATGGGCGACAACGCCCATCCCGATAACGGCAGCGCCGGCATCCAGTATGTGGTCAGCGACAGCCCGATGGTCGCCGCCAAGGCGGAGCGGCGCGGCGGCATTGCGATCGAAACCCCGCTCAACAAGCTGGCCGGGTTCGACCTCGTCACGATCTGGCTCAACGATCCCGACGGGGTGACCAACTATTTCGCCCAGGTCGGCCCCAACAGCCGCACCGCGCAGGCAGCGCGGGCGGGCGGTAACTAAGCCACCCTCATCCAAGCTTCGCTAACCTCCTTGCGGCGGCAAGCTGCGCTATCCTTCTCCCACTGGGAGAATGAAGCGAAGGCTTGGCGGCTTGCCGCCTAGCCGTAGATGGATGAGGGTGCCCGCCTTACTTCTTGGCCTGGACGATATAACTGGCGATCAAGTCGATGTCCTCTTCACCCAGCCAGCTGAAGCTCGGCATCGGGCCCTGGCCGTTGTTGACGACCTGGATGACGTGATCTTTCGACAAGTGGGCGTTGCCGTCGAACGACGGGCCGACCGATCCGGCGGCGTTGGCATCGGCCAGCGTGTGGCAGGCGTTACAGCCGTTATCGGTGAACAGCTGGCGGCCCTTGGTCACCTGTTCGGCGGTGAGCGCCGTCGGCGTGGCCTCATCGGCCGAGGCGATCGCCGCCAGCGGCCCACCTAGAGCGACGAGCGCGAGAGCCGCGAGACCCATGCGGGAGATCGAGCGTTGCATCCTAGTGGCGACCTTTCAATCGTTTACCGTAACGGCCCGAGCCGGACCGCGGTCAATCAAGGGCATAGCCGAATCAAGCTTTACCGCAGATTTACGCCCTAGCCAGCTTACGGACATTGTCAATTTGGGTGCCTGTTACGCCCCGGTAACAGCGGACGTTACCGTAATTAACTTGCGGCACGGCAAATTGGCTATCAGCGCCGTTCGGCGTTATGCCGCGCGACAAAGACGAAAGGGACCGAAGATGAGAAAGTCTATGGCGATCGCTGCCGGCGCGGCCTTGCTGGCCAGCTGCAATTCCGGCCCCGCCACGCCCGACAAGACCATTCAGCAACTGATGGCGCAGGACGTCCAGCCGACCGCCAAGGTCTATTGGGATTCGGTCCAGTTCATCAGCGACGAAACCGGCGATCACGATATTTTCCCAAAGACCGACGCCGA
>JANOAH010000237.1:0-7884 GCA_031411075.1 Erythrobacteraceae bacterium
GCCTATGTCGTCGCCATCGCGCTCGACAGCGATCCGGTGTTCAGCCGCGAGGCGCGCGAGGCGGGGCGGGTGCTGACGCGGCGCTATGATGCCGAAGGTCGCTCGATCACGCTGGCCGGCCCGGACGGCCGCAACCCGGGCCTCGCCAAAGGCTCGCTGAGTGCCTTGACCCTCGCGCTGGCCCGGATCGCCGAGGTGATGGACCCGGCCGAAGACGTGCTGGTGCTTTACTCGACCAGCCACGGCGCGCCGGTCGGGCTTGCTTACCACGACGGTGACAGCGGGTTCGGCATCCTTGCCCCGTCGCGGCTCGGCGTGGTGCTGGGCGAGCTTGGCCTCAGGCGCCGGATCGTGTTCCTGAGCGCGTGCTATGCGGGGGTGTTCGTGCCGTTCCTCGGCAATGCCGACACCGCGATCGTCACGGCCGCTTCGGCCGAACGCTCTTCGTTCGGGTGCCAGGCCGACAACGACTGGACCTTTTTCGGCGATGCGCTGATCAACAACGCTCTGCGCAAGCCGCAGCCGCTCGGCGTCGCGGTAGCGGAAGCGACCCGGACCATCGCGCAGTGGGAAAGCAAGCATTCGCTCGAGGCCTCGCAGCCGCAGGTGGCGATCGGCGCCGGGGTGGCGCAGTGGCTGCCCGCGCTCGAGGCGCGCACGCCGCGCAGCGCCACGCAGCCGGTCGGCCAGCCGTCGGTCAATTCGCTCGCCGCGCTTGGTCCGGCGGCCGGAGCGGCTAGGGCACCTGTCGCCGGACGGTGACGATTATTACGGGCTCGGCCAGCAGCTGGCCTTTCATGAACCCGTCGCCCTTATCGGGGTCGGTCGGCGCGGCGAAGATCGCGCGGACCACGCCCATCCCTTCGACCACATGGCCGAACGCGGCATAGCCGGCGCGCAGTTCGGGATCCTCGGCGCGCGGATCGGCGTCGAGGCCGGGCTGGGGTGAGAGCATGATCGAAAAGTCGCCGGTCGCGGTACCCGGCGCATAGCGCGCCATCGAGATCGCGCCGGCGGTGTGCCGCACCCCGGTCTCGTTCGTCGGCTCGTGCGCGATCGGCGGCAGAATGCGCGCCGGATCGAACTGGGTGCCGGCCTGGATTAGGCCGTTGGGCTGTTCGCCCCAGTTGAGGCGCATCGCGCGATAGAACACGATCCCGTCGAACCGCTTGTCATCGGCATAGCGCAGGAAATTGGCCGCGGTGACCGGCGCCCGTTCGGTCTCCAGCGCGACGACAATGTCGCCCAGCGTGGTGGCGATGACGACATTGGTGGTGGCCTGGGCAGCGGCGGCAGCGGGCAGCAGCAGCGCGGCGAGGGCGAGCAGGAATCGCTTGAACATGGCTCCCTTCTACCCGTTTCCCCTCCCATTCGAAGCGAAGCTGTCCAAAGGACAATGACGAGGTCTTGATCGCTAGCGAAAGCGCAGGTTGTCGCGGCTGAGCTGGTCGACCCGCGTCACCCCCATCAGCTTCATGTCGCGCACGATCTCCGCCTCGAGGATGGCGAGCGCGCGTTCGACTCCGGCCTGGCCGGCCGCGGCGAGTGCGTAGAGATAGAGCCGCCCGCCCGAGACCGCCTTCGCGCCGAGGCTGAGCGCCTTGAGCACATGCGTTCCGCGCCGCACGCCGCCGTCGAGGATCACTTCGATCCGGTCGCCCACCGCATCGACGATCTCGGCGAGCTGGTCGAACGGCGCGCGGGCACCGTCGAGCTGGCGGCCGCCGTGGTTCGAGATCATGATCGCATCGCAGCCCATCGCCGCGGCGCGGCGGGCGTCGCCCACGCTCATCACCCCTTTGAGCACGAACTTGCCGCCCCAGTCCGCGCGCAGCTTTTCGGCCGCCGCCCAGTCCATCGACTGGTCGAGCATTTCGCTGAAATAGGACTGGATCGACTTGGCGGTATTGGTCCCCTCGGCGACGTGCGCTTCGAGGTTGGGCAGCGAGAATTTCTCGCGAAACAAATAATCGAGCGCCCAGCGCGGCCTGGTCGCGTAGCTGAACGCGCTTGAAGGGGTGATCTTGGGCGGGCTGGTGAACCCGGTGCGCAGGCACCGTTCGCGATTTCCCCCGACGATGGTGTCGACCGTCAGCGCCACCGCATCGAACTTCGCCGCGCGCGCCGCCTCGAGCAGCGCGGCGTTCAGCCCTTTGTCCTTGTGATAGTAGTATTGCAGCATCTTGGGCCCGGTGAACCTGGCTCCGATCTCCTCGATCCCGACACTGGCGAGGCTCGAGATCCCGAACCACAGCCCGAACTTTTCCGCCGCCGCGGCGACCGCGCGTTCGCCCTGCCAATGGAACAGCCGCTGCAACGCGGTGGGGCTGAGCATCAGCGGCAGCCGCGTGGTCTGCCCCAGAACGGTAACCGACGGATCGACCTCGGCCACGCCCGCCAGCACATCGGGCACCAGGTCGACGTCGGCGAACGCGGCGGTGTTGCGATCCCTGGTGATCTCGTCGTCCGCAGCGCCGTCGATGTAATGGAACACCGGGAACGGCAGCCGCCGCTGCGCGAGCGCGCGGAAGTCCGCCACGTTGTGGCAATCCGACAAACGGCTGACACGATGGGACAAGGGCATTTTGGAATCCTAGCGACGGGTCCAATCCTGACAAGTCATTCATCCAGGCTTCATGTTTACAAACGTAATCGTAAGCCGTATCCGAAGCGCCGTTCAGGGAGGACGCGATGGCTGACGAACCCGATCAACCCAACGATCGCATCAGCGACGCCGAACATGCGGTGATGGAAGCGCTGTGGGAAAAAAGCCCGCTGACCGCCGCCGACGTGTGCGAGGCAGTGTGCGAACCGCGCGGCTGGTCGATGCCGACCGTCAAGACCCTGCTCTCGCGCCTGGTGGCCAAGGGCGCGGTGGCGACCGAGCCCGACGGGCGCCGCTTCCTCTACACCCCGCGGCTCGAACGGGCGGACTATGTCGGCGGCGAATCGCGCCGGCTGGTCGATCGCCTGTTCGGCGGCCGCGCCGCGCCGCTGTTCGCCCAATTGGCCGAAGCCGAAGCGCTGTCGGCCGAGGACATTGCCGAGATCGAGCGGATACTGGGGGAGCTGCGCAAATGATCGCCTGGCTGTTCGACACCGTTCTCTACACCGGGGCGCTTATCGCGCTGGTGTTGGGGCTGCGCCGGCCCGTGGGCCGCTTCTTCGGACCCCAGCTCGCCTATGGCCTGTGGGCCTTGCCGTTCCTTCGGCTGCTGCTGCCGCCGATCGTGCTGCCGGCCGACATGGCGCCCGCGCCGGTCCCGGCCGCCGCGCCGGCGCTGGCGTTCGAGCCGGTCGCCGTGGTCGAAACCACGCCCGAACTCGCCGCCCCGCTGGCGGCCGAACCGGCCTTCCCCTGGGCCGACCTGCTCGCCCCGGCGCTGTCGCTCTGGGCCGGGGTGGCGCTGGCGTTCCTGGCCTGGCGGATGGTCAGCTATCGTCGGATGCGGCGCGATTTGCTTGCCGCGGCGCGCCCGGTGGGCGAGATCGGCGCGATCCGCCTGGTCGAAACCCCCGCGCTCGCCGCTCCGGTGGCGTTCGGGGTGTTCGACAAGGTCATCGCGCTGCCGCCCGGCTTTATGGCACAGGTCGACTTGCGCGGCCGCGATCTCGCCATTGCGCACGAACAGGCGCACCATCGCGGTCACGATCTGCTCGCCAATATGCTCGCCCAGGCGCTGCTCGCGCTGCACTGGTTCAATCCGCTCGCCTGGCTCGGCTGGCGGGCGATGCGGCGGGATCAGGAAGCGGCCTGCGATGCGCGCGTGCTGACCGGTCGCGGCCAGGAGGAACGGGTCCATTACGCCACGCTGATCGCCGGGGTCGCTGCCGGACCTCGGCTCGCGCTCGCCGCGCCGATGGCCTGCCCGGTGCTCGGCGACCGTTCGATCGTCCATCGCTTGAGGAGTATGTCGATGTCCGAAACCTCGCGCCGCCGCCGTTGGCTCGGCCGTACCCTGGTCGGGGCCGGCGCCTTGGCGCTGCCGCTCACCGCGTCGATTTCATACGCCGCCGCGCAAGACGCGCCCGAGCCTCCGGTGGCGCCGGTAGCCCCGACCGCCCCTTACCCGCCCGAGGCACCGACCGCGCCCGAGGGCGTCGCGCCGATCGAGCACCGTACTTACGTGGTGCGCCGCGAAGGGCCCGATGGCCAGCCGATCGTGCGCCGGTTCGCGTTCAATGTGCCGCCCGGCGCGCCCCATCCGCCGCGCCCGCCGCAGCTCAACGGCGATCCCGACAGCCCCGAATTCGAACGCGAGATGGAGCGGTTCGAGCGTGAGATGGAACGGTTCGAGGCCGAAGTCGAAGCGCACGAGGACGAGTGGGAGCGGCTGGGCGAGGAGGCCGCCGAGCTCGGCGAAGCGCATCGCGTGCAGGCGCTGGCGCTGGCCGACCACGCCCTTCGCGTCGCGCCAGAGGTGGTCGAATCGTGCGACGGCGACGGCAATGTCATGGTGCGTAACACGCCTGGAGCCAACGGCCGCCAGCGCATCGTGATCTGCCAGCAAGCGATCCAGCGCACCGCCAGCCGCAGCGTTCGCCGCGCGCGCGAGTCGATCGCCAACAATCCCGAAATTCGCGAGGAGGTGCGCCGCGAAGTGCTCGAGGAACTCGATAGTGAGATCGAACGCATCGAGCGCGAGGAAGATTAGGCCCTAGTCCGGCTCACCGCAGTCCCAGCCGGACCAGACCGCCCGCGGCCCAGCGCCGCGGGCGGTTTTTCGTTCAACCGACCTGCACGATCCGGTCGCACTGGGTGTCGTCGGCCGATTGCATCCCCAGCCGCAGCGCCTGCATCCGCTGCGCGCTGGTGCCGTGGGTGAAGTTATCGGCACTCACCCGGCCGCCGGTCAGCTTGTCGTCGCCGATCGCGCTTGCCGCTTGCATGCCTTCCTCGAAATCGCCGGGTTCGATCAGGTTGCGGTTCTTGCCCGCCCACACCCCGGCATAGCAATCGGCCTGCAGTTCGAGCAGCACCGACAGCTGGTTGGCCTGGCGCGGGTTCTGCTGCTGCGCGCTGGCGATCTGCTGCGCCACCCCGGTCAGCGCCTGGACATGGTGACCGTATTCATGCGCGATCACGTAGTAGCGGGCGAAATCGCCGGGCCCGGTGCCGAGCCGCTGCTGCATTTCGTCGTAGAAGCTGGTGTCGAGGTACATGCTCTGATCGTTTGGGCAGTAGAACGGCCCGGCGGCGCTGGTGGCATTGCCGCAGCCCGAACGCACGCCGCCGCTGTAGAAGATCAGTGTCGGCTGCTGGAACGCGATTCCGGCCTGGCTGAACAGCGGTTCCCATGTTTGGTTGAGCGAATCGAGCGTGTTGCACGCTTCTGTCGCGTATTCGTTGGCGGTGCACAGCTGCTGCACGCTCTGCTGGTCGCCCGGTGCGGCCGGCGCGCTCTGTTCGACAGACTGCAGCCCGCCGAGCATCTGCGCCGGGTCGATCCCGAACACCAGCGCCCCGATCAGCGCGATGACGATGGCCCCGCAGCCAAGCTGGCCGCCGCCCCCGCCGGGAAAGCCGCCGCCCCCGCCACCGACGCGGATCCGGTTGGGATCGAACGGATTGAGCCGCATGCTGCATCCCCTTGTGTGAGCACTCACGATAAAAGCGCTGGACCGCGATGGCGCGGGGCGCTTTGGATTAGTGCCAAGGCAATCGCACGGAGTCGAGAATGTTCCTCGCAGGCAAACGCGCGCTGGTGACGGGCTCGACTTCGGGCATTGGCCTGGCCATCGCCCGGGCCCTGGCGGCGCAAGGCGCGGCCGTGGTGCTCAATGGTTTCGGCGAGGCCCAAGCGATCGAGCAGCTAAGGACCGAACTGAAGGCGGATTTCGCCGCGGGCGACCTGACCACGGCCGCCGGGGTCGAAGCGATGATGGCCGCGGCCGGACCCATCGACGTGCTGGTCAACAACGCCGGGATGCAGTTCGTCTCGCCGATCGAAGAGTTTCCGCCCGAAAAGTGGGACGCGATCATCGCGCTCAACCTGTCGGCCGCCTTCCACACCGCACGGCTGGCAGTGCCGCATATGAAGGCGCAACGCTGGGGCCGGATCATTTCCACCGCCAGCGCGCATTCGAAAGCGGCGAGCCCGTTCAAGGCGGCCTACGTCGCCGCCAAGCACGGCCTCGTCGGGTTGACCAAAGTGCTCGCGCTCGAGCTGGCCGAACACGGCGTCACCGCCAACTGCATCAGCCCCGGTTACGTGTGGACCCCGCTGGTCGAAAACCAGATCCCCGACACCATGGCGGCGCGCGGCCTGACCCGCGAGCAGGTGATGAACGACGTGCTGCTCGCCGGCCAGCCAACCAGGGCCTTCGTCCAGCCCGAGGAAGTCGCCGCGCTGGCGCTGTTCCTGTGCCGCGAGGAGGCTCGCAATATCACCGGCGCGAATTACTCGATCGATGGTGGATGGACGGCGAAGTAGCCGACCGCGCCACCATCGATTGGGTCTCCATCTTACAGCCGGCGCTGGAACCATTCGCTGGCGAAGATTTCCTGGCGGCGATCGCGCAGGTACCACTGGCCGTCGTTGCCCGGTTCGCAGGTGAACGCGCGATTGAGGAAGCTGCGCACCTCGCCTTTGCTCGAGAACAGGTTGGGGAAGCGGGCGAGCAGCGTGTCGACGTCGTCGTTGCTGAGTGCGGCCCTTTCGGCCTCGCAGTCGCCGTTGCTGGCATAGGGGCCGGGGTTGAAGATGTGGTTGGCCAGGGCCGGTGTGGCCAGCAGGCCCGCGCCGAGAGCGGCCGCGGCAAGCAGGGTGCGCATCAGGTTTATCCTTCCGAACAGGGCGGAGCGGGGATCGCTTCAGCCGGTCATCGGATATCGTTCATCCGTCACGACGTTGATGATGGCGCGCCGATGATTTGGCGATGGCTCGGCGATGATTTGGCGATGACGCTCAGCCGCGCTTGATCTTCTCCATCGCGCGCCCTTTGGCCAGTTCGTCGACAATCTTGTCGAGCATGCGCACTTGCCGTTCGACCGGGTCGGCGATCTCTTCGACGCGGTAGCCGCAGATCACACCCTTGATCTCGCCGGCGTGGGGGTTGAGTCGGGCCCCGGCGAAGAAGGTCTCGAAGTCGGTCTCGCGGTCGAGCTGATCCTGGAGCGCGGCGGCGTCATACCCCGTCAGCCATTCGATCAACGCGTCGACTTCGGCCTTGGTCCGGCCCTTCCGCTCGACCTTCTGAACGTACATCGGATAGACCTTGGCGAATTTCATCGGCCGGAAACTCATGCGCGGCATGGCGAGCAAACCTCCGTCACGGATAGAGCTGGCGCGTGTGCACCGACGGCCACCTTTTCCACTTCATCGTCGCCGGCTCGATAGATCAGGAGATAGTTGGGGTGTGCTACGCCCTCGCAGGTGCCGGGCAGGCGTCCGGTTCTGCCCAGGTGGGGGAAATCGCGAATGCGATCGGCAAGATCAACCATTCGATCCCGCAGCTTGTGTGCGGCCGCCTGGTCAAATTCGGAAATGTAATCGAAGATTTCCCGCAGGTTGTCTCGGGCCTTGGGGCGCCACATGACCTTCAACGTTTCGCTGCCACTTGCCTTGCCTTCTTGGCCGCGAGCAGCGCGTTGATTTCCGCCACGACTTGATCATGCGGGATTGAGGGCCGCGGATCGGCGATCGAAGCTTCAACTTTCGCTTTCAGCCAAGCCTCATAGGCGGCTTCCTCTTCGGCCGAGCCGAACTCGGAAATCAGCGGCGAATACTTGTTCATTGGCGAAGCGTATCACACCCCCGTGCCCGCGCAAAACCGCTTTGCCCGAACGAGCGCCAAAACGGATCGGGATGGCCCTCTAGCCCCCATCACCCCACGCGGTTACATGGGCCGCCACGAATCGCCCCGCGACATGATAGAGTGGCC
>JANOAH010000238.1:0-11469 GCA_031411075.1 Erythrobacteraceae bacterium
TGCTGTTCTTTCCGGTCAGCTATGTGATCGGCGACGTGCTGACCGAGGTCTATGGCTATGCCAACGCGCGGCGGGTGATCTGGACCGGGTTTGCCGCGCTCCTGTTTATGGCTTTCATGGCCGCGGTGGTGGTGGCCTTGCCGCCGGCGGCGGACTGGCCCGGGCAGCCCGCCTATGAATTCGTATTCGGCAATTCGTGGCGCATCGTCGGTGCCTCGATGCTGGCGTTCTGGGCCGGCGAATTCGCCAACAGCTTCGTGCTGGCCAGGCTCAAGGTGCTCACCCGGGGCCGCTGGCTGTGGACCCGCACGAT
This sequence comes from Erythrobacteraceae bacterium, assembly GCA_031411075.1. Classification (GTDB taxonomy): domain Bacteria; phylum Pseudomonadota; class Alphaproteobacteria; order Sphingomonadales; family Sphingomonadaceae; genus Croceibacterium_A. The sequence continues at coordinate 314 of JANOAH010000238.1, forward strand.
CGGCTCGACGGTGGTCGGCCAGGGGCTCGACAGCCTGATCTTCTATCCGCTCGCCTTCTATGGCCTCGCCGGCTGGCCGGTCGAACAGCTGTGGCAGGTGGTGCTGTCGCAGTGGCTGTTCAAATCGCTGTGGGAAGCCTTGCTGACCCCGGTGACCTACGCCGTGGTCGGCTTCCTCAAGCGGCGCGAGGGGGTCGACGTGTTCGACACCACGACCGATTTCTCCCCCTTCGCGAAAGCGCGCTGACGGGTTGCTATTCCGCCAGCAGCGCAATCGCCAGATAGACCAGGATGAAGCTGCCGAACCCGAGAATGGTGCCGGCGACGAACCCCAGCCGCACGAACAGCGGATTCACGCCGAGGTAGTTGGCGAGGCCGGCGCAGACGCCGAACACTTTGCCATCGGCGCGGTCGAGCCGGAACTTCGCCGGCGCCCCATAAGGGCTGCGGTCGACCGGGCTCACGCCAGGATCCCCGCGATCGAGTGGACTTCGTTCGCCGAGACGGCGAGGCTGTTGACCATCAGCAGGCCGCTGACGAACACCGCGGCAAACGCGGCCATGATGTGCTTGGCATAAAACGACATGGAACTTACCCCTGCTTGACTTGATCCGGCGATGATCCGCCGATGTCAGGGTGTTTGCACGGGTCGTGCCAAATGGGGAGAAACGGCGGAAGTCTGGGGTTTTGGCGGGTTTCGCCCCGGAGTCCGCCGAGAATCTGCCGCCGCGAAGTGGGATATTCCGCCAACACTAGGCAATGGCCATCCAGCGGCTGGCTTTTGGCGGTAACTCCCTTAAATATCGCGCCGCCAATGGCGCTCGACCGCATCACTCTCACCCGCTTTCGCAATCACCCCGCCAGCCGGCTCGACGGCAGCGGCGCGATCAACCTGCTGGTCGGCGAAAACGGCGCCGGAAAAACCAACGTGCTCGAAGCCTTGTCACTGCTCGCGCCGGGCCGGGGCCTCAGGCGCGCGGGCTTGGCCGAGATGGCCGAGGGCGGCCGCGGCGGCTTTGCAATCAGCGCAGAACTGGATCGCGAAGTGACGCTCGGCACCGGCACCGGCGCCGAGCGGCCGGGGCGGCGGCTGGTCCACGTCAACGGTGCGGCGGCGAGCGCGGTCACACTGGGCGAATGGCTGGCGGTCGGCTGGCTGACCCCGGCGATGGACCGGCTGTTTGCCGACAGCGCCGGCGCGCGGCGGCGCTATCTCGACCGCCTGGCGCTGGCGCTCGATCCTGGCCACGCCCGCCATGCCGCGCGCTACGAAGCGGCGCTGCGCGAACGCAACCGCCTGCTGGCCGACGCCGCCGAGCCCGATCCGCGCTGGCTCGATTCGCTGGACACGCAACTGGCCGACGCCGGCGCGGCGCTGGCGCAAGGTCGGGCACGGCTGGTCGAGCGGCTCACGGACGCGCTCGACGGCCTGCCGACAGCGCCGTTCCCGCGTCCGCAACTGGCGTATGTCCCCGGCGGTCCGCTCGAGACGGCGCCGCTTGCCGCCGCGCTTGCCGCCGGCCGAGCGCGCGACCGCGCGGCGCAGCGCACCCTCGCCGGCCCGCACCGCGACGACCTGGCGGTGACGATGAGCGGCACCGCGATGCCCGCGGCGCAATGTTCGACCGGCGAGCAGAAAGCGATGCTGATCGCGCTGACGCTGGCCCATGCCGATCTCGCCGCGGCGGGGCGGCCGGGTGTGCTGCTGCTCGACGAAGTCGCCGCGCATCTGGACCCGCTGCGCCGCGCCGCGCTGTTCGAGCGCCTGCGCGACGGCCGGGCGCAAGTCTGGCTGACCGGCACCGAGTTGGCGCCGTTTGCTGAAATCCAGGGCGATGCGGCGGTGTGGCGGGTGGCTGGAGGGACGGTGGAGCAGATTTAAATCCTCCCTGTCGCGCAGCGATGGGGAGGTGGCAGCCGCGAAGCGGCTGCGGCCGGCGCCACCTCCCCATGAGCTTCGCTCACAGGGAGGATTTAGTCCGGCAACGCGTCCGCCACTTGCTCGACCGTCGCCGCGACCAGCGCGTCGACCCCTTCGGCGGTGGGGTGGATATGGTCCTGCTGCAGCAGCGCTGGCCGGTCATAGATCGGGGCCATGAAGAACGGCACCAGCGTGGCGCCGTACTCGGCCGCCAGCGCCGGGTAGAGGCCGTCGAATCCGGCGCGGAACTCGGGCCCGACGTTGGGCGGTGCGCGCATCCCCATCAGCACCACCGGGATTCGTTCGGCGCGCAGCGTGTCGAGGATCATGGCGAGGTTGGCGCGAACTTCGGCGGGCGGGATGCCGCGCAACAGGTCATTGCCGCCCAGCTCGACGATCACCAGGTCGGGCCTGCCGCCCTGCCCGCGCAGCACGAACGGAAACCGCTGCAACCCGGCCGCCGTGGTATCGCCCGAAATGCCGGCATTGGCGACGCGGGCGTTGATCCCCGCGGCCCGCAGCGCCGCCTGCAGCCGGGCCGGATAGCTTTGCGTGCGGCCGAGGCGATAGCCGGCGAACAAGCTGTCGCCGAACGCCAAAATGCGGCGTTCGGGGCCGGAGACTTCAGCGTTCGCGGCAGGGTTCGGCGCGCGCGCCGCCGTCGGCGCGGCCGGTTCTGCCGCGCCGTTGCCGCACCCGGTGAGCACCACGGCCGCCCCAATCATCCAACCGCGACACTTCATTACGCAAGCCTCCTTGTCCGGCCGTGGACCCTATGCCATCCCGCCCGGGTGACAACCCCTCCCGCTATTGCCGCGCGCGACCTCACCTTGACCCTCGGCGAGAGCGACGCGGCGGTCGAAATTCTGCGCGGCATCGATCTGACCGTCGCCCCCGGGGAAACGCTGGCGCTGCTCGGCCCGTCGGGTTCGGGCACGAGCTCGCTGATGGCGGTGCTGGCCGGGCTCGAGCGCGCCACGTCGGGCAGTGTCGCGGTGGCCGGGGCCGATTTCACCGCGCTCGACGAAGATGCGCTCGCGCTGGCCCGGCGCGGCCGCATCGGCGTGGTGCTGCAGGCGTTCCACCTGCTGCCGACGATGACCGCGCAGGAAAACGTCGCTACCCCGCTCGAACTGGCCGGCGCGTCCGAAGCCTGGGCCCGCGCCGCGGCCGAACTCGAAGCAGTCGGCCTCGGCCACCGGCTGACGCATTACCCGGCGCAGCTTTCGGGCGGCGAGCAGCAGCGCGTTGCCATCGCGCGGGCCACCGCCCCGCGCCCGGCGCTGATTTTCGCCGACGAGCCGACCGGCAACCTCGACGCCGAGACCGGCGCGGCGATCATCGCGCTGCTGTTCGCCCGCCGCGCCGAAACCGGCGCGACGCTGATCATCATCACCCACGACGAAGCGCTCGCCGCGCAGTGTGACCGGGTGGTGACACTGGCCGACGGGCGGATTGCCTCCGACACCGCTTCGTGACTCTCCCCTGGTCCACCGCGTGGCGGATCGCGCGGCGCGATCTGCATCGGCGGTTCCGCGGCCTGCGACTGCTGCTGGTGTGCCTGTTCCTGGGCGTCGGCGCGCTGGCGGCGATCGGATCGCTGACCGGCGCGATCCGCGGCGAGCTCGAAGCGCAAGGGCGCACGATCCTCGGCGGCGATCTCGAGGTCGAAGTGTGGCAGCGGGCCTTGAACGGCGAGGAGACCGCGTTCCTCGAACGCTACGGCACCTTGTCGCGCGGTTACCGGATGCAGGCGATGGCCAGCACGGCAAGCGCGGCGACGCCGATCGAATTGAAGGCGATCGATAGCAACTGGCCGATGTACGGTGCGCTGACCTTGCGCGATGGGCGCGCGGCGGGCGCCCCGGCCCCCGGCTCAGCGTGGATTGCCGAGGGTGCCGCGGAGCGGCTCGGCATCGGCCCCGGCGACCGCTTCCGCGTCGGCACCGCTTCGCTCACCGTGGGCGGGGTCATCGCCGACGAGCCCGATCGCCTCAGCGAAGGGTTCCAGCTTGGCCAGACGGTGATTGTGGCGCTGGACGTGCCCGACCGCGCCGGGCTGACTGCGCCGGGCGCGCTGTTCCAGACCAAGACGCGGGTGCGGTTCGACCGGAGCAGCGATCCCGAAGCGGTCGAGGAGGCGCTGCAGGCGGCGTTCCCCGATAATCAGCTCGACACCCGCACCCGCGACCGCGCCTCGCCCGGGGCCGAGCGGTTCGTCGGGCGGATGGGCGAATTCCTCACCCTGGTTGGCCTCGCCGCACTGATCATCGCCGGGATCGGCATCGGCGGCGGTGTGGCCTCTTACCTGCAGGCGCGCCGTGCCAGCATTGCCACGCTCAAGATCCTCGGCGCGACGAGCGGCGACATCGCCCGCATCTACGCGCTGCAGATCGGCGCCGCGGCGGTGGCCGGCGCGGGGCTGGGGCTGGCCGCGGGCGTGCTGGTGACGCCGCTCCTGACCCAGGCGCTGGGCGACCTGCTGCCGGTGCGCACCGGCCTGGTGCTCGACCCACAGGCGCTGCTGCGCGCAGGCCTGTTCGGGATGCTGGTGGCGCTGGTATTCGCCGCCCCGCCGCTGCTGCGCGCCCGGCATTATCCGGCGATGGCGCTGATGCGCGCGCGGGTTGCTCCGCTGGCGCGATCGTGGCGGGGCGCGGTGCTGCCGGTCGCCCTCGGGCTGGCGGGAATCGTCGCGCTGGCGCTGATTGGCTCGCCCCAGCCCTGGCTCAGCGTTTCGTTCCTGGCGGGCGCGGCCGCATTGCTGCTGCTGCTGTCGGGCTTGGGCTGGGCGATCCGGGAGGCGGCGCGGCGCTGGCCGCGTCCGTCGAACCCGATTGCCCGCGCCGCGCTCGCCAACCTGCACCGCCCGGGCTCCGCCACCGGCGCGCTGGTCACCGCGCTCGGTTTCGGCTTCGCCGCGTTCGTGTTCATCACCGCGGTCCAGACCAGCCTGACCGGCAACATCGCCCGCAGTGTGCCGGCGCATGCGCCGGACTATTTCGTGCTCGACATTCCGCGCGACCGGCTGGCCGATTTCCGCGCCACCGTCGCCCGCCACGCCCCCGGCGCCACGCTGGAAGCGGTGCCGACCTTGCGCGGATCGGTGCTCAGCTATGGGCCGCGCGACCGCCAGACGGTGATCGGCGAGCTCGACGATCTGCCCGACGGCGCCGGCCCGCTGCGCGGCGATCGCGGGCTGACTTATGCCGACCGCCTGCCCGACGGCAATTCGCTGGTCGAGGGTAATTGGTGGCCGCCCGGCTACAGCGGCGAGCCGCTGGTCTCGATCGACGCCGAGATCGCCCAGGCCGCGGGCCTCAGGATCGGCGATTACCTGACCGTGGTCGTGCTCGGCGTCGAACGCCAGGCGCGCATCGCGAATTTGCGGCGGATCGACTGGGAAAGCATGGGGTTCAACTACTTCCTGATCTTTTCGCCCAACACCTTGCAGGACGCGCCGCACAATCTGGCGGCCACGGTATCGCTACCCGAAGGCGCCTCGGCCAGCGGCCTGCTACGCGACCTGGTGCGTCGCTTCCCGTCGAGTTCGGTGATCGAGACCGGGCCCTTGCTGACCCAGGCCAAGGACATTCTCGAGCAAGTCTCGTTCGCCATCCTCGCCGCCGCCAGTGTCGCGGTGCTGGCGGGCATCGCCGTGCTGCTCGGCGCGATCGCCGCGGCGCGCGCGGCGCGGATGTACGACAGCGTGATTCTGCGCGTGCTCGGCGCCAGCCGGCGTCAGCTGCTGGCGATGCAACTGGCTGAGTTCGGCCTGCTCGCCGCGGTGCTCGCCGGGGTGGCGCTGGGCCTCGGCACGCTGGCGGCGTGGCTGGTGATTACCCGGTTGTTCGAGTTCGACTGGCTGCCCGATTGGCCGCGCATCCTGGGCGTGCTCGGCGCCGGCGTGGCGCTGGTCCTGGCCTTCGCGCTCGGCGCGTCGCTGCCGCTGTTGCGCGCCCGCCCGGCGCAGGCGCTGCGTTCGCTGTAAGAAAAAGGGGAGCCGCGGCCCCCCTTCTCCCTCATCCGTTTTGGCCCGCCGGGCTTACCACTTGAACCGAACTGTCGCGCCGTAGGTGCGCGGATCGTTCGGATAGCCCGAGATACCGCGCGGCTGCGCCGGGGTATCGAAGATCGTCGCCAGGTCGCGGTGGTCCAGCAGGTTGCGGCCCCAGATCGACACCGTCACGCCGCTCTCCATCTCGTACGAGAGCGAGGCGGTCAGGTCCTCGACCTCGCGGGTGAACGGCGCCGCCGCAGCGATCGCCGCGGTCGAGCTGGCGATCGACCCGTCAGGATTGCGCACGAGGAAGTTGGGCAGGCCTTCGACCAGCTGGTGCTCGCTCTGGTAAAGGAACGAGACCCGCGGGATCAGCAGGCCATTGCCCACCGGCGCTTCGTACTGCGCGCCGACCACCACCGTCCATTCGGGGATACCCGCGGGCGTCGTGCCCGACAGATCGCCCACCGCCGACACCAGGAAGCTGTCGTACTTCGGATCGAGCCAGGTAACGCCGAAATTGAGCGTCAGCGCATCGACAATCGTGGCCTGGGTTTCGAGTTCTACGCCCTGCACGCTCTGCTTGCCGGCGTTGGTCAGGACGAAGCCCGAGCCGGTGAAGATGTTCGACTGGAAGCCTTTGATTTCCTGGTCGAACAGCGCGAGGTTGGCCGACACGTCGCCGAAATTGGCCTTCACGCCCAGTTCGATCACGCGCGAGTGCTCGGGCGCGGCGAAACGGCTGCCCGAGATCAGGTTGTTGACCCCCAGGCCCGCCGCGATCAGCGCGGTGCGATCGGTCGGCGTCGGGCGGCTGTCGCGCGACAGGTTGATCGAGCTCGCCTTGAACCCCGTGGCGTAGCTGGCGTAAATATTGATCTGGTCGGTCGCGTCCCACGCCAGCCGGGCGGTGTAGGCAAAGTCGCTGTCGCTGGTCTTGTTGCCTTCGACCGCGTTGGGCACGTTGATGAACGGCGGCATGAACTGCAGCGCGCGCAGCGGAGCGAGCGGGTTCTGCAGCGGGTTGCTGCGGTTGGCGACCGCGAAGGTATTGGCCTGGCCCTGGATCGCCCCGCAGGTCGGCAGATTGGCGGCGACACTGCAGAACGCGGTCACTTCAGCCGAGGTGGCAGAGCGGCCGAGCCCAGCGGCAGTGCCGACGCCCGAAGCAACCGCGCCCTGGAACAGCACCTGCTGGCGGAACCCGGCATACCGCGCATCGTCGAAGTTAATGCCGGAGAACGCGTCGGTCGACACCGCGCTGGTGGTGAAGGTCTTGCTGTCGTCGGTGTAATTGCCGCCCAGCGTCAGCACGAGGCCGTCGACGATCTCGAAATCGATCTGGCCGAACACCGAGATCGCCTCGCTGTCGAGCGTGTAGGCTTCGGTGAAGCCCGAACCGGTGGCGAAGAACTGGTTGATGTAACGCGTCGGCGCGCCCTCGAGCGCGCCGAACGTGGCGTCGAGCGCGGTCGGCGTCGGACCGCCCGGGATGGCACAGGGCGACGCGAACAGCGCGAAGGCGCAGCCCGAAAGCTGCTGCACCAGCAGGTTGGCATAAGGCCGGAACTGCGTACCGTAGCGCAGCTGGTTGGCCTGATCGACGTTCTCCTTGATGTAGAAGCCGCCGAGCAGCAGGTCGATGCGGTCGCCGATCTGGCCGGTCAGGCGCAGTTCCTGCGTGAACGTGTCGATCGAGAGGTCCTGATAGTTCGGATAGATCAGGTCGGCGCTGGTGAAGTCCGAATCCTGGTAGGTGATCGCGCCGGTCTTGCGCAACGCGGTGATTGAGGTGAGCGTGAAATCGTCGCTGACATCGTAATCGAGCTGTGCCGATACCCCGTAGTTGTCGATGTCGTTGGTCGAATTGAAGTTGTTGTAGACCACGTTGTCGAACCGTGCAGCCGGGGTGTTGACCTGACCGCCGAGCGCGCGGACCGCGGCGGTGGCGAGGCCATCCTGCAGGTTGACCACCGCGCAGCAGTTTTCGTCGATCGCGTCGTAATCGCCGATCACCCGCAGGCGGAACGCGCCGCCGGCATCGTACAGCAACTGCCCGCGCGCGAACCAGCGATCGCGCTCGTTGGTGCGGTCCCCGGTGCCGAGGTCGCGGAAGAAGCCGTCGCGGTTATTGAACCCGAACGCCAGGCTGCCGGCAAGGTTGTCGCCGAGCGGGCCGGTGGCGTAGATCTTGCCGATCAGCTGATCGTAATTGCCATAGGTCAGCTCGGCCGAACCGCCGAAGTCGAACTGCGGCAGCTGCGTCGAAATCGAGATCACGCCGGCCGACGCGTTCTTGCCAAACAGCGTCGATTGCGGCCCACGCAGCACTTCGATGCGCGAGACGTCGGGCAAGTCGGTGATCTGCGAGGCGGTGCGCGAACGATAGACGTTGTCGACGAACACGCCCACCGACGGCTCGATACCGGCATTGTTGGCGCCGTTGCCGAAGCCGCGGATGAAGAAGTTGGTGTTGGCGGCCGACTGACGCTGCCCGACGCTGAGCGAGGGGACCACGGTCTGCAGATCGCGAAGATCGCGGATCTGCGCCCGCTCAAGCGTTTCGGCGGTGGTCACCGTGACCGCGACGGGGGTATCCTGCAGGGTCTTTTCGCGCTTGGTGGCGGTGACGAAAATGGCGTTGCCGGTGCTGGCGTCCTCACTGTCGGCATAGGCATCGTTGTCGGCATCGGCTTGCTGCGAGGCTTCGGCGGCGGCGGCATTATCCTGCGCCTGCGCCAGCCCAGGCGTTGCCAGTGCGGCCACGGCCGATCCGGCCAGCAGCCACCCACGCGCAAACCCGGCCGAACCGGAACGAACCTTCAGCATAACCCTCTTCTCCCTGTCTCCGCGGGCAGGCGTCATCTTTGACGCCCGGCGACCCGCGCGGAATTAATGATCCATGATAGGCCCGAGCGATTACCGAGACAATTACTCGCCGACTAACTGTTAACACCTGCAACGGGTTATGTGGCCAACATGCCACTGTTGGCCGCTCCGCACTCGCCTTGGCCCATTTCATTGCCTATGGCGCGGCGGATGGAGATCGCCGATCTGCGCATCGCCCTGTTCAGCGGCAACTACAACTACGTCCGCGACGGGGCCAACCAGGCGCTCAACCGGCTGGCCGAATTCCTGCTGCGCCACGGGGCCGCACTGCGCGTCTACGCGCCCACGGTGGACAAGCCCGATTTCGCGCCGACCGGGGACCTGGTCAAAGTGCCGAGCATGCCGATACCGCTGCGGCGCGAATACCAGATTCCGCTCAGGCTCTCGGGCGCGGTGCGGCGCGATCTGGCCGCGTTTGCGCCCAACACCATTCACGTCAGCTCGCCCGATCCGGTCGGCCACCGTGCGATAAGCTGGGGGCGTGAGCACCACCTGCCGGTGCTGGCGTCGGTCCACACCCGGTTCGAGACTTATCCGCGCTACTACCACATGGCGTTCCTCGAGCCGGTGGCGATCGCGATCATGCGGCGGTTCTATCGCCGCTGCGATGCGGCGGTGGCGCCGAGCGAAAGCACCGCGATCGTGATGCGCGACCAGCGCATGCACCACGACATCGGCATCTGGTCGCGCGGGGTCGACCGCGCGATGTTCGATCCCGCCCGCCGCGATCTCGCCTGGCGTCGTTCGCTCGGCATCGGCGATGACGAGCTGGCGATCGGCTATCTCGGCCGGCTGGTGGTCGAAAAGGGGCTCGACGTATTCGCCGAGACGGTGGCGCAACTGCGCCAGCGCGGGGTGCCGCACCGGGTTCTGGTGGTCGGCCAGGGCCCGGCGAAGGAGTGGTTCGCCGAACGCGTGCCCGAGGCGATCTTCACCGGCATGCTGACCCATGCCGACCTCGCCCGTGCGGTGGCGAGCATGGACGTGCTGCTCAACCCCTCGGTTACCGAGACGTTCGGCAACGTGACATTGGAAGCGATGGCTTCGGGCGTGGCGGTGGTCGCCGCGCGCGCCACCGGCAGCACCAGCCTGGTGATCGACGGACAGACCGGCACGCTGGTCGCTCCCGGCGACAGCAACGGCTTTGCCAAGGCGGTCGCCGCCTATCTCGCCGATCCGGGCCTGCGCGCCCGCCACGGCGCGGCGGGTGAGGTGCGCAGCCGCGATTTTTCGTGGGATGCGATCAATCAGGTGGTCGCCGATACCTATCTGCGCCTGCACGCCGAACGGCAGGCGCGATCAGCGTAGCACGCCGTTGGCGGTCTGGCGGCGGGCATAGACCAGCAGCAGCACCGTCACCACCACAATCGCCCCGGTCATCGCCATGGCGAATGGCGAATTGCTCACCCCTTCGAGCGGATGGCTGAAACCATAGACCTGCGCCGCGACGATCCCGGCCAGCGACAGCGCAAAGGCATGGAAGGCGAAGCGGCTGCGCAAGAGCAGCAGCACCGATCCGGCCAGCGCGCCCCACACGCCGCAAGCCCAGGCCGCATCGGCCCAGACCGGCCAGCCTGCGAAATAGTCGACCGCGCTTTGCGCATCGGCGCCGAACGGCTCGGTCATCGCCCGCATGTAAGCGAGATTGGCGGTCTGGCTCATCAGGTAATCGTAGCACCCGAAGGCATTCCACAGCAGCGAGACCAGCCCCGCCAGCCACAGGTGCGCCGGCGTCCGCCGGCCGGTTCCATCGATCATCGCATTCCCTCCCCACGCGAGCGACCCCGCGGGGAGGGATAGCATAAGGGTGCGTTCAGCGCCTAGAGCCGCTCGATCCTCTGCGCCGCCTCGTCGAGGATTTCGGCGATGCGGTGGGGCAGGTCGTCTCCGCCCTCGCCGCGTTCGGCGCGCATCCGCTGCCCGACCGCGGTGAACAGGTTGGCCGACGCGCGCTCGATCGACGGGGCGCGGTGCCGCTCGGCACGCTCGCCAAGGCCCGCGAGCCGCTCCATCACCGCTGCCGCCTCGTCCGTAGCCTCGGTCAGCACGGCGGTGCCGGCCTCGGTGATAGCGAACTTGCGGCGCTGATCCGAGCTCGCCTGTTCGGCGATCAGCCCTTCGTCGGCGAGCAGCGACAGCGCCGGATAGACCACCCCGGGGCTCGGCGAATAATGGCCGGCCGAGGCCTCCTCGATCGCCTTGATCAGATCGTAGCCGTGGCGCGGCTCCTGGGCAATGAGGTGCAAAAGCATCAGGCGCAGCTCGTTTCGGCCGAACTGGCGCCCGCGTCGCCCGCGCGGACCACGGCCGTCAGGACCGCCCGCGCCCCACGGCCCACGCGGGCCG
>JANOAH010000239.1:0-14240 GCA_031411075.1 Erythrobacteraceae bacterium
CCGCCAACGCGCCGGTGCGGGTACGCCGGGTCAATCCGCCCGAAGACCAGCGCACGCTGCTGCGGGCCGGCCAGCGGGCCGAAGCGCGGATCGACACGCCGATGTCGCTGGTCGAGATCTTGAAGCGCAAGCTGCCCGGCCGGGGCGTCGAGCCGGTCAACGTGGCGCAGGCGCCTGTCGCCGCACCCGCGCCGCGTCTCACGCCGATCCCCGCCGTCGCGGTGGCGGCGAGCGAGGCTCTGGCGAGTGTGGTTCCGGCAGCGGCCCGGACGCCGGCGCCGGCGCGCGCGCCGGCCCCGGCACCAGCCGCAACGCCCGCACCGGCCCCCGTGCCCACGCCTGCAATGGCGCACGGTGCCTTCACCGTCCAGGCCGCGGCGTTCGCCTCGGCCGACAACGCCCGCAGCGCCGCGCGGCGGCTCGAAGGCGATGTCAGCCAGGCGGGTCGCTTTTACCGCGTCCGCACCGGCCCGTTCGCGACCCGTGGAGAAGCCGAGGCCTCGCTCGCCAAGGTGCGGGCCGCCGGTTATAGCGATGCGCGCATAGTCACCAGCGGCTGACGCGGCCTCCCGCCGCGTGGCGGTGGGAGAGAAGTTGAAGCACGCCCAAATCTTCCGCATCGCGGTTCCGCTGCTGCTGTTGGCGGCGGCTCCGGCCAGCCCGGTCGCCGCCCCCCCGCGCCCGCCCGCCGAGCGCGCCCCCGCGCTGGTCCCGCCCGAAATCCCGGTCGCGCTGCTGGTCGATCTGGCCACCGGGCAGACGCTGTTTTCGCGCGATCCGACGCGGCGCTTCGTCCCTGCCTCGGTGACCAAGGTGATGACCTCGTTCACCGCGTTCAAGCTGATCGGTCAGGGTCGGCTGCGCCCGGAAATGCCGGTGGTGGTGAGCGAGACGGTGGCCGACCAATGGTCGGGCGAAGGCTCGTCGATGTTCCTCCAGGCGGGGGACCGGGTCACGGTGGGCGAGCTGCTGCTCGGCGTCACCACCGTCTCGGCCAACGATGCCGCGGTGATGCTGGCGGCGGTCACCACTGGCTCGCAGCAGCGCTGGCTGGCGCTGATGAACGCCAACGCGGCCGAGCTGGGCATGAAGGACACCCATTTCGGCACCCCCAACGGTTGGCCCGACGAAGGGCGCACCTACACCAGCGCGCGCGATCTGGCGCTGCTCGCGGAGGCGCTGACCACGCGCTATCCCGGGCTTTACCGCCGCTATTTCGGGCACCGCGGGATGAGCTTCCACGACATCGCCCAGACCAATCACGATCCGGTGACAGGCGTGGTGCCGGGGGCGGATGGGATCAAGACCGGCTATACCCGCCAGGCCGGCTACACCTTCGTCGGCTCGGCTGAGCGCGACGGGCGCCGGCTGGTGGTAGTGATCGGCGGGGCGCCCAGCGCGACTTTGCGCAACCGCGCGGCGCGCGATCTGCTGCGCTGGGGATTCGAAGCATTCACGCCGCGCCAGATCGTGCCGGCCGAAGCCCGGATCGGCACCGCCCGGGTCCAGGACGGGGCGGCGCGCTCGGTCGGGCTGACCACCGCGCAGCCGGTGCTGGCCAGCGTGCCGGCGGGCCGGCAGCGGGACCTGCGCTTTTCGGTGCGCTATCGCGGGCCGATCGAAGCGCCGGTCGCCGTCGGGCAGCCGGTCGCCACCCTCAGGGTCGAGGTGCCAGGGCAGCGCCCGCACGATGTCCCGCTGCTTGCCGCCGAAGCCGTGCCGCGCGCCGGTGCGCTACGGCGGCTGTGGAACGGCCTCGTCGGGATCGTGACATGACGCCGGGCAAGTTTATCGCCTTCGAAGGCGGCGAAGGGGCCGGCAAGTCGACCCAGGCGACCTTGCTCGCCGACGCGCTGCGAACGCGCGGCCTCGACGTGCTGCTGACCCGCGAGCCCGGCGGCACGCCCGGGGCCGAGGCGATTCGCCGCCTGCTGCTCGATCCGCCGGGCGACGGATGGGGCGCGCGGGCCGAGGCACTGTTGTTCGCCGCCGCGCGCGCCGATCATGTCGATCGCGCGATCCGCCCGGCCCTCGCCGCCGGGACCTGGGTGGTGTGCGACCGCTTCGTCGATTCGTCGCGCGCTTACCAGGGCGGGGGCGGGGGCTTGTCGGATGACGACGTGCGCGCATTGCACGCGGTCGGCTCCGAGGCGCTGCTGCCCGATCTGACGGTGCTGCTCGAGGTATCGCCCGATCTGGCCGCCGCGCGCCTCACCTTGCGCGATGGCGGCCGCGCCGATGCGATCGGCGGGCGCGGTGCGGGCTATCACCGCGCGGTGGGCGAAGCGTTCGCGCGGATCGCGGCGGCCGAAGCTGCCCGCTACGCCGTGATTCCCGCCGGGCCCGATGCCGAAGCGACTCACCGCCTGGTGCTGGCCACAATCGCGCCGCTGCTGGGCGGCAGCGCGTGACGTTCGCCGGGCACGAAGCGCCATGGCGCGAATGGCATGCGGCGCTGGCCGGCAAGCGGCTCCACCATGGCTGGATCTTCGCCGGGCGGCGCGGGGTGGGCAAGGCCGCGTTCGCCCGCCAGGCCGCGCGTGAACTGGTTGCCGAACCGGGCGTGCCGCAGCCCCCCGGCGGTCATCCGGATGTGATCGTGCTCGAACCGCTCCCGGCCAGCGCCGAAGACGAAAAGAAGCGCGACGAGGGCAAGCCTTACGCGGTCAAACGCAACATCACCGTCGAGCAGGTCCGCGGCATGCAGGCGCGGCTGACCACCCGGCCGACGCTCGGGGCGCGCCGCGTCGTGATCATCGATGCCGCCGACGATCTCGAACGCGGCGCTTCGAACGCGCTGTTGAAAAGCCTCGAGGAACCGCCCGTCGGCACATTTTTCATGCTCGTCGCGCATCGGCTCGGGCGGCTGCTGCCGACGATCCGGTCGCGCTGCCGGGTGCTGAACTTCCCGGCGGTCGATACTGCCGAGATCGATGCGCTGCTGCGCGAGGCGGCACCGAACGCCGACGCTGCGGTGCGCGAGGCGGCCATCGCGGCGGCCGGCGGATCGCCGGGCGTGGCGCTCGAATTCGTCGAACTGGACCTTGGCGGCCTCTACCGCGCGATGACCGCCATCGCCGAGCGGGGCGACCGCGATTTCACCGCGCGCGGCAAGCTCGCTGAGACGCTCGGACCCCGGCCCGACCGGCGCCGTCAGCTCGCTGCGATCGATCTCGCTCGCGCGGTGCTCGCCGCGCGCATGGGCGAGACCCCGCGCGATCAGCTGCCGGCGCTGAGCGATGCGCACGCCGAACTGGTCCGCCTCGCCGCGCAGGCGCCGACTTACAATTTCGATCCCGGACTTCTGATCCTCGAAATCGGCACCTTGCTCGCCTCGCTGGCCGAGCCTAGTGCCGCTGCGCATGCCTGAGCCGTTCTACCTCACCACCGCGATCCACTATCCCAATGGCCGTCCGCACATCGGCCATGCCTACGAGACGATCGCCGCCGACGTGGTGGCGCGATTCCAGCGGCTGATGGGGCGCGAAGTGCGGTTCCAGACCGGAACCGACGAACACGGCCTCAAGATGGCGCAGAAGGCGCGCGACCTGGGCGCGACACCGCGCGCGCTGGCGGACGAAATGTCTGGATATTTCCGCGACCTGTTCGACCAACTTAATATCTCGTACGACCGCTTCATCCGCACCACCGAAGCCGAGCATCACCGCGCCAGCCAAGCGATCTGGCAGGCGATGGAGGCTAGCGGCGATCTCTATCTCGACCGCTACGAGGGGTGGTACTCGGTTCGCGACGAGGCCTATTACGACGAAAGCGAGCTGGCCGAAGGGGAGGGAGGCGAAAAGCTTTCTCCGCAAGGCACCCCGGTCGAATGGACGGTCGAGGAATCGTGGTTCTTCCGCTTGTCCAGATACGCCGAGCCGCTGCTCGCGCTCTATCGCGACAATCCCGATTTCGTCCGCCCCGACAGCCGCCGCAACGAGGTGATGCGGTTTGTCGAGGGCGGCCTGCGCGATCTGTCGGTCAGCCGCACCAGCTTCGATTGGGGCGTCAAGGTACCGGGTGCCGAAACCCATGTGATGTACGTGTGGGTCGATGCGCTGACCAACTACCTGACCGGGCTCGGCTATCCCGACGCGACCGCCAACATGGCCCGGTTCTGGCCGGCCGATCTGCACCTCATCGGCAAGGACATCGTCCGTTTCCACGCGGTCTACTGGCCGGCGTTCCTGATGAGCGCGGGGCTGGCGCTGCCCAGGGCGGTGTTCGCGCACGGGTTCCTGCTCAGCCGCGGCGAGAAGATGTCGAAATCGCTCGGCAATGTGGTCGATCCGGGCGAGTTGGCGGAGCGCTACGGGGTCGATCCGCTGCGCTATTTCCTGCTGCGTGAATTCAGCTTCGGGCAGGACGGCAGCTGGTCGCACGAAGCGATCGTCAACCGCACCAATGCCGAGCTTGCCAATAGCTTCGGCAACCTAGCGCAGCGCACGCTGTCGCTGATCTGGAAGAATTGCGACGGCGTGCTGCCGCCGATCCTGGCGCAGACCGACGAGGATCTGGCGTTGTTCGAGGCGGTCCATCGCGCCGTCGCGGTGGAGATGCCGGCGTATTACGAGCAACTCGCTTTTTCACAGGCCATCGAGGCGTGGATGGGCGCGGTGTTCGCCTGCAATGCCTATATCGATGCGCAGGCGCCTTGGGCGCTCAAGAAGACCGATCTCGAGCGGATGCGGACGGTGCTGGCCACGCTCTACGTCTGCATTGCGCAACTGGCGGTGGCGGTGAGCCCGGTGATGCCGCGCTCGATGGCCAGGCTGCTCGAGGCGATGGGCGTCGGCGAGGAATACCGTACCTTCGAAGGCGTACAGCAGACCTGGTATTCGCCGCTGGCCGAAGCGCATTTCCGCATCGCCGCGCCGACCGGCATTTTCCCTCGGCTCGAGCTGGCGGAGGAGGGCCCGGCCGATGCTGGTCGATAGCCACTGCCACCTCAACTACGACGGCCTGGTCGAACACCAGGCGACGGTGCTGGCGCGGGCGCGGGCGGCGGGGGTGGGGGCGTTCCTCAACATCTCGACGCGCGAGCGCGAATGGGGCGATGTCGTGGCCACCGCCGAGCGCGAGCCCGACGTCTGGGCCAGCATCGGCATCCACCCGCACGAGGCCGAACAGCACGCTGACCTGGGCGAAGGCAAGCTGCTGGCGGCGGCCGAACACCCGCGGGTCATCGCGATCGGCGAAAGCGGCCTCGATTACTATTACGACAAGTCCGACCGCGCGGTGCAGCGGGCGCTGTTCCGCACCCACATCGCGGTGGCGCGCCGGACCGGGTTGCCGCTGATTGTCCACACCCGCGATGCTGAGGACGACACCGCCGGCATTCTCGCCGAAGAAATGGACAAGGGCGCGTTTCCCGCGCTGATCCATTGCTTCACCGCCTCGGCCGAGTTCGGCCGCCGGGTGCTCGATCTCGGGCTGACGATCTCGCTGTCGGGCATCGTGACGTTCAAGAACGCACGCGATTTGCAGTCGTTCGCCGCCGAAGTGCCGGCCGACAAGCTGCTGGTCGAAACCGACAGCCCGTTTCTTGCCCCCGTGCCACATCGCGGCAAGACCTGCGAGCCGGCGTTCGTGCGCGACACCGCTGAATTCATCGCTCGATTGCGCGGTGAAAGTGTCGATGAATTGGCGGAGAATTCGACGCGAAACTTTTATGACCTGTTCACCAAGGCGGTGCGCCCATGAAACTGGTGGTGCTCGGCTCGGGCACCTCGACCGGGGTGCCGCGGATCGGCGGCGACTGGGGCGAATGCGATCCTGCCGAACCCAAGAACCGCCGCACCCGCGTCTCGATCATGGTCGAAAGCGCCGAGGGCACCCGACTTCTGGTCGATACTTCGACCGACCTCAGGCAGCAGCTGCTGGCGAACGATATCGACAAGGTCGACGGGGTGTTCTGGACCCACGACCATGCCGATCACTGCCACGGCATCGACGACCTGCGGCCGATGCGCTTTGCCCGCAACGCGCCGCTGCCGGGGTTCGCCTCCGAAGTGACCGCGCACAGCCTGCGGCAGCGGTTCAGCTATGTCTTTTCGGGCCGTTACGGCTATCCGACGATCGTCAGGCTGGAGACGCTGGAATACGTCAGGGTCCACGCCGGTTTCGCGATCAGCTCGGTCGAGATGCCGCACGGGCCGACGGCCAGCACCGGCTTTCGTCTGGAAGCTGATGGAAAGTCAGTGGTTTACGCGACGGACTTCAGCGAGATTACCAGCGACATGATCGATCTTTTCACCGGCACCGACGTCCTGGTGACCGATTGCCTGCGCCGCGAGCCGCATCCGACGCACGCCAGCCTGGCGACCGCGCTCGAACTGGCCAAACGCACCGGGGCGACAACCACCGTGCTGTCGCATCTCGACAAGAGCATGGATTACGCCACGCTGTCGGCTGAGGTGCCGGCCGGCGTGCTGGTCGGCTACGACGGCCTGGTCCTTCAATTGTGAACGATTGGGTCTATCTCATCGGCCTGGTCGGCTGGCTGATCCTGGCGATCGGATCGTATCGCGCGCAACGGCTTGGCGCGAAACGAAGCCTGGTCATGTTGCTGGCCTGGGGCTCGATATTCGTGTTGCTGGCGCTGATCTTCGGAGCGGTGGCGCCCAGTCCCGCCCCGTGGCGGCCCTGACGTACTTTACATAATATATATTATCATCCCAAGATGACTGACCAAACCCAGCGCCTCCTCGCCATCATGACCACCCTGCGCGATCCGGCGCGCGGGTGCGACTGGGATCGCGCGCAGACGTTCGCCACCATCGTGCCGCACACTATCGAGGAAGCCTACGAGGTTGCCGACGCGGTCGCGCGCGGCGATCCGGCGGAGATCCGCGACGAGCTTGGCGACCTCCTGTTCCAGGTCGTGTTCCAGGCGCGAATCGCCGAGGAAGCCGGCCTGTTCGATTTCGACGCGGTCGCCGGCGCCATCGCCGACAAGCTCGAAGCGCGCCACCCGCACATCTTTGCCGATGCCGATCATCCCGGTGAAGCGCGCGACGAGCGCTGGGAGACGCTCAAGGCCGCCGAGCGCAGCGCCAAGGGCGCGACCAGCGCGATGGACGGGGTCGCCCGCGCGCTGCCGGCGCTGCTGCGCGCTGAAAAGCTGCAGAAGCGCGCGGCGCGCGACGGTTTCGATTGGCCCGATGCCAGTGGCCCGACCGCCAAGATCGTCGAGGAAATCGAAGAACTGGCACAAGCTTCGCCCGATAAGCGCTTGGAAGAAGCCGGTGATTTGTTGTTCGCCGCGGTCAACCTGGTGCGCGCATATAGGATCAAGCCCGAAGACGCACTGCGCGCCGCCAACGACAAATTCGAACGCCGCTATCGGGGCATGGAGGCGCAGGCCGGCGGCGAGTTTGCCACGCTGTCGCTCGATCAGCAGGAAGAGCTGTGGCAGGCGGTCAAAGCGGCCGAATAGCGAACAAACAGCTTTGTAACCCGGTTGCTTACCGGAAGAGCGCTTCGAACCGGCCGAAGTCCTTCTCGCTTAGCCGCACTTCGATCTCCCGCAACGCGCCGTCCTCGGCCGTTCTGTCGGCGAGCACTTCACCGTGCTGATGTAGCCAGGCAATGCGCGCTCCGTCACTGGCCGGGACCGTCAGATTGTGCAGCCGCGCGCCCTGGGTCAGCACCTCGCCCAGCCGGTCGAGCAGCGCCGCGACGCCGAAGCCGGTCTCGGCCGATAGCGGCAGCACGTCCTCGCTCTGCGTGGCCAGCGGTTCCAACTCCGCCAGCCGCTCGGCATCGAGCAGGTCCCACTTGTTCCAGGCTTCCAGGATCGGCATCGCCGCTTCGTCCCCCTCCGCTGCGATCACTCCGAGCTCGGCCAGAATGTCGAGCACCTGGCGTTTCTGCGCAGTGCTGTCGGGATTGGCCATGTCGCGCACGTGGACGATGACATCGGCCGCAGTGACTTCTTCCAGCGTGGCGCGGAATGCCGCGACGAGCTGGGTCGGCAGGTCGGAAATGAACCCCACGGTATCACTCAGAATCGCCTTTTCGACCCCCGGCAGCGCGATCGCCCGCATTGTCGGGTCGAGTGTGGCGAACAGCAGATCCTCGGCCATCACCGCAGCGCCGGTCAGGCGGTTGAACAGGGTCGATTTACCGGCGTTGGTATAGCCGACCAGCGCCACCACCGGCCACGGCGCGCGGCCGCGGCGCTCGCGGTGCAAGGCGCGGGTCTTGCGCACCTGGTCGAGGTCACGGCGCAGCTTGCCCATCCGGGCGCGAATCATCCGCCGGTCGGCCTCGATCTGGGTTTCGCCGGGGCCGCCGAGGAACCCGAAGCCGCCACGCTGGCGTTCGAGGTGGGTCCAGCTCCTGACCAGCCGGCTCTGTTGGTAATCGAGATGCGCCAGCTCGACCTGCAGCCGGCCCTCCGCGGTCGCCGCGCGCTCCCCGAAAATCTCCAGGATCAGCCCGGTGCGGTCGATTACCTTGCGTTTGAGCTTTTCCTCGAGGTTGCGTTGCTGGATCGCCGACAGCGCGCCGTCGACGATCACCAGTTCGGCCTGCTCGATCTCGCAAGCGGCGGCGATGCGTTCGATCTGGCCTTCGCCGAACAGCGTGGCGGCACGCACCGCGCGCACCGGGATGATTTCGGCATGGGCGACGACGATGCCGATGGCGAGCGCCAGCCCGCGCGCTTCTTCGAGCCGCGCTTCGGGCTCCTGCGCCTGGCGGCCGCGGCTGCGCACCTCGGGGTACACCACCACGGCACGCGCGCCGCGCGAGACGCCGCCTTCCGGGCCCTCATCGAAGCTCAGTTTGCGCTACCTTCTTCGTCGAGCTCGGCGGTCAGGTCGACCGGCGCGGCGGGTTGAATAGTCGAGACCGCGTGCTTGTAGGCCAGCTGCACGAACCCTTCGCGCTCGAGCAGCGTGCAGAACAGATCGTAGGCGGCGATTCGCCCTTGCAGCATCACTCCGTTGACCAGGAACATCGTCACCTGCACCCCGGCATCGCGCACCCGGGTCAGGAAAATGTCCTGCAGCAAGCGCTGCTTCTTGCCGCCGTCGCTGCCGCCGAACTGGCCGGCGTCAACCGGGACACTGGGCATAATCGTCGAGATCGCGTGCTTGTAGACCAGCTGCGATTGCCCATCGCGGCGCAGCAGGATCGAGAAGTTGTCGAACCAGGTGACAATCCCCTGCAGCTTGACGCCCTTGACCAGGAACATCGTCACCGGGGTCTTGTCGCGGCGCAAGTGGTTGAGGAACTGGTCCTGCAGGTTGGCGGGCTTGCCGTTGGCGGCGGCCGCGGGCGGTGCGGGGGGCGGCGGTGCGTCGGATGCGGCGGGGGCCGGATCGGGCGCAGGTTTGGCGCGCGGAGTCAGGGTTCCTTTGGCCATGGCACGGGTTCCTTCTTGTTGGCGCCATGCCGGGGCATGGGCAGTCTGGCCCCCGCCCGTTGCCGGGCGGAAGGCCGATCACGCTGCCCAATGAGTGGCAGCCAACGGCTAAAGCGCAAATCCGCGCCGCGCCGTCAAGTTCCGTACACTATTCGCCGTCGCCTTCGTCGGTCCGTTCGGTCATCCCGAGCAGCTTCAATTTGCGGTGCAGCGCCGAGCGTTCCATGCCGATGAATCCGGCCGTTTTCGAGATGTTGCCCGAGAAGCGCCGGATCTGGATGCGCAAATACTCGCGTTCGAAGCTCTCGCGGGCATCGCGCAGCGGCACGCCCATCAGCGCGGTAATGCCCGATCCGCTCTCGCCCGCCGCGCCGGTCACCTCGGCCGGCAGCATGTCGGGCTCGATGCGCTCGATCCGGTCGCGCGGGGCGAGGATGACCGTACGCTCGACCACGTTGCGCAGCTGGCGCACGTTGCCCGGCCAGTCGTAGGCCTGCAGCGCGGCCAGCGCCTCGCTCGATACGTCAGGTGGCTGCACCCCCTGCTCACGCGCGTAGCGAGTGAAGAACTGTTCGGCCAGCGCCGGGATGTCCTCGCGCCGTTCGGCCAGCGAGGGCACTATGACCGGCACCACGTTGAGGCGATAGAACAAGTCCTCGCGGAACCGCTTCTCGGCAATCTCCAGTTCCAGGTCGCGCGAGGTCGACGAGACCACGCGCACATCCACCCGCAGCTGCCGATTGCCGCCGGCGCGGACGAACTTCTGCTCGGTCAGCACGCGCAGGATCTTGGCCTGGGTGTTGAGTGGCATGTCGGCGACTTCATCGAAATACAGGGTGCCGCCGTCGGCCAGTTCGAGCAGCCCGGCGCGCACCAAGCGCCCGTCGGCCTCTTCGCCGAACAGCTCTTCCTCGAATCGCTCCGGCGTGATGCGTGCCGAATTGACAGTGACGAAGGCCTTGTCGGCGCGCGGGCTCCCCGCGTGGAGCAACCGCGCGGCGACTTCCTTGCCCGAGCCCGCGGGGCCGGAGATCAGCACCCGGCTGCCGGTATTGGCGACCCGCTTCAGCGTCGCGCGGACCTGGTTGATCGCGCTCGATCCGCCGGTGAATTCCTCCGTCGGCGCGCTGCCTTCGCGCAGCCGCGCGTTTTCGCGCCGCAGCCGCTCGGTCTCGGTGGCGCGGGCAACCAAGAGCAGCAGCCGCTCGGCCTCGAACGGCTTTTCGATGAAGTCGACCGCGCCGCGGCTGATCGCCGAGACCGCGGTGTCGATGTTGCCGTGGCCCGAGAAGATGATCACCGGCAGCTGCGGCTCGCGCACCTTGACCGCGTCGAGCACCTCGAGCCCGTCCATCGGGCTGCCGTGCAGCCAGACGTCGAGCAGCACCAGGCTCGGCCGGCGCTCGTCGATCATCGCCAGTGCGCTGCCGCTGTCGCCGGCGGTGCGGCATTCGTAGCCTTCGTCGGACAGCACGCCCGCGACTAGGTCGCGGATGTCCTGCTCGTCGTCGACCACCAGAATTTCGAGCGCCATCTAGTCTTGCTCCCGTTGGGCGAATGTCATTCGGCCGCCTCCCGCCCTGCGCGTGCCGCCTCGGGATCGAGCGCGAAGCGTAGGGTGACTTCGGAGCCGCCGGCGGGCGCCGGAGCAAAGGTGATGTCGCCGCCGTGTTCCTCGACGATCTTCTTGACGATCGCGAGGCCCAGGCCCGTGCCCTTCTCGCGCGTGGTGACATAAGGTTCGATGATGCTTTCGACCCCTTGCGGCAGGCCGATGCCGTTATCGCCGACGCGGACGGTGAACAGGCGGCGGTCGGCCGTGACGGCGATGGCGATGCGGCCGCGGTAATCGACCGGCGCATCGCGGGTCCGCGCCTCAACCGCTTCGGCGGCGTTCTTGAGCACGTTGGTCATCGCCTGGCCGAACTGATGCCGGTCGCAGGCGATCGGGGCGACATCCTCGTCGGCCTCGAAGCGGTAGTCGATCTCGGGGTGCGCGACTTCCTGCAGGAATAGCGCCTGGCGGACTAGGTCGACCGCGTCCTCGCTGCGGAACACCGGTTTGGGCAGCCGGGCAAAGCTGGAGAACTCGTCGACCATTTTGCGCAGGTCGCCGACCTGGCGGATGATCGTTGCGGTCAATTCCTCGAACAGCTCGCCATCCTCGACGATCTGCTTGCGATAGCGCCGCTTCAACCGCTCGGTGGCGAGCTGGATCGGGGTCAGCGGGTTCTTGATCTCGTGGGCGATGCGCCGGGCGACGTCGGACCAGGCGGCGTGGCGCTGGTCGATCAACTGGCGGGTAATGTCCTCGAAGGTGATGACGTGGCCCTGGGTGGCGGGCGCCGTCTTCACCGCCAGCGTCAGCAGCTCGCCGCCCTTGGCGTATTGCACCACCCCGCTGCTCGCCCCGCTGCGCAGCAGGGCGACGATCTGCGGTGCGATTTCGCCCAGGGCCAGCCCGATCGGCGCCGGACCGATCTTGTCGAGCAGCAACTCCTGCGCCTTGGAGTTCATCAGCGCGATCTGGCCTTCGCCATCGACCGAGATGATCCCGGCGCTGCTCGATTGCAGCACGGTTTCCATGAACTCGCGCCGCTCGGCGAGCTGGCGATTGGCGCCGATCAAGTCATCAGTCTGCCGTTCGATCTGTTCGGTCATACGGTTGAACGCGCGGTTGAGCAGTCCGATCTCGTCCGGTCCGGTACGGCCGGCCACGCGCAGCGCGTAATTGCCCGCGCCGATCTCGCGCGCGGCGGTGACCAGATTGGCCAGCGGCTGCACCTGCCGGTCGGCAAAGCGCAGCGCGAACCACACCGCCACGCCGACCAGCGCCAGCGCCATCGCGAACAGCGCCAGGTTGAAGCGGAGCTGCAGCACGCGGGCGCGCTGGGTCAGCACATTGTAGGCCTGCAGCACGCTTTGCGCATTTTCGAACTGGCTCAGCGCTTCGACGTCGGAGCGGCGGGCGTTGTAGAGGTAGAGGCCCTCGCCTCGATCGATCGGCGCCACCGCCTCGATCAGTTCCGGGCTGGCCACGATCACCACGTCCTCACCTTCGCGCAGCTTGCGGAAAATCTCGGCGGGGATGCGGTCCTGGGCGTTGTCGGCATCGGGATCGATGATCGCCAGCGTGGCGGTGGTGCCGTCGGGCCGCAGCCGCAGGATCGCGCTCTTGGAGAGGCCGCGATAGACCGCCTGATAGGCGTAATTGTCGTAGAAATCCGAGCTCGTGATAGGGACCTGCTGGAGATAGCCGCGCACGTCGTCGACCATCACTTCGGTCTCGGTCTTCACGTCCTCCTGGCTCTGCTGGTAATAGCCCTGGGCGAGGCGGTTGGCATTTTCGAGCAGTCCGCGCGACTGGTCGGAGAACCAGAATTCGACGCCCTGCTGGAACAGGAAGCTGGCGAACACCGCGACCAGTAGCGTGGGAATCGCCGCGACCAACGAGAAGAAGAATACCAGGTTGACGTGCAGCCGCGCGCTGGTGCCCCCGGCGCGGCGGATCGCGGCGCGGCGGCCGAACAGCACTAGCAAAGTCAGCGCCGGGATCAGCGTGCCGACCAGCATCGCCGCGGCCTGACCCGACGGGATCATGCGGCGCGGATCCGAGGCCCCGGCGAGCACCAGGTACGAGCTCGCCAGCATGACGATCAGCGCGACGGCAGCGACGATCTCAAGCCACAAGTAAAAATTGGAACGGCGCGCGGCAACGATCCCGCGCCGCCACCAGCGCGGGCTGCGGCGCGATCGGGTCTGGATGGGCTCGAGGCCGGAGGGGTCAGCCATCGTTGCAAGCTTACAACGGGGCTGTTGCAAAAATGCAAGGGCTTTTTGCCCGACGGGCGCTAGCGGCGGGCGCTGAACCGCTCGGGATCGATGGCCAGGTCGTCGAGCCGCTTGCGCAAGGTGTTGCGGTTGATCCCCAGCAATTGCGCCGCGCGCAACTGGTTGCCACCAGTCTGGCGCAGCGCATGTTCGAACAGTGGGAGTTCGAAGGCCGCCAGCGCCTGATCGTACAGCGTGCCGGGTGCGGGCTCGCCCTGCCCCAGCCAGGCGCTCAATGCGGCGGCGAAATCGACCGCAGCGCCGCCTTCGGCAGCCGGGGCTTCGGCCAGCAGCGCGCGCACCGCACCAGCATCGATCCGCTCCTCGCGCGCCAGCAGCAGCGCCCGGAACACGACATTGCGCAATTCGCGTACGTTGCCGCGCCACGGATGCGCCTCGAGCGCTGCGAGCGCATCCTTGCCGAACTGGCGCGGCGGGAGTCCCTCGGCGGCGGCCTGGCGCTGAAAATGGCGCACCAGCGGCTCGATGTCGCCGCGCCGCTCGCGCAGCGGCGGCAGCGCGATCGGCACGACGTTGAGGCGATAGAACAAGTCCTCGCGAAAGGTGCCCGCGGCGATCATCGGCGCCAGATCGCGATTGGTCGCAGCGATAATGCGCACGTCGACCGCGATCTCCTCGCGCCCGCCGACGCGGCGCACCTTGCCCGATTGCAGCGCGCGCAGCAGCCGGGTCTGCGCTTCGGCCGGCATATCGCCGATCTCGTCGAGGAACAGCGTGCCGCCCTGGGCCTGTTCGAACTTGCCGAGGCTGCGCGCCACTGCCCCGGTGAAGGCGCCCTTTTCGTGCCCGAACAGCTCGCTTTCGATCAGCTCGCGCGGGATCGCGGCGGTGTTGACCGGCACGAACGGCCCGGCCTTGCGTGCGCCGAGCTCGTGGATCGCTTCGGCTACCAGCTCCTTGCCGGTGCCCGATTCGCCCAGCACCAGCACGGTCAGATCGTTGCGCAGCACGCGCGTGATCATGCGATAGACCTCTTGCATTGGCTGGCTGCGGCCGATCAGCGGCAGGCCCTCGG
>JANOAH010000240.1:0-5816 GCA_031411075.1 Erythrobacteraceae bacterium
ACCTGGGCGGTGACCGACTACGAGACGCTGGTCGATTCGCCGATCTTCGCAGGGCGCTACGCCTCGCGCACCGATCTGGGCCACGGCGTGTGGATGGATGCGATCGCCGACAAGCCCGAGCTGCTGGCGATCCGCCCCGAACATATGCAGACCTACCGAAACCTGGTCGATGAATCGCTCGCGCTGTATGGCTCGCGGCCGTTCGACCACTACGATTTCCTGCTGGCGATGACCAACCGGCTGGGCAGCATCGGACTCGAGCATCATCGTTCGAGCGAGAACCAGTACGAGCCCAAGTCGTGGATCGACTGGGTCAAGATGGACTGGGACCACAACGTGATCCCGCACGAATTCGTCCATTCGTGGAACGGCAAGTATCGCCGCCCGGCTGAGCTGTGGACCCCGGACTACCGCACCCCGATGCAGGACAACCTGCTGTGGGTCTACGAAGGCCAGACCCAGTTCTGGGGCTGGGTGCTCGCCGCGCGATCGGGGGTCCAGGCCAAGGACACGGTGCTGGCGATGTTCGCCGGTGCGGTCGCCAACTATTCCGAAGGCCAGCCGGGGCGTGGGTGGCGCTCGGTCGAGGATACCACCAACGATCCGATCATCAACAAACGCCGGCCCTTGCCCTATTCCTCGCTGACCCGCGCCGAAGACTATTACACCGAAGGCGCGCTGACCTGGCTCGAGGCCGATCAGCTGATCCGCAGCGGAACGCGCGGCGCCAAGAGCCTCGACGATTTCGCGCGGGCATTCTTCGGCGGTCGCGATGGAGACTGGGGGGTGCGGACCTACGATTTCGGCGAAGTCGTGCGCACTCTGAACGCGGTCTACCCGCACGATTGGGCGGCGTTCCTCACCGCCCGGATCAAGACCCCCGGCCAGCCCGCGCCGCTCGCGGGGGTCGAGCAGGGCGGGTACCGGCTGGTGTGGAAGGACAAGCCCACCGCCTACGACGAGGGCCGCTGGGCCGACACGAAGACCACCAACGTGTTCTATTCGCTGGGGCTGACGCTCGACGGCGACGGCAAGGTCACCAGCACGCGGTGGGACGGCCCGGCGTTCGACGCGGGGATCGTCAACACCACCCAGGTCGTCGCGGTCAACGAGATCGCCTATTCGGCGGACACGCTCAAGGACGCGATCACCGCAGCGAAGGGCTCGGACAAGGATCCGATCCGCCTGCTGATTAAGCGTGGCGACGCATTTCGCACCGTGGCGGTCCCGTGGCACGGTGGCCTGCGCTACCCGTGGCTGGAACGGACGGGGAAAGGCGAGGGCGGCCTCGACCGCTTGCTCGCGCCCAAGGCCCGCAAGTAGCATTGCCGCAATGCAGCATGGGGGCTAAGGCACGCCGCCATGGACATCTCGAAAATCCCCGTCGGCGACAATCCGCCCGATAGCCTCAATGTCATCATCGAGGTCCCGGTGGGCGGCGAACCGGTAAAGTACGAATTCGACAAAGCCAGCGGCGCGCTGTTCGTCGACCGGATCCTCCACACCCCGATGCGCTATCCGGCCAATTACGGCTTCGTGCCGCATACCCTGTCGCCCGATGGCGATCCGCTCGATGCCCTGGTCATCGCCCGCAGCCCGTTCATCCCCGGCTGCGTGGTCCGCGCCCGGCCGATCGGGGTGCTCCGGCTGGAAGACGAGCACGGCGGCGACGAAAAGCTGATCTGCGTGCCGGTCGACACGACATTCCCCTATTACTCGGACGTCGGCGAGCGGCAGGACCTGCCCTCGATCGTGCTCCAGCAGATCGAGCACTTCTTCAAGCACTACAAGGATCTGGAATCGGAGAAATGGGTCCGCGTCGGCGAATGGGGCGATGCCGCGGCGGCGCGCCAGATCACGCTCGAAGCGATCGAGCGCGCCGCCGCGCAGCGCGCCTAGAGCAGCGCGGCGACCCCCAGGAACGCCCCTGTGATTAGCAACGGCAACCCGATCGCGCCCAGCCACAGCACGATCAGATCGCGCCGGAACCGGTCGCGCAGTTCGGGATTGGCGGCGTCGCTGTCGGACAGGTCGGACCAGCGTTTCTCGAACAGCCGGCAGCCCGGAATGATGCCGGCGACCAGCACGACCAGCGCGAAGTAAGGCAGGATCGAGCCGCTTCCGCTCTTGAGCTGGTTCATCGTCACGAAGATCTGCAGCCCGGTGTAGACCAGCAATGCGTAAGCGACATGGTCGCTCATCCGCCGCCGCCAATCGAGCTTGCGCGGCCCGGCCTTGGCCACAGCCGGCTGTCCTTCGAGCGCCTTGTTCATGCGCTGCCTCCTCCGCTCTCCCGACTCGGACTATCTCATCGTCGGCAGGCCGGCACAAGCGGCTCGATTCGTGCAGTTGTGCAACAGACACGTCCAGGACATGCACGAACCCTGCCAACCCTCTTCAAACGCCGGCAAGCCATGCTAAACGCCTGCGCATGGCATCGCTCGAACAACCGGTCCTCGACACTCAGCCTTCAGCCGACCTGGCCGGCGATGCGCAGCCCAACGCCGCGCCGCCGATCCCGCAGGGCGGGCTCGAAGTCGTTTCGATCGCCAAGAGTTATGACAAGCGCGCGGTGCTGTCTGACATCTCGCTGACCGTCGGCAAGGGCGAGGTGCTCGGCCTGCTCGGCCCCAACGGCGCCGGCAAGACCACGTGTTTCTATTCGATCATGGGCCTGGTCCGGCCCGACAGCGGGCGCATCCTGATGGACGGGGTCGATGTCACCCGGCTGCCGATGTACCGCCGCGCGATCCTCGGGCTCGGCTATCTGCCGCAGGAAACCAGCATCTTTCGCGGCATGACGGTGGCGCAGAACATCAACTGCGTGCTCGAGATGATCGAGCCCGACCGGAATACTCGCGCCGCCGAACTCGACCGGCTGCTCGACGAATTTCACCTCACCAAGCTGCGCGACAGCGCGGCGATGGCGCTGTCGGGCGGCGAGCGGCGCCGCTGCGAGATCGCCCGCGCGCTCGCCGCCAAGCCCTCGATCATGCTGCTCGACGAACCGTTCGCCGGCATCGACCCCTTGTCGATCGGCGACATTCGCGGGCTGGTGAAAGACCTCAAGCAGCGCGGCATCGGCGTGCTGATCACCGATCACAACGTGCGCGAGACGCTCGACATCGTCGATCGCGCCTGCATCATCTACGGCGGCCAGGTGCTGTTCGCCGGCAGCCCGGAAGACCTGGTGGCGGACGAAAACGTGCGCCGCCTTTATCTGGGCGAAAGCTTCACCTTGTGATGGCGGGCGCGGAGGGGAGCTGAGCGATGGCGCTGGGTCCGCGCCTCGATCTGCGTCAGTCGCAAACGCTGACCATGACGCCACAGCTGCAGCAGGCGATCAAGCTGCTGGCGCTGTCGAACCTCGAGATCGAGGCGTTCATCGGCGAGGCGCTGGAGGCCAATCCGCTGCTCGACGCCGGCGAGCTGTCGCACGAACGCGCCGCCACGCCCGACGAGGTGCGCGAAGAGGCGCCCGACGATCCCACCGCCGACCAGTTGATCGCGCGCGGCGCGGGCGAGGCCGACGCCCCTCTCGACATCGATCTGGGCGCGCTCGACCGTGACCGTGACACGGGGGACTGGTCGGCCGCGGTGAGCGGCGCGCCGGCAGAGGATTCACTGCCGATCGAAGAGCGCGGCGGCGAGGCGCCGACGCTGGCCGAACACCTGGCCGAGCAGATTGGCGCGGTCGTCGCCGATCCCCTTCTCGAACATGTCGCCCGGCACCTGATCGGCCTGCTCGACGAGGCCGGCTATCTCGGCTTCCCCTTGCGCGAGGTGGCCGCCGACCTCGGCGTATCGCCGGACCAGGCCGACGCTGCGCTGGCGCTGGTCCAGTCGCTCGATCCGACCGGGGTCGGCGCGCGGTCGCTCGGCGAATGTCTGGCGCTGCAGGCGCGCGAGGCCGACCGTTACGATCCGTGCATGGCGCGGCTGATCGACAATCTGGAGCTGGTCGCGCGCGGCGAGTTCGCCCGGCTCAAGCGGATGTGCGACGTCGATGACGAGGACTTCGCCGACATGCTGGCCGAATTGCGCGGCTACGATCCCAAGCCCGGCCTGCGCTTTGGCGGAGCCGAGCGGGAGCCGATCGTGCCCGACGTGCTGATCACGCCGGCCGCCGGCACGGGCTGGGCCATCGCCATCAACGAGGCGACCTTGCCGCGGCTGGTGGTCAACCGCAGCTATTATGTCGAGCTGCGCGATGGCTGCACTGACAAGGCCTCGAAAACCTGGCTGGGCGAAAAGCTGGCCGACGCCAAATGGCTGATCAAGGCGCTCGACCAACGGCAGAAGACGATCCTCAAGGTCGCCGCCGAGATCGTCAAACAGCAGGAAGGGTTCTTCCGCCGCGGGGTGGCGCACCTCAAGCCGATGACCCTGCGCGCCGTGGCCGAAGCGGTGGCGGTGCACGAAAGCACGGTCAGCCGGGTAACCTCGAACAAGTTCCTGCACTGCCCGCGCGGTACGTTCGAACTGAAATACTTCTTCACCAGCGGCGTGGCCTCGGCCGACGGCGAAGGCGCGGTTTCGGCCGAGGCGGTGAAAGCGCAGATCCGCGCGCTATGCGATGCCGAGGATCCGGCCGACATCCTGTCCGACGATCAGCTGGTCGACCTGCTGCGCGCCAAGGGCTTCGATCTCGCCCGCCGCACCGTGGCCAAGTATCGCGAGGCGATCGGCATCGGCTCATCGGTCCAGCGCCGCCGGCAAAAGAAGCTGGCGCGCGTCGCTTAGGATGTTGCCCAAAAGACTCGCCTCAGGCGCCATCGGCCGTAACCGTTAATTAACCTTTTTCGTTGAGAGACGGGTTGGTTAATTCGGGGCAAACACCTCTTACCGGGGTGTGACCAAAGGGTTTGAGGGGGCTGTACCCATGCGCGTGCTGCTGATCGAAGACGAGCCGACCACCGCCAAGGCGATCGAGCTGATGCTCACCACTGAAGGCTTCAACGTCTATTCGACCGACCTGGGCGAAGAGGGCTTGGACCTTGGCAAGCTGTACGATTACGACATCATCCTGCTCGACCTCAACTTGCCCGACATGCACGGGTACGACGTGCTCAAGAAGCTGCGTGTGGCCAAGGTGCAGACGCCCGTGCTGATCCTGTCGGGCATTTCGGAGATGGATTCGAAGATCCGCAGCTTCGGCTTCGGCGCCGACGATTACGTCACCAAGCCGTTCCATCGTGACGAGCTGGTCGCCCGCATCCATGCCGTGGTGCGCCGTTCGAAGGGCCACAGCCAGTCGGTCATCCGCACCGGCAAGCTGGCGGTCAACCTCGATGCCAAGACCGTCGAAGTCGACAGCGCGCGGGTCCACCTGACCGGCAAGGAATACGCGATGCTCGAGCTCTTGAGCTTGCGCAAGGGCACCACGCTGACCAAGGAAATGTTCCTCAACCACCTCTACGGCGGGATGGACGAACCCGAACTGAAGATCATCGACGTGTTCATCTGCAAGCTGCGCAAGAAGCTCTCCAGCGCGTGCGGCGGCGAGAATTACATCGAAACCGTCTGGGGCCGCGGCTACGTGCTGCGCGATCCGGGCGAAGAGGCCGAAGCCGCCTAAGCTAAGTTTCCTCCTGGAATGACACGACCGCCTCGGAGCTTGCTCCGGGGCGGTTTTGCATCAGCGGCGCCTTGGTCGGCGCTATCGCGCTGCGCGCTACTTGAGCGCCAGGGGGCATGCGCTAAGGCGCATCCCCTCATGACCGCGCACAAACCCGGCGATCCGACCACGCTCAACCGGCTCTACGGGCGCGCCAAGGGCAAGCCGCTGCGGGCCGGACAGCAGGCGCTGGTCGATG
>JANOAH010000241.1:0-9017 GCA_031411075.1 Erythrobacteraceae bacterium
ACGATGAGCCTGTGGGGCTTTTACGGCACCAGCCCGTCCGAGCGCACCACCTTCATCCGCGATCGGCTGCTCGACCTGGGCGAGCTCAGGATCGGGGCGATGGATGAGGCCGGGATCGACAAGGCGGTGCTGGCGCTCACCGCTCCGGGGGTGAACTTCCTGCCCGATGTGGACGAGGCCAAGCGCATCGCGCGCAATTCGAACGATCAGCTCAAAACGGCGTGCGAGCGCTATCCCGATCGCTTCTACGGGATGATCGCGGTGGCGCCGCAGGACGCGGCATGGTCGGTCGAGGAGCTCAGGCGCGGTAAGGAGGAGCTCGGCTTCCACGGGGTACAGATTTGCAGCCATGTAATGGGGCACTACCTCGACGAACCGCAGTTCGACCCGATCCTGCGCGCCTGCGCCGATCTCGACCTGCCGCTCTACATCCACCCGCAGACCCCGCCCGACGACATGATTGGCACCATGGTCGAAGCCGGGCTCGACGGGGCGGTGTTCGGGTTCGGGGTGGAGACCGCGTTCCATGGCCTGCGCCTGATGACCACCGGGGTGTTCGACCGCTATCCCGGCCTGCAGATGGTGCTCGGCCATGGCTGCGAGGCGATCCCGTACTGGATTTACCGCCACGATTACATGCACCGCGCCGGGGTCCGCTCGAACCGCTACGCGCGGCTCAAGCCGTTGCAGCACGACCTGTTCCATTATCTGCGCACCAACGTGCTCGCCACCAACAGCGGCATGGCGTTCGAGCCGGCGATCAAGCTGATGATCGAAGTGATGGGCGAAGACCGCGTGATGTACGCGATGGATTACCCCTATCAATACCTGCCCGACGAGGTACGCTGGATGGACGAGATGAACCTGACGCCGGCGCAGAAGACCAAGTTCTTCCAGACCAATGCCGAACGCTGGTTCAAGCTCTAGGAGAGGACGTCAGATGCCGAAATATGCCGTGACCGGCGCGACCGGGAAGCTGGGCCGCCTGGTCCTCGACGCACTGCTGCAGAAGACCAACCCGGCGCAGATCGTGGCGCTGGCGCGCGATCCGGCGGCGCTGGCCGATTACGCCCAGAAGGGCATCGACGTACGCCGCGCGGATTACGACGATCCGGCCAGCCTGGCCGAGGCGCTGAGCGGAGTCGACCGGGTGCTGCTGATCAGCGGCAACGCCGTCGGCCAGCGCGAGCGGCAGCATGGCGCGGTGATCGATGCGGCCAAGAAGGCGGGCGCGAGCTACCTTGCCTATACCTCGATCCTCAACGCGCAGGGTTCCAAGCTGGCGCTGGCGCCCGAACATGTCGCCACCGAAAAGCTGCTCGAAGGCTCGGGGCTCAACCATGACGTGCTCAGGATGCCGTGGTACCAGGAAAACTACACCGGCGCGCTCGCCCCGGCGATCGAGCACGGCGCGATCTACGGCGCCACCGGCGAAGGCAAGCTCGCCACCGCGACGCGCGGCGATCTCGCCGCAGCGTCGGTCGGCGCGCTGGTCGATAGCCCGGGCGGGCAGACTTACGAGCTCGCCGGCGATCACCCGTGGACGATGGCCGAGTTCGCCGATGAAGTCTCGCGCCAGTCCGGCAAGCCGGTGAACTACGTCAACCAGTCCGAAAGCGACTATGCCAAGACGCTCGAAGGCGCGGGCCTGCCGCCGCCGGTGGCGGGGATGCTGGCGAGCACCAGCTACCTTGCGGGCCACGGCGAGCTGTATTCCGAGAGCAAGGACCTGAGCCGCCTCGCCGGCCGGCCGAGTACGCCGCTCAAGGATTCGATCGCGGCGGCGTTGAAAGGATAGTTTCAAATCCGCCCCGGAACGGGGAGGTGGCCGCGGCGCAGCCGCTGACGGAGAGGCCGATACGCTGGCGTTGCGACCCCTCCACCACCCTTCGGGTGGTCCCCCTCCCCGTTCCGGGGAGGATGTAGAAGAGAGGACACGCTGATGGCCACGATCGTAGCGGATGAGCCGGCCCGGCCGGCCACGAAAGTCTCGCGCGCCGGGTGGTACGCGCTGACCCTGGTCGCCGCGGCGCAGGGGCTGAGCCTGCTCGACCGGCAAATCCTTTCGATCCTCGCTCCCAGCATCCAGGCCAAGCTCGGCATCGGCCCGGCCGAGATGGGGCTGCTTTACGGCACCATGTTCGCGCTGTTCTATGCGCTGTTCTCGCTGCCGCTCGGCCGGCTGGTCGACGGCTGGATCCGGACCCGGCTGCTCGGCCTGTGCATCCTCGCCTGGTCGCTGTTTACCGGCCTGTCGGCGTTCGCCGGCGGGTTCGCGTTGCTGGCGATTTCGCGCCTGGGCGTGGGAATTGGCGAGGCCGCAGCGCAGCCGGCGGCCAATTCGATCATCTTCGACACCTTTCCGCGCGCGCGCCGCGGCACCGCGATGGCGGCGATGGGCGTTGCCACCGCGCTCGGCCTCGGGCTGTCGATCACGCTCGGCGGCGTGGTCGCGCAGTGGTGGGACACCCGCTATCCCGATGGCGCGTTCGGCTTTTCGGGATGGCAGTTCGCGTTCCTCGTTGCGGCGCTGCCAGGCGTGCTCTTGGCCTGGGCGATCCTGCGGCTGCGCGAACCGGTGCGCGGCGGGGTCGACGGGATCGTCGCGCCGGCGGACCCGCATCCGTTCAAGGCCAGCGGCGCGGTGCTCGCCTCGGTCACGCCGGGGGCCAACTGGTACATGCTGTGGCATCGCCATGCGGGCGGCAGGCAGTGGGCGATCAACCTTGCCGGACTGGCGCTGATCGGCGGCATCTGCTGGTCGCTGTTCCGCCTCGCGCAGGGCTTTTCGCCCAGTGTGCAGCAGCCGCTGGCCGCCGTCGGCATCGGTTGGGACACGCACGGGGTACAGTGGTTCGTCACCGCGTTCGGCGCGTTCGTGATCCTCAACCTGTTTCAGTCGCTCAAGCTGACCGACCGGCCGACCTACAATGTCGTGCTCAGTCCCTCGCTGATCCTGCTGATGGTGGTCGGCGGCTTGCAGACCGCGATCAATTACGGCGTGATGGGCTTTACCCCCTCGTTCCTGATTACCAAGTTCCAGCTGTCGCAGGCGACCACGGCGCTGCAGTTCGGGCTGCTTGCTGCGGCGCTCGGGCTGGTCGGCCCGGTGATCGCCGGCCCGCTGTCCGACTGGCTGACCGCGCGGATGGGTGGGCGCGGCCGGGTGTGGCTGACGATCTTCGCGCTCGGCATTTCGCCGCTGATCGGGATCTGGACTTACAACGCCGCCAGTGCCGGCCAGTTCTACCTGCGCTTCGTGGTCTATTCGATCATCCTGACGCTGTGGCTGCCGCCGCTCTATTCGCTGCTCTATGACCTGGTGCTGCCGCGCATGCGCGGGCTGACCAGTTCGATCTACATCATCATTTCGACCCTGCTGGGCTTAGGCATGGGGCCGTATTTCGTCGGCATCGTCGCGGCCAGGAACGGCGGCGATCTGGGCAATGCGATCACCGCGGTCAACGTGGTCGCCCCGGCAATCCTGCTGTGCCTGTTCGTTGTCCTGGTGCGGATCAACCGCGACGAAAGCACGGTGCTTGAACGGGCCCGCGCCGGCGGCGAGGCGGTCTAGACATTTCCGTCACCCTCGTCATTGCGAGGAGCGAAGCGACGAAGCAATCCACGGCGGTGGTGCGAGACGCCCTGGATTGCTTCGCTCCGCTCGCAATGACGAAAGAAGGTTAGTTGCCGCCATGCCCACCGTTCGTGAAGCCGCCTTCGCCGTATTCGCCCACTTCGGGGTCGACAAGCTGTTCGGCAATCCCGGCAGCACCGAGCTGCCGATGCTCAAAGCGCTGCCGTTCCCATACGTCCAGGGTTTGAACGAAGCGGTGGTGATGGGGATGGCCGATGGCTATGCCCGCGCTTCGGGTCGGCCGGCGCTCATCAACCTGCACAGCTCGGCCGGGACCGGGCATTCGCTCGGCAACCTGTTCACCGCTTACAAGAACAACACCCCGCTGGTGGTCACCGCCGGGCAGCAGGCGCGCTCGATCCTGCCCTACGACCCGTTCCTTTACGCCGAGCGGCCGACCGAATTCCCGCGTCCGTTCATCAAATGGGCGGCCGAGCCGGCGCGCGCCGAGGATGTGCCGCTGGCGCTGGTGCGCGCGTTCGCGATCGCGCTGACCCCGCCGATGGGACCGGTGTTCGTGTCGATCCCGGTCGACGACTGGGACCGCGAGTGCGAAATGCCCGGCCTGCCCGAACTGACCTTGCGCACTTCACCGGCCGAAGTCGGGATCGCTCGCCTCGCCGCGCTGCTCGACGGCGCCGGCAAGCCCGCGCTGGTGCTCGGCACCGGGGTCGCCAACGCCGGCGGCTGGAGTGCGGCGATCGCGCTCGCCGAACGCAGCGGCGCGGCGGTGTGGACCGCGCCCTACAACGCGCGCGAGACATTCCCCGAGGACCACCCGCAGTTCGCTGGCTTCCTGCCGGCCTGGCGCGACCAGATCCAGAAACTGCTCGCGCCGCACGACGCCATCCTGGTCGTCGGCGCACCGGTGTTCACGTATCATGTCGAAGGCAGCGGCCCGCACTGGCCCGAACATGCGGCGCTGATGGCGCTGTCCGACGATCCGAATCACCTCGCCGCACTGCCAGGTGGCGGCGGCGTGCTCGGCGATGTGGCGGCGGGCATGGCAATGCTGGCCGAGCGGGTCGCTCCGCGCGCCTTCACCGGCACTGCGCACCAGCTCAAGGACCCGGCGGCCGAGATGACCGCCGCCTACGTGCTCAAACGCGTCGCCGCGCTGCGGCCTGCGAATGCCGTGATCGTCGAGGAAGCCCCCACCGCGCGCGGGCCCGAGCATGACGTGCTGCCGATCGTGCGCGAAGGCGGGTTCTACTCGTGCGCCAGCGGGGGCCTCGGCTATTCGCTCCCCGGCGCGATCGGGGTGGCCATGGCCCAGCCCGACAAGGTCATCGCGATCCTCGGCGATGGCAGCGCGATGTACACCATCCAGGGCCTCTACGCCGCGCGCAACGAGGCGGCGAACGTCAGCTTCGTCATCCTCAACAACCAGGCCTATGCTGCGCTGACGGGGTTTTCGGGCGAATTCGGGATGAACCACGTGCCGGGCTGCGACCTGACCGGGCTCGATTTCGTCAAGTTGGCCGAAGCGCAGGGCCTGCCCGCGCGGCGGGTCGAGGCGGTCGCCGACCTCGACGCCGCGCTCGAATGGTCGTTTGCCGAAAGCGGGCCCAGCCTGCTCGACGTGCGGATCAGATAGCGCACGCAAGGGCGCAAAGGCGCAAAGGGGTCGCGCTAGCGGCGAAGCCGCCCCGACACACTGCCACACTGCACATTTGATCTGGAGGGCCAGCGCGCGGCCGGGCGTAACATCTTCGCGCCTTTGCGAGCGGCAACTAGCTTCTCGTCAGCGCCGCCGCCTTGTGCGCGGCGCGCTTGCCTTCTTCGGTCTCAACCAGGAACTCGGGGTTGTCGGGCGAAGCAGCGACCTTGTGGCCCTTGACCGTCATCGGCTTGGTGACCTTTTTCACCACCTTGCCGTGCGCGGTGCCGCCGTGGCTCGACCAGCTGACCTTGTCGTCCGATTTGGGTGTCTTGGTCATGGCTGCGCGGCAGGGGCCGCCCCGCCGCCAAGCGCGAAGACGCCGCAAGCGACGCGATCGCCGCTGTTGCCCGAAGGATCGGTCTTCTGGTCGTCGGGCATGGCGTGTACCACGAACGCGGCGCCGTCGGCGTCGAGCAGGCCGTCCCAATTGCCACCGAGCAACTGGTAATTGAGCGATCCGGTCCCGTCTTCGGCGACGACCAGGTTGGGCATGTCACCCGCGTGCTGGCCGGGCTCCCCCTCGAGGCCATGCATCTTGGCGTCCGGATTCCAGTGCCCGCCGGCGCTTTCGAACTTGGGCCCTTCGCACTTGCCGGTCATGTGTACGTGGACGCCGTGTTCGCCCGGCGGCATGCCAGTGACCTCGAGCGCAATGCGCACCGCGTTGATCCCCGGCGTGACGGTGGCGGTGCCGACCGCGGTGCCATCCGGCATCATCAGCGGAGCGACCGCCTGCACCGACGGCGTCGGCGCGGGCGTGGCGGTCGGCTCGGCAGTCTCGGCCGCGTCGTTCGACGAACCGCACGCGGCGAGAAGGGCGACGCTGGCGACGGCAACAAACAGGCTGGCACGCATTTTGAAGGCTCCTACGGATGTTTCCGCAAAGCGCCGCAATCGCCTCTAAGTTCCTGTCATATTTGTCGCGCCGGCCAATTCAGGTCACCCGCCACACCCACAGCTTGATCCCGCTGGCATAGCGCGCGCCCGAGCAGATGAAGATCGACTTGTTGAGCCAGTCATAGGGCCCGTCGGGGGCGATAAATTCGGGGACGGTGCGGAAATAGTATTCTGCCGGATCGACCTCCTCGCCGGCGCGCAGCCGCGCCATCACTTCGGGCGGGCCGTGGCGCAGGCCCTTGTTGCGGATCTGGATCAGCGCGCCGTCGTCGGTCTCGATCGCATAGATCGCATCGGCCACGGTGACGCCATCGGGCCGGGTCAGCTGCCAATCGGCGCTGTTGCCCATCAGCTTGCCGCTGATCTTCGGCCCCTTAACATAGCCGCCGGCCTGGATCGGGATGATCCGCCGGGTGCCGTCGACCACCGGCCCGATCTCGCGCGGCGGATCGAGGCCGCCGCCGGCCTCGTAAACGAATTCCAGTTCGGGTTTGATCATCGCCTCGCCTCGCCGTTGAGATTACTCGGGAACGGCCACCGGCCCGTGCCGTCCTGGTCAGCGTTGCCGGTGCCGCGCTGGGTGGTGGAGACAATGCCGCGCTCGGCGCGAGAACTAACGATCATCTGGCGGACCTCATTACCTTCGTGGCAGGCGAATTCGTACAAGCGATAGCCGTCATTGCGGGACCATTCCAACGCGGCGGTCCACGGCGCGGTGTAGACCTCCGGGTCCGAATAGGTGACCCTGTAGACCAACGTATCCGGGCCGGTCCTTGTCAACCGCTCGACGGTGGTGGCCTGCCCGCTCATCGGTACGACCCCGTTGCCGCGTCCGGTAATCGGCGAACTGGCCCGCTTCGAGGCATCGGTCGAGGCGCTGTCGCCGGCGATCATCGCGCCGGTCTCGATGACAAGCGTATCGCCGTCCCAATGGCCACGACTTTGACCCAACCAGCTCCGGGCACCACCGGACGCGGCCGCGCCGCCCCGGATCGGGATGATCCGCGTGCCGAGCACCTCGAGCTGCAACACCACGAAGCCGGGGGACTGGAACACGCGCACGCCGTTGTTGTTCGGCCACGGCAGGATTGCGCTGGGCAGACCGCGGGTGATGCAGCGATCGTAGCTGTCGAGATCGGTGATCCAGTCAATCGGCTGCCCTTCGACCCAGCTGTTGCGCCCGGCGGCGAACAGTGCGCGCGCCTGTGGCGTCAGCGGCGGCAGGCGGCCGTTGGCCGGATCGACGATGAGCGAGGTGCGCCGTCCGAACGGAGTCGAGCGAAGCCAGTCGGCAAGGCCAGCCGTGCCATTGGCATCGACGTCCTGTGTAAATGAAGCGTCGGCGCGCACTGCCGCTTCGAGCCGATCTGCAAACGCGCCGTCGGTCAATTCCAAGCGCTCGCCGAGATCACCGGGCCGCTGCAGCGGAATACCGGCCTCGGCGATCCGGTCGAGCGGCCAGGTCCCGCGCAAATCTGGATCGCCCCACTCGGTTCGCGCCGGAACATACGGGGTTTGCGCCGCAAGCCCCTGCGCCGCGCCGAGGGCCACGGCGGCCAGCGCAACGCGAAGCGAGATGTCATGCGATCGCATTCGTCCTCATCGACAGCCAGCGGTTGCGGCGGATCTCGCCATTTTCCTACATCGCCCCGCTCCGCTAGTCTCCCCCGCGAATCGCGCGAATGCACTCTGGCCCGCCGCCACTTCTCGCAAAAAGGGCGCGGCGGCACAGCATGGCAAGGTGTATCTTTCGTGTAACCTTTCGACCCTGAGCCCAGGGCGTGACCGGACCGAGGAGAGCAGAATGGCCGCCGATATCTATGCCGATTACGTGATTGTCGGCGCGGGAAGCGCGGGGTGCGTGCTTGCCGCACGGCTTACCGAATCGGGCGCGCACAAGGTCGTGCTGCTCGAAGCGGGCGGCGATGACCGGCCGCTCAAGGAACCCGGGCAGTTCTGGTCGAACATGATGATCCAGACCCCGATCGGGTTCGGCAAGACGTTGAACGATCCCAAGGTCAACTGGCTCTACGATACCGAGCCCGACGCGGTCACCGGCCGCCCGTACAAGTGGCCCAAGGGCAAGGTGCTCGGCGGCTCGTCGTCGATCAACGGCCTGCTCTACGTGCGAGGTCAGGCCGCCGATTACGATGGCTGGGCGCAAATGGGGGCGCGCGGGTGGAGCTGGGACGAAGTGCTGCCCTATTTCCGCAAGGCGCAGAACCAGGAACGCGGCGAGGACGAGGCGCACGGCGTCGGCGGCCCGCTTAACGTCTCCGACTTTCCCGAAAAGCACGACATTTCGGCGGCGCTGATCAAGGCGTGCGAAGAGTACGGCCTGCCCTATCGCGAAGACCTCAACAACGGCGACCAGGAAGGCTGCACCTGGTTCCAGATGACCGCCAAGGGCGGCAAGCGCCATTCCGCCGCCAACGCCTATCTCCACCCGGCGATGAAGCGCGCCAATTTGACCGTCGAATTGCGGGCGATGACCACCCGCATCCTGTGGGACGGCAAAAAGGCGATCGGCGTCGAATTCAAGCAGCACGGCGAGACGCGCCGGGCGATGGCCGGGCGCGAGGTGATCCTGGCGGCCGGCTCGGTCGAATCGCCCAAGCTCTTGGAGATCAGTGGCGTCGGCCAGGCCGCGCTGCTGCAGGAGCTGGGCGTGGCGGTGGTGCACGAAGCGCCGATGGTCGGCGAAAACATGCAGGACCATGTGATGATCGGCTGCCAGGCGCGGCTCAAGGAGGATTGGCATTCGATCAACCATCGTTCGACCGGGCTCAACCTGATCAAGGAGATCGCCAAGTACGGCGT
>JANOAH010000242.1:0-12381 GCA_031411075.1 Erythrobacteraceae bacterium
GCGTGGCCGAGGCGGCCGACCGGGATCTTGGCGACGATCTTTTCGAGCACCGGCGGCGGCACGGCGGCGACCATGTCGGTATCGATGTAGCCGGGCGCGATGGCGTTGACGGTGATGCCGAACCGCGCGCCTTCCTGCGCCAGCGCCTTGGTGAAGCCGTGGATGCCGCTCTTGGCCGCGGCGTAGTTGACCTGGCCGTATTGCCCGGCCTGGCCGTTGATCGAACCGATGTTGACGATCCGGCCCCAGCCGCGCTCCTTCATGCCCGGGAAGGTGGCCTTGGCCATATTGAAGCAACCGCCGAGGTTGATGCGCATGACATCGTACCAGTCCTCGAAGCTCATCTTGAGCAAGGTGCCGTCGCGGGTGATGCCGGCGTTGTTGACCACCACGTCGATCGGGCCGACCTCGCTTTCGACCTGCTGGCAGCCGGCCAAGGTCGCCTGGTGATCGCCGACATCCCACTTATAGGCGGGGATTCCGGTCGCCTCGGTGAAGGCACGCGCCTTGTCGTCGTTGCCGCCGTAATTGGCCACCACCTTGAACCCGTCGCCCTGCAAGGTCTTGCAGATGGCCTCGCCGATCCCGCGGGTGCCGCCGGTGACGATTGCGATGCGCGCCATGATCCTGTCCCTTTTTTCTGTTGTCTGTGCCTCCCTAGGACCGGGCGGGACAAAGAAAAAGCCCCGCCGAAGCGGGGCTGGTGAACCGGACTTCAGGCCGCCAGGCTAGAAGCGGAACTG
Source organism: Erythrobacteraceae bacterium (assembly GCA_031411075.1). Lineage (GTDB taxonomy): Bacteria > Pseudomonadota > Alphaproteobacteria > Sphingomonadales > Sphingomonadaceae > Croceibacterium_A. Next base: position 744 of record JANOAH010000242.1, read on the forward strand.
GGTCCCGACATAGACTGCCTGGCTGTCCTGCTCCGTCGCTTCACGCATCGGCGCGAGGCGATCGCGTTCCTGCGAATAGCGCACCCCGGCGGTGACATCGAGATTGCGCGACAGGCGATAGCTGCCGGCGACATCGACCGCCTGGTCGCTGCGCGAATCGAGCGTGCGCGGGCTGGCACCGGCCTTGGCCTGTTCTTCCACCGCGACCCGCGCGGCGAAGCGGCTGTTGTCGGGCCGGGCGCCCGGCGTCGGCCGGAATTGCGCCAGGTCGGGAATATCGGCGTCGGTCAGCGAACGCGACAGTTCGGGCGTCGTCGCCCGGGCGAAGCTCTGATACCCGCGCGAAATGCCGAGGTTGTAGCGCGTCGGCGCGATCCGCACCCCGGCATCGCCGGCGACCTGGGTCTGCGCCGCGGCAATCGCCGAGCGCACCGAAAGAGCCCGCGCTTCATCCGCGCCGATGCGGATCGCGACGGTGACCGAGCGGCGATCGCGTTCCGCCACCCCGGCCGGGGTGAAGCGCATCAGCCGGGCATGGCCGCTGACCCGTTCGGCAACGAACGCGGCGAGCCGCGGATCGACCGATGCCGGGGTCAGCGCGGCAAAACTGCCGGTGGCCGCGAGCGCCGCGCCGTCATCGAACGCGCCGAGCGCGAGGCCGGCAGACGGGATCGCGGCGGCCGCAACCGCGCCAGCAGCGATCAACGCTGCCATCCGGCCCGGCTTGCTGTTTACCCGTCTCGTCACGCGAAAAGCCCCAGTTGGCCCTGCTGCCGACTGAAAAATGCAGGGGACCGATGAACGGTTCCTGACATTCCCGCCAGCCATGGGCCGAGTCGCTATCGCCGACGGGCTTAGGCCAGCGTTCTGGCCTTGCCCAGTGTGCTCCCCGGCCGGCCGACTCTTTTTCGCGACTGTTGCCCGCACTCCACAATCGAGGTTGATTAAGCGCGCGTTCACGGCCCCGGCCGCTCTTGCATCGCTGTACCTTGATGCTCGGCAAAGGGCGTCTATAGAGGCGCTCTCGGGCCGCGGCGCCCGCTGCTGGAATTGGGATCGATAATGGCATCGCAGACGCTTTCCACCCTCCGTTATCGGCCGCGGGCTGCCGCCCTCGGGCGCGGATTTCTGCTGGGTTCGCTGGCCCTGGGCCTGTCGGCGTGCGGAATGCTGGGCGGCGGCGGCGGCAACGAACGGCCGCGCGCCGATCTGGCCGCCTCGCAAGTGACCACGATCGGGGTCAATTCGTACTTGTGGCGGGCCAGCCTCGAAACGCTGTCGTTCATGACCCTGGCCCAGGCTGACAGCGCCGGCGGGGTTATCGTGACCGATTGGTATTCCAACCCGCAGAACCCGAACGAACGCGTCAAGGTCTCGGTCTCGATCCTCGACCAGGACCTGCGCGCCGATGCGCTGCGGGTAACTGCCAGCCGCGAAGTGCAGCAGAACGGCGGCTGGGCCGCGGCGCCGGTGGCGGCGGCCACGGTGCAGAAGCTCGAGGACATCATCCTCACCAAGGCGCGCGATCTCAGGCGTTCCGCCATCGGCTAAAGTGCCCTAGGGGCGAGCGATGAACGATACCCGGTTCGATCCTGGGCAGGCCGACGGGCGCTGGCAGCGTGCGTGGGCCGAAGCGCGCGCTTTCAAGGCTGACAGCGCCAGTAACAAGCCCAAGAGCTACGTGCTCGAGATGTTCCCCTATCCTTCGGGGCGCATCCACATCGGCCACGTGCGCAATTACACGATGGGCGACGTGCTGGCCCGCTACAAGCGGATGACCGGGCACGAAGTGCTGCACCCGATGGGCTGGGACGCGTTCGGCATGCCGGCCGAAAACGCGGCGATGGAACAGGGCGTCCATCCGGCGGGGTGGACTTGCCAGAACATCGCCACGATGAAGGGACAGCTGCAGCGGCTCGGCTTTGCGCTCGACTGGAGCCGCGAGTTCGCCACGTGCGATCCGGCCTATTACGGCCACGAACAGGCGCTGTTTCTCGATCTCTACGCCGCGGGGCTGGTCTATCGCCGGCAAAGCGCGGTCAACTGGGACCCGGTCGACCAGACCGTGCTGGCCAACGAACAGGTGGTCGACGGGCGCGGCTGGCGCTCGGGCGCGCTGGTCGAAAAGCGCCAGCTCAACCAGTGGTTCCTGAAGATCACCCAGTTCGCGCAGGAGCTGCTCGACGGGCTGGGCGAGCTCGACGGCTGGCCCGACAAGGTCCGGCTGATGCAGGAAAACTGGATCGGCAAGAGCCAGGGGCTGCAGTTTCGCTTCGACCTGACCAACGGCGATATGGTCGAGGTTTACACCACCCGTCCGGACACGATCTTCGGGGCGAGCTTCGTGGCGGTGGCGCCCGACCATCCGCTGGCCGAGGCGGTCGCCGCAAACAACTGCGAAGCCGCCCAGTTCATCGCCCAGTGCAAGCGCGGCGGCACCACCGCGGCCGAGCTCGAGACCGCCGAGAAGCTCGGCTTCGACACCGGCATCGGCGCGCGCCATCCGTTCACCGGCGAGACGCTGCCGGTCTTCATCGCCAACTTCGTGCTGATGGAATACGGCACCGGGGCGATCATGGCCGTGCCGGGGCATGACCAGCGCGACTTCGACTTCGCCACCAAATACGGGTTGCCGATCTGCCGTGTCATCGCGCCTGCCGGGAGCAATCCTGACGAACCGCTGACCGAAGCCGAGCCGGGTGACGGACTGGCGGTCCATTCGGGTTTCATCGACGGGATGACCGTGGCCGACGCCAGGCGCGCGGTGATCGCGCGCGCCGAAGCCGAAGGCTGGGGCGCAGGCAAGACCGTATGGCGGCTGCGCGACTGGGGCGTCAGCCGCCAGCGCTATTGGGGCACGCCGATCCCGTTCATCCACTGCGCCGCGTGCGGCGTGGTCCCGGTGCCGAAGGACCAGCTGCCGGTGACGCTGCCCGAAGACATCGATTTCGCCACCCCCGGCAACCCGCTGGTCCGCCACCCGAGCTGGAAGCACGTCGCCTGCCCGAGCTGCGGCGGCGCGGCGGAGCGTGAGACCGACACGCTCGACACCTTCGTCAATTCGAGCTGGTATTTCCTGCGCTTCGCCAGTCAGCCGGCGGACCGCGCCTTCGACAAGGCGGAGATCGCGGCCTGGCTGCCGGTCGAACAGTACATCGGCGGGATCGAGCACGCGATCCTGCACTTGCTCTACGCCCGCTTCTGGACCCGTGCGCTGCGGCACATCGGGCTGGTCGATGTGGCCGAACCGTTCGCCAGCCTGTTCACGCAGGGCATGGTGACGCACGAGACCTATCGCAGCACCGGCAACGATCCCCGCTGGCTGGCCCCCGAAGAGGTCGAGCGGCGCGGGGCCGAAGTTGTCGAAAAGGCCGGCGGCCAGCCGGTCGAGATCGGCCGCGTGGTCAAAATGTCGAAGTCGAAGAAGAACGTGGTCGACCCCGACGACATGATCGCCCGCTATGGCGCCGACGCGGTGCGCTGGTTCATGCTCAGCGACAGCCCGCCCGAACGCGACTTGCCGTGGTCGGAAAGCGGCATCGAAGGCTGCGGCCGGTTCGTGCAGCGCTTGTGGCGGCTGTTCGGTCAACATTCGTCGACTGTTCAGGGCACCGATCAAGCGCTTGATCGGCAGGCTCACAAGGCCATCGCCGCGGTCGGTGAGGACATTGCGGCGCTCGCGTTCAACAAGGCGGTGGCGCGAATCTACGAACTTGCCAGCGCGGTCGAAAAGGCCGCCCCTTCGGCCAGCCGCAGCGCCGCGATCCGCACGCTCGTCCTGCTCGCCGCGCCGATGATGCCGCACCTGGCCGAAGAGGCCTGGGCCAAGCTCGGCGAAGCGGGCCTCGTCGCCGACGCCGCCTGGCCGGCGGTCGATCCGGCGCTGCTGGTCGATGACGAGGTCACCATCGCGGTGCAGGTCAAGGGCAAGCTGCGTGACACATTGACGGTGGCCAAGGGCCTGCCGCAGCCCGACCTCGAGGCGCTTGCCCTGGCCAGCGACAAGGTCCAGCGTGCGCTCGATGGAGCCCAAGTGCGCAAGGTGATCGTGGTGCCCGACCGGTTGGTCAACATCGTCGCATGAGGCGCGCGCTGGCCCTGATCGCGTTGCTGGCGCTCGCGGGCTGCGGGCTGCAGCCGATGTATGCCGGCGGCGCGGGCGGCACCGTGGCACAGGGCTTGGCGGCGGTCGAAGTGGCGCCGATCGAAGGCCGCGCCGGGTGGCTGGTGCGCAACGCCTTGCAGGACCGGCTGGCGCAGCGCGGCAGCGTCGCGGTGCCGCGCTACCGGCTCGACGTGCTGCTAGACGACAAGCTCGAAGGGCTCGGCGTGCTGACCGACGAGACGGTCGGCCGCGAACGCCGCACGCTGCGCGCACGTTATCAGCTGGTCGATGTGGCCAACGGCAACGTGGTGGTCGATGCTTCGGCCGGATCGGACGCCGGGATCGACGTAGTGTCGTCCGAATATGCGACCATCGCGGCCGAGCAGACCGCGCTCGAGAACCTGGCGACCGAAGTTGCCGACCGTATCGTCACGCGACTGTCGCTGACGCTGCGCGGGCGGACATGAAGGCCACCCAACGCGATTTCGCCGCCGTCGCCCCGCGCGCCGCGCATGTCGCTCGCATCGCCTATTTCTGCGGGCCCGACGAGGCCGGCGCCTTTGCCGCCGCCGACAAGCTCGCCGCGATGCTCCCCGAGCCGGGCGAGCGGGTCGAGCTGTCGGGCGCCGAACTGCGCTCCGATCCGGTCAAGCTCGGCGACGAGGCGCGCTCGGCCTCGCTGTTCGGCGGCGCGCGGCACCTGTTCGTGCGCGCCAACGGCGACGAGGCGCACGATGCGGTCAACGTCATGCTCCAGGTGATCGACGCCGGCGAGGCCGAGGGCGCCTGGCCGGTGCTGATCGTCGCCAGTTCCGCCACCGACAAGTCGCGCACCGCCAAGCTGCTCGAAACTCGCGCCGATACCCTGGTGGCGATGTTCCACCCGCCCGATTTGCGCGCGGTGACCGAAGAAGTGCGCCGCATGGCCGATATCGAGGGCGTGCGTCTCGGCGGTGACCTCGCCGAGCGGATCGCGCGCGCCGCCGGGCTTGACGTGCGGCTGGCGCAATCCGAACTGGCCAAGCTCGCGCTCTATCTCGGCGCCTCGCCGCAGGCCCCGCGTCCGGCCGACGAGGAAGCGATCGACGCGATTGGCGCCAAGACCGAGGAAGACGGGTTCGCGCCGCTGGTCAACGCGGTGCTGTCGGGCGAGGTCAACCGCCTGTCAGGCGAGCTCAAGCGGATGCGCGAACTGGCGCTGAGCCCGGTCGGCGTGGTGCTGGCGTTCGAACGGCGCACCGCGCAGTTGGCAGGGCTGGCGGCGCGGCTCGGCAGCGGGCGGCGGATCAGCGATTTGCTCGATGCCGAACAGAAGGCGCACCGGGTGTTCTGGCGCGACCGGCGCGATCTGGCCGTCCAGCTCGAACGGTGGAACGCGCCGGGCATTGGCCGACTCGCCCAGCGGCTGATGCGGCTGCACCGCGCTCTGCTCGGCAACAGCCAGGCGGCCGAGCTGCTGCTGGCGCAGGAATTGGCGCTGATCGCGCGGCACGCTGCGCCGCGGCGTTGATTCGAGGGCGCTCCGAACCGGGACGCTATTTCGCAAGCGCACAAAACTCCGTGCATTACCCGGGAGACTTGGGCTAAGGATTTCCCCTTAAGGGGCTGGGTTCCCTATGGCCCGGGATGGCACCGTGAATCTGCAGACTGCCATGCTCGACGCGGTGTCGAAAGCGCCCACGGCGCCACGGGCGGGGCTTGCCCCATCGCTCGAGCGCAAGCGGCTGCGGATTTATCTGCTGCAGATGCTGTCCGACATCGCCCTGCTGCTGGGGGCCTGCGCGCTGGTCGGCTGGCTCTATTTCCGCGGTCAGCCGACGGGCTCGCCGCTGCTTGCGGCCGAACTGCTGCTGCCGCTGTTTCTGACCATCGCCTGGCACAACGGCACTTATTCGCTCGATTCACTGACCAACTGGCGAGGCAGCACCTGGAAGATGATCTCGGCCGTGGTGATCGCCGCGGCCTTGCTCAATTTCTTCGCCTTTTTTGCCCAGTTCAACGCTAACTTTTCGCGCGTGGTGTTCGTTGCCGGGCTGTCGAGCGCGATCGTGGGGATGACGGCGACACGCTTTGCTACGGCGCGCTGGATCCGGCGTTACTGGGGGCCGACCGCGATTAACCGGCTGGTGATCGACGCCGGCGGGCCGCCGCTGGTCATCCCGCACGCCTATCGGATCGACGCGGCCGAGCACGGCCTGACCCCGTCGCTCGAGGATCCGCACGCGCTCGACCGGCTGTCGCGCTACCTGGTCAATATGGACGAAGTGATCGTCAACTGCGCGCTCGATCAGCGCGGGGCCTGGGCCAAGGCGCTCAAAGGCTCGGGCGTCAACGGCGAGGTGACCAGCGAACTGGCGCGCGAGATCGGCGTGCTCGGCGTGATCCATCACGACGACGCCAATGTCTCGACCCTCAAGGTATCGACCGGGCCGCTCGGCCTGCGCGCGCGGATCACCAAGCGCGCGTTCGATGTTGCCGTCGCGGGTGGGGCGCTGCTTCTGTTCTCGCCCGTGCTGTTGATCGCGGCTATGGCGATCAAGCTCGAGGATGGCGGCCCGGTGCTGTTCCGCCAGCGCCGGCTCGGCCGCGGCAACCGCTTCTTCTCGATCTACAAGCTGCGCACCATGCGCGCCGAGGATGGCGATGCCGAAGGGCATGTTTCGACCTTGCGCGGCGACGCCCGGATCACCCGGATCGGCCAGTGGCTGCGACGCACCAGCGTGGACGAGTTGCCGCAACTCCTCAACGTGGTGCGCGGCGAGATGAGCATCGTCGGCCCGCGCCCGCACGCGCTCGGCTCGCAGGCCGGGCAGAAATTGTTCTGGGAAGTCGACACCCGCTACTGGCAGCGCCACAGCCTGCGCCCCGGCCTGACCGGCCTGGCCCAAGTGCGCGGTTTTCGCGGTGCCACCGATACCGAACTCGACTTGTCGTCGCGGCTCCAGGCCGATCTCGAATACCTGACCGGCTGGAGCGTCTGGCGCGATATTCGGATCGTGCTCGCCACGGTGCCGGTGCTGGTGCACGACCGCGCGTTCTGAACGGGCTTGTCGGCGCCACCGGCCGACGCCATCTGCCGGTCATGACCGACCCTGGCTTCCACCCCCTCGCCGACGGCCGCCGCCTGGCCTTTCGGCACCGGGCGGGTGATGGGCCGGCGGTGGTGTTCCTGCCCGGCTATCGCTCCGACATGGCCGGGGCCAAGGCGCTGGCGCTGTGGGACTGGGCCGAGCGACAGGGCCGCGAATGCCTGATGTTCGACTATTCGGGTTGCGGCGAAAGCTCCGGCGATTTCGCCGATGGCACACTGTCGCGCTGGCGCGACGAAGGCTTGGCGTTGATCGCGGCCCATGTCGCCAATCGCGTGGTTCTGGTCGGCTCGTCGATGGGCGGGTGGCTGATGCTGCTGATCGGCCAGGCGCTGGGCGATCGGCTTGCCGCGCTGGTCGGGATCGCGGCGGCGCCCGATTATACCGAGTGGGGTTTCGACGCCGCTCAGCAGCGCGTCTTCGCGGCGGGAGAAACGCTGCGGCTTGAAAATCCCTATGGCGGCGAAGGGACGCCGATCCATGCCGGGTTCTGGTCCGATGGCCAGGCGTTGCGCCAGCTCGAGCGACCGATCGCGCTCGATGTCCCTGCACGGCTGCTCCATGGCGAAGATGACGGCACCGTCCCGCCTGACATCAGCCTGCGCCTGGCGCGGGCGCTGCGTTCACAAGATGTGCAGGTCACGCTGGTCAAGGGCGCAGACCATCGCCTATCGCGCGACGGCGACATCGCGCTGTTGCTGCGCACCGTTGCCGCGCTGGACTGAACAGGAACCTGCCGATGCTCGCCGCGCTCGCCTCGTCCCTGCTGCTGGCCCAGGCGGCCGCGGCGCAAGTGCCGATCGAGACCGTCCGGCTGGAGCAATGCATGGCACAGGCGCGCGACGAGCCGGCGGCGGCGATCGCGGCGGCAGACACCTGGCTGGCGGACGTCGGCGGGGCTGAGAAAAGCTATCCGCAGCAGTGCCTGGGCTATGCCTATACGATGCTGCTGCGCTGGGATGCGGCCGAAGCGGCGTTCCTGGCCGCGCGCGGATTTGCGCCCGAGACCGGGCATGAACGCCGCGCGCAGCTGGCGGCGATGGCCGGCAATGCCGCGCTGGCGCAAAGCCGCGGTCCGGCCGCGCTCGCCGCGCTCGACCTCGCTGCCGCCGATGCCGCAGCGGCCGGCAACAATGGCTTGCGCGCGGTGATCGAGACCGACCGGGCCCGCGCGCTGGTTGCCGAAGACAAGCCGGCCGAAGCCGAGGCTGTGCTCGCCGCCGCGCGCGAGCTCGATCCGCAAGCGCCGCTGACCTGGCTCTTGTCGGGCACGCTCGCGCGCCGCTTGGGCAAGCTCGACGCGGCGCAGGGCTTCATCGAAACCGCCGCCTCGCTCTCCCCCGACTATGCCGAGACCGCTCTGGAAGCCGGGGTCATCGCGATGCTGCAGGGGCGAGAAGAGGCGGCGGCGGCGAGCTGGCGTTCGATCATCGAGGTCGAGCCCGACAGCCTGACGGCGGACATCGCCCGCGGTTATCTCGCCCAATTGGCCGAACCGGCTGGCGAATGATCCCGCTCTCGGTCCTCGATCTGGTGCCGATCCGGGAAGGCAGCGGCGCGGCCGAGGCACTGGCCGAAACCGGCCGGCTGGCGGCAGCGGCCGAAGCGGCGGGGTACAAGCGGTTCTGGGTGGCCGAGCACCACGCCACCGCCGGGGTTGCCGGCGGGGCGGCGTCGGTGGTCCTGGCGCACGTCGGCCATTCGACCAAGACGATCCGCATCGGTTCGGGCGGGATCATGCTGCCCAATCACAACCCGTTCGTGATCGCCGAACAGTTCGGCACGCTCGACGCGCTGTTTCCGGGCCGGGTAGATCTCGGGCTCGGCCGTGCGCCGGGCGCGGCCCCGGTGATCGCCCAGGCCCTGCGCAAAGACCTGCACCGCGCCGCCGAATACTTTCCCCAAGACGTGGTCGAGCTGCGCGCGCTCCTCACCGGCGATGTCGACCTGCCGATCGCCGCGACGCCGGGGCTCGGCGCCAAGGTGGAGCTGTGGATGCTCGGCTCGAGCCTGTTCGGAGCGCAGCTCGCGGCGCGGCTCGGCATGCCTTATGCCTTTGCCAGCCACTTCGCGCCCGACCACCTCGACGCCGCGCTCAGCGCCTATCGCGCCCAGTTCCGCCCGTCCGCCTATCTCGACCGCCCGCACGCGATGGCGGCGATGACGGTGATCTGCGCCGACAGCGACGAGGAGGCCGAGCTCTTGGCAACCTCGCAGGAGCAATCGTTCGTGCGGCTGCGCAGCGGCGATCCAGGTCCGTTGCCGCCGCCGGTGCCGGGCTATCATGCGTCCTTGCCGATAAGCGCGCAGGCGATGCTCGACCACCTCGGCCAGGTCCGCGCGGTCGGCTCGCCCGCCACGGTCGCGAGCCGCATCGCCCGTTTTGTCGAGCGCACCCAGGCCGACGAGTTGATCGTCTCTGGCGCGACCTACGACCCCGCCGCGCGCCACCGCTCGCTCGAACTTACCAGTAAGGCGGTTTCATAGGATACCAGTTTGGGGGTGTTCCGGCGGCGCGTTCGCGCTAAGGGCCGCTCACCCAACCGGAGATAACGCGCATGGCATCCGCGCGGCGGCCAGACCCCGATACATCCCCCCTGACCCCGGCGCAGCGCAAGCTGGCCAAGCCGCTGCGCGCGCAAATGGCCGAATCGCTGTTGCCCGGCGATCCCGAACTGTCGCGCCAGACACTGGACGAGGCGGCGGCGTTCATGCTCGAAGCGGCGCTCACCCGGCCTGAAGGCGAAGCGGCGCTGCTGGTGCGTTCGGGCGCTGCCGAGCGGCGGTGTACGCGCGTGGCGGTGGCCAATCGCGACATGCCGTTCCTGGTCGATTCGATCGCCGCCACCGTCGCCGCCCAAGGCCTGACGACCGGGGTGCTGCTGCATCCGATCGTCGCGGTCGAGCGCGATCCCCGCGGGCGGCTGACCGCGCTACCGGCGGCGCCGAGCGCAACGTCGAAGCCCGAATCGATGGTCTATCTCGAAACCGAGCGGATCGACGCCAAGGAGCGCCGCGCGCTCGAAACCGAATTGGCGACGACCCTCGGCGATGTCCGCGCGGCGGTGGCCGACTGGCCCGAAATGCGCGACCGGCTGGCCGGCGATGCCGACCGCGTGACCGATCCCGAAGGCGCCGAACTGCTCCGCTGGCTCGGTACCGACAACCTAACGCTGCTCGGCCACGTCACCCGCCAGCGCGATAGCAAGGAATCCCACAAGCTCGGCATCTGCCGCAAGAGCGCGCGCGAGCTGCTCGCCGACGAGACTTACGATCGCGCTTTTGCCTGGTTCGATGCCAGGCGCGGCAAGGCGCCGCTGATCATCAAGGCCAACAGGCTGTCGCGCGTACACCGCCGGGTGCCGCTCGACATCCTGATCGTGCCGCTGGTCGAAGCGGGCAAGGTCACCGCGCTGTCGGTCCATGCCGGGATCTGGACCAGCGCCGCGCTCGGCACGCCGCCCGAACAGGTGCCGCTGCTGCGCCGCCACCTAGCCGCGATCGGCGAGGAACTCGAAGTCCAGCGCGGCAGCCACGATGCCAAGGCGCTGGTCCACGCCCTCACCGTGCTGCCGCACGACCTCGTGATCGGCTTTTCCGAAACCGATCTGGCGCGCGTCGCCACCGCGATGATGTCGCTGGTCGATCGGCCGCGGCCGCGGCTCGAACTGGTGATGGCGCCGCTGAAACGCCACTTGTTCGCGTTCGTGTGGCTGCCGCGCGACCTGATGTCGACTTCGGCGCGGCTGGCGATCGAGGACATGCTGGAGGTCGCCACCGGCGCGCAGACGCTCGATTGGAGCCTGCAGATCGAAGGCGGCAACCTCGCCATGCTGCGCTATGTGCTCGATTTCCGCGGCAAGGCGAACCAGCCCGATACCGCCGCGCTCGACACACGGCTGCAGGACATGCTGCGCGGTTGGAGCGATGCGGTCGAAGCCGCATTGGCGCAGAGCGGCGACGCCAGCCGCGCCGCGGTGCTCGCCGGGCGCTATGCCGAGACCTTCCCGCAGGCTTATCGCGCCGTCTACGGCGCCGGCGAGGCCGCGCACGACATTGAACGGATGCGCCGGCTGGCGAGCGGCGAGGGGGCCCAGGACGTTGAGTACCCGCTCAAGCGCGACGCGCGGCTTTATGCTCACGCGGGCGATCCGACGGGCGAACTCAGGCTCAAGATCTACCAGCTCGGCGGGGCGATGCCGCTCTCGGACGCGGTTCCGGCACTGGAAAACTTCGGCTTTAGGGTGCTGGCGGAAAATCCCACCGAACTGGGTGACGGGATCGGCACGGTGCACGATTTCCGCCTTCAGCCGGCGCGCGCCGGCGACGATGTGGCGAGGCTGCTCGAACGCGCCGGGCCGATCGAAGCCGCGGTGGCCGCAGTGCTCAACGGCCGGGCCGAAAACGACACCTTCAACCGGCTGATCGTCGATACCGCGCTGGC
>JANOAH010000243.1:0-1600 GCA_031411075.1 Erythrobacteraceae bacterium
TCCCCCTGACTTATCCACAGGGTGCGCCAGCGCGGAGTCCGCCGTCAACCCGCTTCGACGCGATGCGAGGCAGGCTACTGGCTCATGGTTAACGAAGAACGAAAGGAGTCCCGCACAAGATGTTGAGTCTCCACCCCGTTCCGGTCCGCGAGATGTCGTGGTGTGGCGCGGAAGACTCGGCTCCGACTAGATCAGCCGAGCGCAGATTTCGCGCCCGTACGGCGCCCGTTCGAACCGCTGCCTGGCCACTGTCAAGGCGAACGGGCGCTGCCCCATGCTGGCGGTGCGCAGGATGAAGCGCCCGGCGCTGGCGATCCGCGCCCGCGCGGCCAGCGCGCGTGCGTAGGCCTGGCGCACCGATACCCAGTCGCCCTCGCCCATCCCTTCGGCGCGGTCGAGCACGCCGAGCATCAGCCAGGCGTCGCGCTCGTCCTGGCGGATGCGGTCCCAGTTTTCGAAATTGGCGTAAGCGTTGGAAAAGCCGAGCTGTTCGGAATGAGGCATATGCGCCAGCCCCTGCCCGGCCAGCGCGATGTTCCACGCCCCTTTGGCGCCGTTGGACGGCAGCGGCAGCCCGACCGGGCCGCGCAGCCCGAGCGGCTCGCCCCGCGTCCGGCGTTCGAGCACCGTGCCAAGCTCGCCCAGCCGCCGATCGAGGCACTTGTCGTGCCACAGCCGGTCCTGGATCGCATCGAGGTTGTCCTTGACCTCGGCGCGCAGCACCGCCCGTTCCTCGCACACCACCGCGCGCCAGTTCCACGTCTCGACCACCTGCTGCGCCGCCAGCGCCATCAACACGCCCATGGTGACGATCGCCAGCTCCTACGCCACCGCGATCCAGCCATGCGGCGGCGGCTTGAGCTTGAGTAGGCGGAAAATCCGGCCGCGTCAGTCCGCGTTGACCAGCGGCAGTTCGGCCTGCGCCACCGGGGCGAAGCTCCTGCGGTGCAGCGGGCTTGGGCCGTGGCGGCGCAGCGCGGCGAGGTGATCGGGAGTGCCATAGCCCTTGTTCGCGTCCCAGCCGTAGTGCGGGTGGGCGCGGGCGTAGTCGCGCATCAGCCGGTCGCGGTATTCCTTGGCCACGATCGAGGCGGCCGAAATGCAGGGCTCGCAGGCGTCGCCGCCGACAATCGCGCGCGCCGGCCAGCGCCATTCGGCGCGGCGGCCCGCGGGGGTGAGGTTGCCGTCGACCAGGACCCTGTGCGGATCGCAGCCGATCGCCTCGCACAATCGCGCCACCGCCTGGGCCATCGCCCACATCGTCGCCTGGAAGATGTTGAGCGCGTCGATATCCTTAACCTCGACCACGCCGATGCCGAAGGCGCAGCGGCGACGGATGCGCGCCTCGACCAGCGCGCGGCGGTCGGCGCTGAGCTTCTTCGAATCGTCGAGGCCGGCGGGTCGCGGCTTGCACAGCACCACCGCGGCGGCCACAACGGGCCCGGCGAGCGGGCCGCGGCCGGCCTCGTCCACCCCGACCACGATCTCGCCGTGGCCAAAGCAGGTGGCAAATTCGCGGGAAGGAGAGCCTGACAGCATGCGCACGATCGAACGAGTTGCCCTCGCCCTATCTCCCGCGGCGCTGTTCGTCGCAAGCTGC
>JANOAH010000244.1:0-1874 GCA_031411075.1 Erythrobacteraceae bacterium
CCGTCATCCCGTCGGTGCTGGTTACCGCGCGCAAGGCGCAGACCTGGTCGTAAGTGCGGTAATCGCCCATCACGCCAACGGTCTTGACCGGCAGCAGCACCGCGAACGCCTGCCATATCGCGTCGTAGAGCCCGGCGGCGCGGATTTCCTCGAGGTAGATCGCGTCGGCCTTGCGCAGCACGTCGCAGTTTTCCTTGGTCACTTCGCCGGGGATGCGGATGGCGAGGCCGGGGCCGGGGAACGGGTGGCGGCCGACGAACCGCTCGGGCAGGCCGAGCTCGCGGCCGAGCGCGCGGACTTCGTCCTTGAACAGCTCGCGCAGCGGCTCGACCAGCGCCATGTTCATACGTTCGGGCAACCCGCCGACGTTGTGGTGGCTCTTGATCGTTACCGAAGGACCGCCGGTGAAGCTGACGCTTTCGATTACGTCGGGATAGAGCGTGCCCTGGGCAAGGAAATCCGCCCCGCCGAGCTTCCCCGCCTCTTCGTCGAACACGTCGATGAAGGTCTTGCCGATGAATTTGCGCTTCTTCTCCGGGTCGGTCTCGCCAGCGAGGCCCGCCATGAAGCGCTCCTCCGCATCGACCACCACCAACGGTATGTTATAGTGATCGCGGAACATGCGCTCGACCTGCTCGCGCTCGTTGAGGCGCAACAGACCGTGGTCGACGAATACGCAGGTCAGCTGTTCGGCGCCAGAGTCCCTTAGCGCCTCGTGGATGAGGATCGCCGCGACCGAGCTGTCGACCCCGCCGCTCAAGCCGCAGATCACCCGGCCGGAGCCGACCTGCGCGCGGATTTCGCGTATCTTGACGTCGCGATAGGCGGCCATCGTCCAGTCGCCGGCGCAGCCGCAGACGTGGCGGACGAAGTTGGCGATCAGCCGGCCGCCGTCGGGCGTATGCGCGACTTCAGGGTGGAACTGGGTGCCGTAATATTGCCGCGCCTCGTCGGCGATCACCGCGAACGGGGCGCCGTCCGATACCGCGACGATGCGGAAGCCGGGGGCAAACTCGGTCACCTTATCGCCGTGGCTCATCCACACCTGGTGGCGTTCGCCGACCTGCCACAGCCCGTCGAACAGCTTGCACGGCTCGGTCACGGTCAGGAACGCGCGGCCGAATTCGCCGTCCCATTCGCCGTCGCTACCGGCTTCGACCCGGCCGCCGAGCTGGTGGCTCATCACCTGCTGGCCGTAACAGATGCCCAGAATCGGCACCCCGCTGTCGAACAGCGCCTGCGGCGCGCGCGGACTGCCTTCTTCGGGTACCCCGGCCGGCGAACCCGAAAGGATGATCCCCTTGGGCCGCATCCGCGCAAACGCCGCTTCGGCCTTACTGAACGGGGCGATTTCCGAATAGACCCCGGCCTCGCGCACGCGCCGGGCGATCAACTGCGTCACCTGGCTGCCGAAATCGACGATCAGGATAGCTTCGGGGTGGTCCATGGCGGGCCGATAAGGAGCGCGCCCGGGCCTGTAAAGTCGCGCGGACGCTGCGCGCGAAAGTTACGCAACGATTGCAACCGCAGTTGCCGATTTCGCAACAGCCGTTGCATTCTTCGCATTTGCACAATGTCATGTTGCACCGCACACTTAGCTAGCAAGCACAAGAAATGACCATTGTACGGCGGCAACGCCAGAAGGAACGAGCCATGCGGAAAATTATCGTCACTGCCGCCGCCGCCCTGACCCTGTCGGGCGCGTCGACCGCCTCGGCCTATGCGGCCGAGACCAAGTCGGTCGAAGTCAGATATGCCGATCTCGATCTTACCACCGAAGCCGGAGCACGGACGCTCGAGCGGCGGATCGACGCCGCCGTCGCGGAAGTCTGCGCCAAGCCCAGCCTGCGCGATCTTTCCGGCATGAACGCCTG
>JANOAH010000245.1:0-2957 GCA_031411075.1 Erythrobacteraceae bacterium
CGACCGCGCAGGCCGCGAGAAGCAGATCGCTGCCATGCTGCGAGGAGGTCACCCGCTGGACAGCGCTCGGTTTCTGGTCAATGCACCCAGCATCGAGGCAGCCGAGGAATGGGCCGATGCGGCAGGAGAATAGGGCGATGCGACTGACCGGATTTCTGTGCGCGGGCCTTCTGGCGCTGGCGGCTGGCTGCTCGCCGCAGGCCGGAAATGGAGCGCCTGCGGCCAATGCGACTGTTGCTGTTGCCGCGGCGCTTCACCACGTCTCGGGCCTGCCGGTGGCGCCACTCAGCATCACTTCCTCTGGCAAGGACCACCGCTTCCTTGTCGAACTGGCCCGCACCGAGGCAGAGCAATCGCGCGGGCTGATGTTCCGCACCACTATGGGTCCGGACGAAGGGATGCTGTTCCCTTACGATCCGCCGCGGGTGTTGAGCTTCTGGATGAAGAACACCGTGCTCTCACTCGACCTCATTTTCATCGGCGCCGATCACCGGGTGATCAACGTCGCCGCCAACGCGGTGCCCTATTCGGAAAGCAGCATCCTGTCCGATGCCCCGGCGATCGCCACGCTCGAATTGAACGCCGGCCGCGCCGCGGCGCTCAACATCGTGCCGGGCGCACGCGTGGACTGGTAAGCTTGCGCCGCAGGGGCCGAAACGGCTAACGGCCCTGCGATGAGCTTTTTCGGCAAGATCTTCACCTGGTGGGACGGCGCGACCGTCGGCACGTCGCTGTTCAGCGCGCTGAATGGGGAACGGGTCGGCGCCGATGCGGCCGGCAACGCCTACTTCCGCTCCAAGCCGAAGAAGGGCCGGCCCGAACGACGCTGGGTGATTTACGAAGGCGCCAACGATGCCAGCCGCGTGCCGGCCGAATGGCACGGCTGGCTGCACGGATCGTTCGACGAACTGCCTGAAAGCCACCTCGCCCCGCCGCGCATCTGGGAAGCGGACTATGTCCCCAACCAGACCGGCAGCGCTGCCGCCTATCGCCCGCAAGGCGCGCTCGAACGCGGTGGCCACCGGGCGCGCGCGACCGGCGATTACGAAGGCTGGACGCCCGACGCGTGAAGCGGCTGGCGCCAGTCACGGCCTGTGCCATGGCGGTGCTCCTGCTCGCGGGCTGCGACAGCGCCGCGCCCGAGCCCGAGGCCGAGGCGACCGAAGTGCCCGAGGAGCTGGCCGGCGCCGGCCGCCCGATCGCCGTCGACGGTGCGATCGGCACGCCGATGGCCGAACGCGTCGCCGTGATCGGGCTCATCAACAAGCGCAACAACCTGACCCGCGATCTCGAGATCAAGCCCGGCGAAGTGCGCCGGGTGGGCGATGTGGTGGTGCGCGTCTCGGCGTGCGAGCGCACCGCGCCGTGGGAAGAGCCGCCCGAAACCGGCGCCTTCGTCCAGGTCAGCGTGCTCGAGCGGCCCGACGCCGATTCGGACCCCGAGTGGCGGCGCATCTTTTCCGGCTGGCTGTTCAAGAATTCGCCCAGCCTCAACGTGGTCGAGCACCGGATCTACGATGTCTGGGTCAAGGACTGCAAGATGAGCTTCCCGGGCGAAGAAGGCCCGGCCGCAGGCGACGCGGACGATACGGACGACGCCCCGGCCACGCCGCGGCCCGCGCCATCCCCCAGCGCCTCGGCCTCGCCCGCCACCGCCGCCCCGCCTGCCCCCAACAACGACACGTAAGCATCGGGCAGCGCCGGCGCGGGTCCGGCGGCGACCGCTTCGGCCAGCCGGGCCAGATAGTGTTCGCGGCTGACAGGCACCGCGCCGAGCGAGGCGAGGTGATCGGTCATGAACTGGCAGTCGAGCAGCCGGTACCCGGCATGGCGCAGCAGCGCCACCAGCCAGGCCAGCGCGACCTTGGACGCATCGGTGGCGCGGCTGAACATGCTCTCGCCGCAGAACGCCCGGTCGAAGCCGACGCCGTAAAGCCCGCCGACCAGCGTGTCGCCGAGCCAGCATTCGAGCGAATGGGCATGCCCGGCGAGGTGCAGCGCGCGATAGCTCGCCGCCAGCCGGTCGCTGATCCAGCTTTCCGGGTGCCCCGGCCGCGGCGCCGCGCAGGCCGCCAGCACGGCGTTGAAATCGGCGTTGCAGGTGACGCGGAAGCGGTCGTGGCGGATCGCCTTGGCCAGCGAGCGCGATATTCGCAGACCATCGAGCGGAATGATCCCGCGCTCGCGCGGCTCGACCCAATAGACGTCTTCGTCGTCGCGGCTGTCGGCCATCGGGAAGATGCCGCTGCGATAGGCGGTCAGCAGCAGCTCGCCGGGAACGATCGGGGGGACCGGGCCGTGCATCGTCAGGCGCGGTGCCGGTGCCTGGCAGGAGTGGAGGGACTCGAACCCACGGCCCTCGGTTTTGGAGACCGATGCTCTACCAACTGAGCTACACTCCTGCGGGCGGGTTGCGCCTCTATCGACGGGTCCGCAGCTTGGCAAGCGACCAGGCGGCGGCGTTGGGGCAGCGCCACGGCCGCCGGCCGCGGCGCAGGTTTACAGCCGGGTTAACGCTTTTGCGGGCGATCTGTGCCTGGCGGGCCACAGCGCGCCAATTTTGATGGTTAACGCCGGAACGCCGCGGCGCGATGCACATTGCAGGGATAATACGCAGCGATGAGGACATCGACCATGGCCAGCCAGACCTTCCGCAGCAGCCGCCCCGATAGCTGGACGATGCCGCGTCCCTATCGCGATGCGTCGATGCGCCACATGATCCACGGGCCGATCCAGCCGATGCACGAGCCGGGGTTCTTCGAACGGCTGTTCGGCCGCGGCTGACCCGCGGCGCGGTCCTTCAAAAGCTCAGGATGAACGGGCCGGTTATCCGGCTCACCGCGCACGCCCTTGCATCGCCGCGCCGGCATCGCTAAATCGCCCGCGACTTCCGACATCGGAGCCAGCCTGCCCCTCCCGGACCTGAGCCGGGGCGGCGGTGAGCCTATGGCGGAAGC
>JANOAH010000246.1:0-2053 GCA_031411075.1 Erythrobacteraceae bacterium
ATTGCTTCGAAACCGGCTGCAGGGGGACGCGGGTGACTTCGGCCATGGGGGGTGTCCTGAAAAGCGAAAGGGCGCGAGGAAGGCCCCGCGCCCCTTTGTCCCGGAACAGGTCCGGGATGACTGTTACTTCACGCCGTCGCGCTCGGCCCGCTTGCGTTCGAGCTTGCGGGCGCGGCGGATCGCAGCGGCCTTTTCGCGGGCGCGCTTCTCGCTCGGCTTTTCGTAATGGCGGCGCAGCTTCATCTCGCGATAGACGCCTTCGCGCTGCAGCTTCTTCTTGAGCGCGCGCAGGGCCTGCTCGACATTGTTATCGCGGACCATGATCTGCATAAAAGAACGCCACCTTCAAATCGCTATCGGCCAGAGCCCGCGTGATCGGCGCGGGATGCACCTTCGTGTGAAACCAATGATTAGCGGCCGAATCCCCAAGGGATCGGCGCGAACGCGGCGGCCGATAAGCGAAAGCGGGCCGCTTGGCAAGTTCCGGGGCAAGGATTTGCGGACAGCCGGTTTGATAGCTACGGCGGCCGCCATGAACGCTCCCACCCCGCTGATGGCCAGTCTCCACGTCGCCTTGGGCGGCGCGATCGGATCGGTGCTGCGCTATCAGGCCGGGCGGGCGATGACCCAGTGGCTCGGCCCGCAAGCGGTAGCCGCGTTTCCGTGGGCGACGCTGATGGTCAACGTGCTGGGCAGCTTTGCGATGGGGCTGCTCGCCGGCTGGCTGGCGCGACACAGCGCGAGCGGCGAGCCGCTGCGTCTGCTGCTCGGCGTCGGGCTGCTCGGCGGGTTCACCACCTTTTCGGCTTTCAGCCTCGAACTGATGGTGCTCGCCGAACGCGGGCAGGCGACGCAGGCGTTCGTCTATGCTGCGGTGTCGGTGCTGGCGGGCCTGTCGGCGCTGTACATCGGCCTGATCGCGATGCGGCTCAGCGCATGACCCTTCGACAAGCTCAGGGTGAGCGGGACTCGGTGAGGCAATTCACCGTCGAGCCTGACGACGAAGGCGTGCGGCTCGACCGCTGGTTCAAGCGCCACTTGCCGCAGATCGGCTTTGCGACGGTCAGCCGCTGGGCGCGCACCGGGCAGATCCGCGTCGACGGCAAGCGCGCCAAGCCCGAGGACCGCCTCAGCGCCGGCCAAGTGCTGCGCGTGCCGCCGGGCGGCGATGTGCCGGCCAAGCCCAAACCCGCGCGGCGCCCGCCCACGCCCGAACAGCTCGCCGCGGCCGAGGCGATGCTGATCGAAAAGACCGACGCGGCGCTGGTGCTCAACAAGCCGCCGGGCCTCGCCACGCAGGGCGGCACTGGCACGCACACCCATGTCGACGGGCTGCTCGACGCGTTTATCGAGGGCGAGGACGATCCGCGTCCGCGCCTCGTCCACCGGCTCGACAAGGACACCTCGGGCGTGCTGCTGATCGCCCGCACCCCGGGCAGCGCGGCGTTCTTTTCGAAGCGCTTTTCGGGCCGTTCGGCCAAGAAGGTGTACTGGGCGCTGGTGGTCGGCGTTCCCGATGTCGATGACGGCACGATCGACGCCCCGCTGGCCAAGCAGCCAGGCAGCGGCGGCGAAAAGATGCATGTCGATACCGAAGCCGGCCAAGCGGCGCGGACCCGCTATCGCGTGCTCGACCGCGCCGGCAACCGCGCCGCCTGGGTCGAGCTCGAGCCGCTGACCGGCCGCACCCACCAATTGCGCGTGCACATGGCGGCGATCGGCCACCCGATCGTCGGCGACGGCAAGTACGGCGGGCCCGAAGCGTTCCTCACCGGCGCGATCAGCCGCAAGATGCACTTGCACGCCCGCCGCCTGGTCATCGACCACCCGGGCGGCAGCAAGCTCGACGTCACCGCCGAACTGCCCGACCACTTCGCCGCAAGCATGGACCAACTCGGCTTCGATGCCGCGCAAAGCAATGCCGAGCCGACCAAAGGACCGCCCCCGCCACCGCGCGCGGCCAAGAAACAGGCGGCCAAGGCCCACGCCAAGCAGTACCGCAAAGCGCGGCGTGGGGAGCGCCGCGGGCGGGGCGCGAAGTGATGCGCCGCGC
>JANOAH010000247.1:0-3146 GCA_031411075.1 Erythrobacteraceae bacterium
CGCGTGGTGGCCGAGGCGATCGCCAAGCGGCTGGCTCAGCCCGACCCGCCGGAGATTGTGGTGGTCCATGCCGAACATGCCGACGGGTTTGTCGAGCAGGCGGCGATGGACACCGCCCGCGTGCGGCTGATCGAGGAATTGCGCGCGGCCGACCCCGGCGGGCGCCTCAGTTTCCTCGTGCCCTTCACGGGCGACACGCCGATCTATTGCCACGCCAAGGTGATGATCGTCGACGACGAGATCCTGCGCATCGGCTCGGCCAACTTCAACAACCGCTCGATGGGCCTCGACAGCGAATGCGACGTGTTCATCGATTGCGCACGGCCGGCCAACACGGGCTGCGGCGAAGCGATCCAGGCCTTGCGCTATTCGCTGCTGGCCGAACACCTGGCCTTGCACGAGGCTGAAGTCGGCCCGTTGCTCGACCAGCACGGCTCGATGGCGGCGATGATTGCCGCGCTTGGCACCAACCGGCGGCGCAGCCTGCGCCCGCTGCACCTTGAACCGCTGAACGACCTGGAGAAGGCGGTCGCCGACAACGAGCTGCTCGATCCCGAAACGCCCGATCAGATGTTCGACTTCGTGCAGGCCAGGCGTGGCCTTTTGCGCCACGGCGGCCTATTGGGCCGGGCAAGAGCCAACTGGCGCAGGAAGCACGGCAAATTATGAGCAGTCTGGTGGGTCCGGACGAGGACGATCCGCGCGGCAAGCCGGCGGTGCCTGAAGACGTGCAGGAAGCGGTGCGCACGCTGATCCGCTGGGCCGGTGATGATCCCGAGCGCGAAGGGTTGCGCGACACCCCCAAGCGCGTGGCGCGGGCGTGGAAAGAATATTGCCTTGGCTATGGCGAAGATCCGGCCAGCCACCTTTCTCGCATGTTCGAAGAGGTCGGCGGGTACGATGAGATCGTGCTCTTGAAGGACATCCCGTTCCAGAGCCACTGCGAACACCACATGGCGCCGATCATCGGCAAGGCCTCGATCGCTTACCTGCCGACCGACCGGGTGGTCGGCATTTCCAAGCTGGCGCGGGTGCTGCACGGCTTCGCGCGGCGGCTGCAGATCCAGGAACGCCTGACCGCCGAAGTGGCGCAGTGCATCTGGGACCAGCTCCAGCCCAAGGGCGTGGCGGTGGTGATCGAAGCGAGCCACGCCTGTATGACCGCGCGCGGGGTGCGCACGCCGGGCGTGGCGATGGTCACCAGCCGGGTCATGGGCACCTTCCGCCGCGACGAGAAGAGCCGGCAGGAAGTGCTCAAACTGATGGGATACTGAGTTGACGGCTCTTCTCGTGCGCGGCGGCAAGCCGCTGACCGGCCGGATCGAACCGTCGGCCAACAAGAACGCAGTGCTGCCGGTGCTGTGCGCGACGCTGCTCAGCGACGGCGCGATCACGCTGCGCAATGTGCCCGAAATCACCGACGTCACCCGCATTGTCGATTTCTTCGGCGAGCTCGGCTCGACCGTGCGCTGGGATAAGGCGGCCAAGACGCTCGAGATCGATCATTCGACCATTTCGCCCCAGGCCAAGGCCACGCTGCCTCAGGCGATGCGTGCCTCGATCATGATGATCCCGGGGCTGCTGGTGCGGTTGGGCGAGGCGCGGCTCGAACATGAAGTCAAGGGCTGCACGCTGGGCGCGCGCGAGATCGATCCGCATGTCGCCGTGTTCCGCGCGTTCGGCGCCGATGTCGGCCAAAGCGGGCAGGAGATCGTGTTCAAAGGCACCGGCACCGGACAAGCGGCCCGGATGTGGCTCGAATACGCCTCGGTCACCACCACCGAGAATTTCATCCTCAGCGCGCTGACAGTCGACGGCACCTCGCAGATCGTCAACGCCGCGTGCGAGCCGCACGTCCAGGAAATGTGCAACTTTCTCGAATGCATGGGCGCGAAGATCGTCGGCAAGGGGACGTCGACGGTGTCGGTCGAAGGACGGCCCAAGCTGGGCGGGGCGGACTACACGTTTTCGGACGATTTCCACGAAGTGGCGACATTCCTGGCGCTGTCGGCGGTGACCGGCGGCAATATCGCGGTGCGCAACGATCATCCCGAGCATTTCGATCTCATCGATCGCACTTTCGCCAAGTTCGGCGCGCATGTGACGCACAATGACGGCTGGTCGCGGCTCGATGCGCCGGCGGGCCTCAAGGTCGAGGAGAATTTCACCTCGCACCTGATCACCAAGGTCGAAGCAGCGCCGTGGCCCTATGTCCCCGCCGATCTGCTGCCGATCTTCATCGCGCTCGGCGTCAAAGCCGATGGACAGACGATGTTCTGGAACAAGGTCTACGAAGGCGGTCTGACCTGGCACACCGAGCTCAGCCTGTTCGGCGCGCACACCCTGCTGTGCGATCCGCACCGGCTGATCACCTTCGGCGGGGACAAGCTGGCGCCGGCGACGGTGACCAGCCCGTACATAATCCGCGTCGCCATAGCGTTGTTGATGGTGGCGAGCTCGATCGACGGCGAATCGACCATCCTCGACGCCGACCCGATCCGCCGCGCGCATCCCGGGTTTATCGACAACTTCGTCTCGCTCGGCGCCGACGTGCAGTGGGTG
Source organism: Erythrobacteraceae bacterium (assembly GCA_031411075.1). Classification (GTDB taxonomy): domain Bacteria; phylum Pseudomonadota; class Alphaproteobacteria; order Sphingomonadales; family Sphingomonadaceae; genus Croceibacterium_A. The sequence goes on from JANOAH010000247.1 coordinate 2,563, forward strand.
GGCTGAGCCGCAAGCGATGGAGCTTCGCGCCGGGAATGGCGCGGTTCATCCTTGTCTATGCCCTCGCGCTCGGGCTGGTCGCGACTCTCCTGTCCTGGCTCCAATACCGATACCTCGCCCGTGCGTTCTCGTTCGAAATCTATCTCGCGTCGGTCGCCGCAGGCGCGATCGTCCTGGGAGTGTGGGTCGGCTGGAAGCTGACCTCGCGCCGGGCCAGCGCCGCGAGCTTCGAACGCAACGAAGCGGCGATCCGCTCGCTTGGCCTGAGCCCGCGCGAAGTCGATATTCTCGGCCTCCTCGCTACCGGCCTGTCGAACAAGGAGATCGCTCGCCGGCTGGGCATTTCACCGAACACGGTCAAGACCCATGCCGCGCGGGTCTATGGCAAGCTCGGCGTGACGAGGCGGATGCAGGCGGTCGAACAGGCGCGGCGTCTGGCGGTCATTCCTTAGGGCGCGCGCGCGCCAATCACCCGTTTGGGCGACTATCCGCGCCCCGCTGGGCGCGTTAGTCTGATCGCTCGAATTGGGAGACTGGGACATGCCGGTAGTAGGAATGGGCGGATACTTCTTCCGCGCGAAGGA
>JANOAH010000248.1:0-4944 GCA_031411075.1 Erythrobacteraceae bacterium
GACCCGATCCACGTCGATCTCGAGCACCAGACCGTGACGACTCCGTTCCAGGACCGCTTCACCTTCGAGATCGACCCGTTCCGCAAGGAATGCCTGCTCGGCGGCCTCGACGAGGTCGGACTGACGCTGGCGCGCGACGCGGCGATCGCCGATTACGAAGGACGCGCCCAGGTCGAGCGGCCATTTCTGGCGCGCGCCGCCGCCTGATGGTATTCCAACCCATGCACTTGGCTGCCCACCCGGCACCCAGTCACGTTAAAGGATCTGCGCAATGACCGATTTCAGGGACCGCGAACGGGGCGAAGAAGCCAAGTACGCCTTGGACGAGGACATGCTGTTCCGCGTCCATGCCCGGCGCAATCGCCTGCTCGGGCATTGGGCTGCCGAGCGCATGGGTCTGTCGCCGGCCGAGGCCGACGCCTATGCCAAGGCCGTGGTCCAGGCCGACTTCGAGGAAGCCGGCGACGAGGACGTCATCCGCAAGGTGCTCGGCGATCTGGTCTCGGCCGGGGTCGATGCCGACGAAGTCGAGGTCCGCACCGCGCTCGACGACAAGCTGGTCGAAGCCCGCCGCGCGCTGATGGGCGAGGCCTGAGACTCTGATGGGAATGCCCGCTGCAGAGATCGAGGCCTTGATCAAAGCCGCGATACCGGATGCCGAAGTCAAGATCACGGACCTCGCCGGCGACGGCGATCACTATGCCGCCCACGTCGTCTCCGCCGTCTTCGCGGGGAAGCCGCGGATCGCGCAGCACAAGCTGGTCTACGCGGCGCTCGGCGGGCGGATGGGCGGCGAGCTGCACGCCTTGCAACTGACCACCGCCGTACCCAACTGATCCTCACGTTCATTCCACTTAAGGGCCGCCGACCGATGTCAGACGCCAATTCGCGCATTGCCGAGATCGTCACCGAAAATCCGGTCGTGCTGTTCATGAAGGGCACCCCGCTGTTTCCGCAGTGCGGCTTTTCGAGCCGGGCCGTGGCGATCCTCGATCACCTCAATGTCCAGTATGAGAGCGTCGACGTGCTGCAGGACATGGAGATCCGCCAGACCATCAAGAGCTTTTCTGACTGGCCGACGATCCCCCAGCTCTACGTCAAGGGCGAGTTCGTCGGCGGCAGCGACATCATGATGGAAATGTACGAAGCGGGCGAGCTCGAGCAGTTGTTCGACGATGCCGGGGTGCGCGCGGCTTAGGTCCGGGCCGGGGAGGCGGGACCGGAGACTAAACGGCCCCGCCTCTGGTTAAGACTGCTGCGATGGTTACAAAGCATAAATCGTGCCAAACTCACAAAACCGTTGCTTTTCAATAGGTGTCCTCCCCGTGGCTGGCGGAGCAGGATCTAAACCGTAAAATCTGCCGACAGCTCAGCGTAAACGACGCGGCAAGGTCTTTTCGCTTGTCAGGCGGTGGGCGTGGGGCAAGTAGAGCCGCGATGAGTGAGCCCGACTTCAGCGACATAACAGTCATTCCCGCGGCCACCGTCGTGATCTTCCGCCGTGCCCGCGATGGCGGCCCGCCCGAGCTGCTGATGCTGCGACGCGCCGAGAAGATGCGCTTTGCCGGCGGCGCCGCGGTCTTTCCCGGCGGCCGGATCGACGAGGCTGACCGCGAGCTGGCATGCGCGATCGGCCCGGGCGAAGATCCCGAGCTGACCGCGGCGCGCATCGCCGGCCTGCGCGAGACGCTCGAGGAAACCGGGCTGGTGATCGGTGTCGACGGCGCGGTTTCCGGCGATGAGGCCCGCGCCGCTCGCGAGCTGCTGTTGAACGACGGGCGGCTCGCTCCGGTGATCGAACGCCACGGCTGGTCGCTCGCGCTCGACCGGCTGGTGCCGTTCGCCCGCTGGTGCCCGCGCTGGGACGGCGCTTTCGACACCCGCTTCTTCCTGGCCGACCTGGGGACCGGCGCGGTCGACGTCACCGTCGATGCGACCGAGAACCAGGAGCTGTTCTGGTCGAGCGCGGCGAACACCCTGGCCCTGACAGAGACCGGCGAGGTCAGCGTGATCTTCCCCACCCGCCGCAACCTCGAACGGCTGGCCCAGTTCGCCAGCTTCGCCGACGCCCGGGCTCATGCCGAAGCGACCCCGATCCGGACGATCTCACCGCGCCGCGAGGACCGCGGCGGCGAGCTGCACCTGACGATCCCCGAGGGCCTCGGCTACCCGGTGACAAGCCAGCTGATGGACACGGTCAAGCGGGGCTGACCTGATCGCGAACCCTGCTCGCTGACGCCGCGTACAGCGCGAGCGCGACAGCGATCGCGAAGAACGCCGCCATGGCCACGATCGCCGGCGCATAGGACCCGGTCACCTCGTAGACGCTGGGCGCGCCGACCAGGGCAATCGCCATGAAGGGCAGCGCGATCATCGTATTGATGCCGAAGCCGCGGCTGAAGCTGGCCTGGCCGAAGGCGTCGGAGATGGCGCGGCCGAGGCCGGGGATGGCTCCGGCGCCGTGCATCCCGATCAGGCCGACGACGAGCGCGACCGCCGCGAACGGCAACTGCAACAGCAACAAGGCCCAGAGAAGGACGCAATTGAAGGCAATCAGGGCCAGCGTCCGCCCGCCGCCCAAGCGATCCGCGAGCCATCCGAACAGCACCGACCCGATCAGGCCCACGGCCGCCATGATCGATTGGATCAACGCGGATTCCCCTCGCGAGAACCCCCACGAGATGCCCATCGGTACCAGCAGGGTGCCGAGCAGCACGGAACTGGTCATGCTGGCGATCGCGGCCAGGCAGATCGCCCAGAAGGCCGGTCTGGCGAGAAGCTGCCCGACCGTGAACGAGCCATCGTCGGCCCTCTGCCCGCTCGCCTCGGGAGCGAGCATCTCTCCGCCGGGGGGATGGTCGATGGCCAGGAACGTGGCCGGGATCAGCACGAAAGTGGCCAGCAGCGCCATGCCCAGGTACGCCGTGAAGTAGCCTTGCGTCTCCACCACCCAATTGAGCGCGAGCGGCACCAGGGCGATCGCGATCGGCAAGTTGACCAGTCCCAGCGCCAGGCCGCGATTGTGGTTGAACCAGCGCGCGACCAGGGTCGAGGGCCCGATCGATCCGGTCAGGCTCATCGCCAGGCCGAAGAGCAGGTAGGCGAGCAGATAGAGCGGAAAGGACGCGGTGAAGGCCAGCAGGTAGAACCCTGCCGCGGTCAGCACCCCGCCCGCGACGAGCATTTGCCTGAGCGAGCGGCGGGCCATCGCGACGCCGATGAACGGCGCGGTCAGCGACGAGCCGACGATCAGCAGCAGCATGCCCACCGAGGCCTGGGTCGTGGTGATGTCCATGCGTCGCTCGACCGAGGCCAGCATCACGCCGAAGTGGCCCATGGTCAGGCCGATCACCAGGTTCTGCGCGACGAAGGCGACCAGGCCCATCCGCACGGCCAGCGGGTGGTTCTTCGCGCCGTGCGGCGGCGCCGTTGCAGTCGCCTCGAGCATTTTCGCCTCTCCCCCACCGCGCTCCACGCGGCGCGCCGCCATGTTGCAGGCGGCGCTGGGGCTGGCCAGTGAAATTCAGCTCAGTGGGAGGTGAACGGCACCGAGGTGTGGGCGCCGTAGCTGTTCCACAGGTGCTCGACCATCGGCGGATAGAGCGGCGCATCGAATTCGATCCCCGCCTTGGTCCCGCTGATCCACCGGACCACCCCGGTCACCCCCTCGAGCCCTTGGGGACGGATGATTATCCGGCTGCCCACTCGAAAGGAGATGATCCGGGTGACGAGGCAGCAGCCCTTGGCCGAGATATCTTCCAGCCAGCCTTCGTCGCTCAGCCCCGTGGAGCTGCGGCAGCGTGCCGCCATTCGCACGGGGCGCCGATTGACAGTACGGACGACCTGCGACTGATCGGCCATGACAGCGGATCCATTTGTTCCTGCGACGGGCTATAGTCTGCGGCCAACCGATGAAAAACCGGTTAAATCTCGGAATAACCTAGGTTAAGTCGAACAACTGGCGCGCCCGGCAGGATTCGAACCTGCGGCCCCAAGCTTAGAAGGCTCGTGCTCTATCCAACTGAGCTACGGGCGCGCGCGGCGCCCGCAATAGGGCGGACTTGCCAGCCGCGCAAACCTCGTTAGGCAAGGCCCGCATGAGCCAGGCCCACGGATCGCCGCTATCGCGCATCGAAGGCAGCGCGGTTTCGCGCCGGCAGTTTCACTATTTCGACTACATCATGGCGGCCTTCGTCGCGATCCTGCTCCTGTCCAACCTGATCGGGGCGAGCAAGCCCAGCTTCGTCACCCTGCCGCTCATCGGCGAGTGGAAATTCGGCGCCGGGGTGCTGTTCTTCCCGATCTCCTACGTCATCGGCGACGTCCTGACCGAGGTCTACGGCTATGCCAGGGCCCGCCGCGTGATCTGGACCGGGTTTGCGGCGCTGCTGTTCATGGCCTTCATGGCCTGGGTCGTCGTCGCCCTCCCCCCGGCCAAGGACTGGCCCCACCAGGGCGCCTACGAGGCGGTGTTTGGCAATTCCTGGCGCATCGTCGCCGCCTCGATGCTGGCCTTCTGGGTCGGCGAGTTCGCCAACAGCTTCGTCCTTTCGCGGCTCAAGGTCGCAACCCAGGGCCGCTTCCTGTGGCTGCGCACGATCGGCTCGACCTTCGTCGGCCAGGGGCTGGACAGCCTCATCTTCTACCCGCTGGCGTTCTACGGCCTGGCCGGATTCCCGCCCGAGACGCTGCTGCAGCTGGTGCTCTCGCAATGGGCGATCAAGACACTGTGGGAGGCGCTGCTGACGCCGGTGACCTACGGCGTGGTCGGCTGGCTTAAGCGGCGCGAGGGTGTTGACGTCTACGACAGCGACACCGAGTTTTCGCCATTCGCCAAGGCGGATGCCTCCTCGCCGTAGTGCTCGACCGGGTCCTCCTCACCGAGTTCCGCAACCACCCCGAGACGCGGATCGAGGGAACCGCGCGGTTCAACCTGCTGGTCGG
>JANOAH010000249.1:0-2264 GCA_031411075.1 Erythrobacteraceae bacterium
ATTCGCGAACGCCTGCGCACCGAAACGCTGCCGTTCTTCGCCGCCCATCTCGATCGATAAGGACCGACCCATGAAAGCCCTGCTCGCCGGCGCGCTGCTCGTGCTCGCCGCAATGCCTGCCGCAGCGCAGAACATCACCGCCCCGCCGCCGCCGATCCCGGCCGGAGTGACGGTGGAAGAGGTGATGGTCCCGGGCCCGTCGCTCGCCGGCAATCTCGAAGGCAACGACACCAACCGGCACACGATGGTGGTGCTGCCGCCGGGCTATGCCGCCAACCCGAACAAGCGCTACCCGGTGGTCTACTACCTCCACGGCTTCGCCATCGATGGCGAGAATTTCTACAACTACATGAAAGTGCCCGAAGCGGTGGCGAATAACGCCGCGGCGGGGCGTGAGTTCATCGTCGTGGTGCCGAGCACGCTGACAAAAATGGGCGGCTCGATGTATTCGAGCTCGGTAGCCACCGGCGACTTCCGCAAGTTCATCGCCGAGGACCTCGTCCAATTCATCGACAGCCATTACCGCACGATCCCGACCCGCGCGGCCCGTGGGCTCGCGGGTCACTCGATGGGCGGTTACGGCACCTGGGTCATCGGCATGGATTACCCGCAGGTGTTCGACAGCATCTGGGCACAGAGCGCCTGCTGCGTCTCCCCGCGCACCGAAACGGTCGAATCCGCGGCGCGCATGGCCGCGGTGCCGATCGACGGGATCGACGCCTCGGGCTTCGGCATGCGCGCCGGGCTGGCTTCGATGACCGCGTGGTCGCCCAACCCGAACAACCCGCCGTTCTACGCCGATTTCCCGCTCAAAGACGGGGCCATCGACGCCTCGGTGATCGAGCGCTGGCGCGCCAATGCGCCGCTCGCGATGGTCGCCACCCACCTCGACGCGCTGCGCAGCTTCGATGCGATCGGCAGCGATGTCGGCACCAAGGACGGCCTCATTCGCGACGACACGCTGATCCACGAAGAGCTCGACCGTTATGGCGTGGCGCACCGGTTCGAGACTTACGACGGCACCCACACCGACAAGATCGGCCAGCGCTTCGACGAAGTGGTGCTGCCGTTCTTCGGCGAGCACTTGGACGGGGCGCGGTCGGCACCGCCGGGCGAGCGGGGCTAGTCGCCACGCGGCTTGGCCTTTGCGCGCGGGGCGGCTAGTCGCAGCCGAAACCACCCTGAAAAGGACCGCGCCGCGTGAGCGCCCCCGTACTCGACAGCAAGCTCGATCTCGACAGCCCCGAAGCGCGCGCGCGCGCGGCGCATAACCGAGAGCTGGCCGAGCAATTGCGCGCCAAGGTGGCAATCGCCGCGCTCGGCGGGTCGGCAGGATCGCGCGAGCGGCACACGGCGCGCGGCAAGCTGCTGCCGCGCGAGCGGGTCGAGCGATTGCTCGATCCCGGCTCGCCGTTTCTCGAGATCGGGCAGCTGGTGGCGAACGGGCTCTACGACGACGAGGTGCCGGGCGCGGGGATGATCGCAGGCGTCGGCCGGGTCTCGGGCCGGCAGTGCATGATCGTGTGCAACGACGCCACGGTGAAGGGCGGCACGTACTATCCACTGACGGTCAAGAAGCACCTGCGGGCGCAGGAAATCGCCCAGCAAAATCGCTTGCCGTGCCTCTATCTGGTCGACAGCGGCGGCGCCAACTTGCCGCACCAGGCCGAGGTGTTTCCGGACAAGGAACACTTCGGGCGGATCTTCTACAACCAGGCGCAGATGTCGTCGCTGCAGATCCCGCAGATCGCCTGCGTGATGGGCAGCTGCACCGCCGGCGGCGCGTACGTGCCGGCGATGAGCGACGAGAGCGTGATCGTGCGCGGCCAGGGCACGATCTTCCTCGCCGGCCCGCCGCTGGTGAAGGCGGCGACGGGCGAGGAGATTTCGGCCGAGGACCTCGGCGGAGGCGACTTGCATGCCAAAAAATCGGGCGTCGTCGATCACCTCGCCGAAAACGACGAGCACGCGCTGACCATCCTCAAGGACATCGTCAGCCACCTCGGGAAATCGGGGACTGTCCCCGATTTACGTGAACCGCGCCCGCCAAAGTTCGGCGCCGAGGAACTCTACGCCATCGTCCCCGAGGATGTGCGCGCGCCGTACGACGTCCACGAAGTCATCGCCCGGCTGGTCGACGGCAGCGAGTTCCATGAATTCAAGGCGCTCTACGGCAGCACACTGGTTTGCGGCTTCGCCCACATCTGGGGCCAGCCGGTGGCGATCCTCGCCAACAACGGTGTGCTGTTCTCAGAAAGCGCGGT
>JANOAH010000250.1:0-8992 GCA_031411075.1 Erythrobacteraceae bacterium
GCGCGGTCCTCGGGCTTGCCCAGCCCGGCGAAGCTCATCTTGGTGCCGCTGGCGAACTTCTTGGGGCTGGCCAGCCAGGCATCCATGTTGGCGAAGTCCCAGTTGCCGCCCTTGCCCGCGAGGTCGCCCGAATAGGCGAACCCGGCGGCATGCTTGCCGATCGGCTTGCCCATGATCCCGTAAAGGTTGGGTCCGATGCCGTTGGCGCCGCCCTGATCGACGGTGTGGCAGGCCTTGCACTTGGCGAACGTCGCCTCGCCCTTGGCCGGATCGGCGGCGGCGAGCAGGTTGGGCAGCGGCACGGCCGCCGCGCCTTCCTCGCCCTCGACCACCACGCCTTCGATGGCGTAGCCCATCTTGTCCGGCCGGTGGCCCTTGTCCGCCTCGAAATAGTGGCGGCTGACGCTGGCGAACCCGAGCGCGACGATACCGCCGAACAAGGTCCAGCCGGCGATCGTATTGAACCTGTCGTCCATCGGTAGGGGTGCCCCGTCAGCGTTCTGGGCGCTGCTCTAGTCAGGCCAAATGCCGCGCGCAAGTGCGATTGGCCTTGCCGCAAAGGGCTCGCGGCCACTAAGCGCCGCGCTGTGCACAGCTACCCTCTCGCCGCCGCCGCGCTGGTCGAGCGCATGGCCAAGCAGGCCGCGCGCAACCCGGCCGAGGCAATCGCCTTTCAGGGCGCGCCCGGCGCCAACGGCCACCGCGCCGCCTGCGAATTCGCGCCCGATTGCCTGCCGCTGCCGTGCTTCAGCTTCGAGGACGCACTTGAAGCGGTGGCGACAGGCAAGGCCGATCGCGCGATCATCCCGATCGAGAATTCTCAGCACGGGCGGGTGGCGGACATCCACTTCCTGCTGCCCGAAAGCGGGCTGAGCATCGTCGGTGAACATTTCATGCCGATCAGCCATGCCTTGATGGCGCTGTCCGACGGCCCGTTCACTGCCGCCTATTCGCACCCCCAGGCGCTCGGCCAGTCGCGGCATTTCCTGCGGGAGCGCGGGATTGTGCCCTTGGCTTATGCCGATACCGCCGGGGCTGCCGCCTTTGTGGCCGAGCAGGGCGATCCCACCGCCTGCGCGATTGCACCGATCATTGCTGCCGAACTTTACGGACTGCAGGTGATCGCCCAAAACGTTGAGGACGCACCCGACAACATGACCCGCTTCGTGGTGCTGGCACGCGAACCGCTCGATCCGGCGACGCTGGGCGGTGCGACCATGACCACCTTCGTGTTTGAGGTGAAGAACATCCCCGCCGCGCTTTACAAGGCGATGGGCGGGTTCGCCACCAACGGCGTCAACATGACCAAGCTCGAAAGCTACCAGCACGGCGCCAGCTTTTCGGCCACGATGTTCTTCGCCGACATCGTGGGGGCGCCGGGCGATCCGGCGGTCGACCGCGCGTTCGAGGAATTGGCGTTCCATTGCAAGGAACTGCGCGTGCTCGGCAGTTATCGGCAGGCGCGCCAGCGGGGCTAGCTTGCGTGGCCCCGCGGGCCATGCCACCACCGGCGAGTGACGAAAGCCACAGGGGATAGCGCCAGCGCCGCCGATGCCGACGCGTTTTTGCGCGACTGGCGGGCCGTGCGCGGGGATGGCGAGATCCAGTTCGAACCCGTGCCGCTGCCCAAACCACCTGAACTGCCCGGCTGGTGGAAGGAGTTCACCGAATTCCTCGGCTGGCTGTTCCGGCCGATCGCGCGGCTGTTCGGCGCGATCGGCGAGGCGCTCGGGTTCTCGCTGCCGGTGCTGCTGTGGGGGTTGGGCGCGATCGCCGCGGTGCTCGTCGGCCTGATCGTCTGGCGCTATGCAGCCGCGGCCGCCGCCCGCCGCCGCCCGGCCGAGGCCGAAGCGCGATGGGCCCTCGAGGCCGGCGACGCGCTGGCGCTGCTCGAAGAGGCCGATCGGCTCGCCGGCGAAGGCCGCTTCGACGAGGCCGCGCACCTGCTGCTCAAGCGCAGCGTCGGGCAGATCGCCGCGGCGCGGCCGGGCCTGCTCGATCCGTCCACCACCGCGCGCGAGATCGCCGCACTGCCGGTCTTGTCCGAAGCGGCGCGCGCCGCGTTCGGCGCGATCGCCGGATTGGTCGAACGCAGCCTGTTCGCGTTGCGCCGGCTCGATGCCGACGATTGGCGCACCGCGCGCGCCGCTTATGCCGATTTTGCGCTGGCGGTCCCGGCGGCATGAGCGGCGCCGCCGCCTCGCCGTTTTCAACCCGCGCGCTGCTCGCCGTCCTCGGCGTAGGCGCGGCGGCGTTCCTGCTCCTGCTCTACGCGATCGGGGCCGGGTGGACCGGCAACACCGACCGCAACGGCGGCGCCCACGCCGCGGCCAACGGGCTCAACGGGTTTGCCGGGCTGGTGCGGTTGCTCGAAGCGCGCGGACACGAGGTATCGTTGTCACGCAGCGCAGCCGAACTCGACACCGAAGGGCTGCTGATCGTCACCCCGCAACACGGCGCCGATGTCGAAGAATTGGACGGGGTGATTTCAGGACGCCGCTATACCGGGTCGACCCTGGTGATCCTGCCCAAGTGGTTCGCCGTCCCCGCCGATCAGGCGACCGACGCGGACGTGCCGCGCGGCTGGGTCGCGCTGGGCGGCGCGCTGCCCCCCGAATGGGCCGCCAAGCTCGACGTGCTGCAGGGCGGCGCGATCGCCCCGGCCTGGGCGCGCGGCTGGCGGGGGATGGGCCGCAGCGGCGCGCTGCCCGATGCCAAGACACTGGTCACGCTCAAGGCCGAAAACCTGGTGCCGCTGGTGCGCGACGATCGCGGCCGCCCACTCGCCGGGTTCGTCCAGGATGGCGGCACTTATCCGGTCTTGGCCGAGGCGGCGAGTGCGCCGAGCCCCGACAGCGACGATCCCGATCGCTGGGCGGTGGTGATGGTGGCCGAGCCGGACCTGCTCAACAATTACGGCCTCGCCGACCGGCGCCGCGCCGAACTGGCGGTGGCGCTGGTCGAAGCCGCGCTCGAAGGCCAGGACATCCCGATCGTCTTCGACCTGTCGATCGCCGGGCTCGGCCAGGCCGACAACCTGCTGACGCTGGCGTTTCGCCCGCCGTTCCTCGCCGCCACGCTGTGCCTGCTGCTCGCCGCGCTGGTCATTGCCTGGCGCGGCCTGAGGCGGTTCGGCCCGCCGCTGGTCGAAGCGCCGGCGCTCGCCATGGGCAAGCGCCAGCTCGCTGAAAACAGTGCCGCGCTGGTCGAACGCGCGCGGCGGGTGCACCTGCTCGGCCCGCCTTATGCCGCGCTCGTCGCCGCGCGCCTCGCCGCGCTGCTCGGCATTCGCGACGCCGATCCCGAGGCGCGCGACGCCGCCATCGCCCGCGCGCTGGCCGAACGCGGCCTCGCCGACGATTACTCGGCGCGCGCCGAGACGCTGCGCCGCGCCCGCAAACCCGCCGAACTGCTGCGCGCCGCCGGCGCGCTCAAGACCCTCGAAAGGACAGTGCCGCGATGACCATGACCCTGGACCAGACCCGCGCACTGGCCGACGCGATCCGCGCCGAGATCGCCAAGGCGATCGTCGGCCAGGACGAGACCGTCGACCACCTGCTCGTCGCGCTGATCGCACAAGGCCACGTGTTGCTCGAAGGCCCGCCGGGTACTGCCAAGACCTTCCTCGCCCAGTGCTTCGCGGCGGCGTGCGGGCTCGAATTCGGGCGCATCCAGTTCACGCCCGACCTGCTCCCCGGCGATATCCTGGGGTCGAACCTGTTCAACTTCCAGTCCAGCCAGTTCACGCTGACCCGCGGGCCGATCTTTCGCGAGCTGCTGCTGGCTGACGAGATCAACCGCACCCCGCCCAAGACCCAGGCCGCGCTGCTCGAAGCGATGCAGGAACGCCGCGTCACCCTCGACGGCGCGACCCATGCGCTGAGCGACCGGTTCATGGTCGTCGCCACGCAGAACCCGATCGAAAGCCAGGGCGTTTATCCGCTGCCCGAAGCGCAGCTCGACCGGTTCCTGTTCAAGCTCCTGGTCCCCTACCCCAGCGCGGAGGAAGAAGCGGCGATCGTCAAGCGGTTCGGCGAACGCAGCGGCCCACCGCGCCCGGCGCAGTTCGACATCGCCACCGTGGCCGATGCCGCGTCGGTGCAGGCGGCGCAGGAGGCGGTCAAGGGCGTGACGCTGGCCGACGAGGTGATCGCCTATACCGTCGCGCTGGTGCGCGCGACGCGCGACAGCCGCGACATCGCCAGCGGCGCCTCCCCGCGCGCCGCGGTGCTCCTGGCCAACGCCGGTCGCGCCCGCGCCGCGCTGCAGGGCCGCGACTATGTGCTGCCCGACGACGTCAAGGCGCTCGCCACCGCCTGCCTGCGCCACCGCCTGTTGCTCTCCCCCGCGGCCGAAATCGAAGGCCGGCCGGTGGAGGCGCTGGTGGCGGGGCTGATCGAGCAGACCGAGGCGCCGAAGTGAGGGCGCGCGTTTGATCCCCGCCCCCCTCGTCCCCTCGGCGCGCACGCTGGGCTTGCTGGCCGCGCTGGCGCCGCTGGCGGTGCTGGTGGCGGCGCTGGCGCCGGGAGCCTGGCTGGCGGTGCCGCTCGCTGCGCTGGCGGTGCTGGTGCTGGCCGGGATCGACGCACTGCTGGCCGCGCGGCTGCTCGATCTCAAGGTCCACGCCCCGGCCGACATCGAGGTGGGCCAGCCGGCGCAGGTATCGGTCCACGTCGAGTTCGCCGGGCGTAGCGGCGGCGGCGCGCCGCTAGCCGCGCTCGGGCACGATCCGCGGCTCGGCGCCGGCGGCGCGGCTCGCTTTGCGCTGGCGCCGGGGCCGGTGCCCGACATCTGGGCCGGCGCGACCGAGATCGTCGCCACGCGTCGCGGCACCGCATCGCTCGACACGCTGTGGTTGCGCTGGCCGGGGCCGCTCGGCCTGGCGCACAGCCAGACCAGCCTCGCGCTTGCTCGCCCTATCCGCATCTGGCCGGACCTTTCGCCGGTCCGCTCGCCGGCGCTGCAGGCGTTCCTGCGCGATGCCCAGTTCGGCCTGATCGCGCGGCGGATCCGTGGCGAAGGGACCCAGTTCGAGGCGTTGAGCGAATACCAGCCGGGCATGGACCGGCGCCGGATCGAATGGAAATCGAGCGCCCGCCACTCGCGGCTCTATGCCCGCGAAAACGAGGCCGAGGGCGACAACCAGATCGTGTTCGCGATCGATTGCGGCCAGGCGATGTGCGAGCCGGTCGAGGGGTTGCCGCGGATCGATCGCGCGGTGACCGCCGCGCTGACCGCCGCCTATGTCGCGCTCAAGGGCGGCGACCGGGTGGCGCTGTTCGGCTTTGCCGACCGGCCCGAGCAGCTGACCCCGTTCGCGCTCGATCCGCGCCATTTCCCGCGGCTGCAGCAGGCCGCCGCCGGGTTTGATTATCGCGCGCGGGAGCCCAATTTCACGCTGGCGCTGGCGACGCTCGCCGCACGGCTCAAGCGCCGCTCGCTGATCGTGCTGTTTTCCGATTTCGCCGATCCGACCTCGGCCGAGCTGATGATCGAGAGCGTCGAGCGGCTGGTGCGCCATCACCTGGTGATTTTCGCCATTCTAGCCGACGACGAACTCGACACCATCGTCGGCGCGGAACCGACGCGTTTGCGCGATCTCGCCAGCGCGGTGGCCGCCGATACGCTGGCGCGGCAACGCCAGCTGGTGCTGCAGCGGCTGCGGCACCTGGGCGTCGATGTGATCGAGGCGCCGTGGCGCGAGGTCGGTTACCGACTGATCGACCGCTACCTCGCAACCAAGCGCGCCGAGGCGATCGGGTGATGGCTCTCGCGCTGTTCAAAAAGACCCCGCTTGCCCCGCCGCCCGATATTGAGGCGGCAAGCCTGCGTTCGGACCGGTTCCGGCTGGCGCGCGAGACCGATTGGCGGCGGCTCGAGGGAATCGTGCTGGCGCTCGAGAAAAACCGGCCGCGGCGGATCTCGGACGAGGACCTGCTGGCGCTGCCGGTGCTCTATCGCCAGGCCGCCTCGAGCCTGGCGGTGGCGCGCGAGACCTCGCTCGACGCCGGGACGCTGGCGTTCCTCGAGCAGCTGGTGCGGCGCGCCTGGTTCCAGGTCTATGGCCCGCGCACCTCGCTCCTCACCTGGCTCAAACGCTTCCTCGGTGGCGAATGGAGCGTGGCGGTGCGCGCGCTGTGGTTCGACGTCTGCGTGGCGCTGGCGGTGATGGTCATGGGCGCGCTGGCCGGCTGGCTGATCGTCGCGCGCGACCGTGACTGGTACTATGCCCTGGTTCCGGCCGACGCGGCGCAGGGCCGCCATCCGGGTGCCAGCCGCGCGGCGCTGCAGGAAACGCTGGTCGGGCAGGAGGACGGCCAGGGCCTGTCCGCGTTCGCCACTTACCTGTTTTCGCACAACACCGGCGTGACGATCATGGCGTTCGGCCTGGGGTTTGCCTTCGGCGTGCCGACGCTGTTGCTGCTGCTCTATCAGATGGCGATCTTCGGGGCGATGCTGTGGGTCTTTGCCCAGGCTGGACTCGGCTGGGATTTCGCCGCCTGGCTGTCGATCCACGGCACCACCGAACTCTCCGCGATCCTGCTCGGCGGCGCGGCGGGGCTGCATATCGGCCGGGCGATGGCCTTTCCGGGCCAGCGTTCGGTGCTGACCGCGGCCAGCACCGCCGGACGCCGCGCCGCGCAAGTGATGGTCGGCGCGGTGATCATGCTGGCGGTGGCCGGGCTGCTCGAGGGCTTTGCGCGCCAACTGGTCCACAGCACTGCCGCGCGCGGCGCAATCGGCGGCGTCATGGCGCTGGGCTGGCTGACCTATTTCCTGCTCGCCGGACGGCGGCTTAACCTCGCATCGCCCAAGGCCGCCTGATGACCGCCATCGCCGCCGCCGCCGAACGCACCCGCAAGGCCCTTCTCAGCCGCGAGTTGATCACCCCTGAGGGGCTGGCGCTGCCGCTCACGCTCGCCAGCCGCGGCGCGCGCGCCGGGGCCCTGCTGCTCGACCTCGCCACGATCGTGTTCGGGTTCATCGTGCTCGGGATCGTGCTTGCGCTGATGGGGCTCGGCTTCCTCACCTCGGCCGCCGCCAACCTCGGCGCGGCGGGCGAAGTGCTGATCATTCTGCTCCTCTTGCTGCTGTTCTTCTCGCGGTTCGGCTATTTTCTATATTTCGAGCTCGGCCCGCGCGGGGCTACGCCGGGCAAGCGCGCGCTCGGCATCCGGGTCGCGGCGCGGCCGACCGCCCGGGGCGGCACCGGCCGGCTGACCGCCGAAGCGGTGATCGCGCGCAACCTGATGCGCGATGTCGAAGTGTTCGTGCCGGCGATCTTCATCATCGTCGACGGATCGAGCATGGGGCTGATGGGCGTCGCGGCAATGGTTTGGATCGGCATTTTCGTGCTGTTCCCGTGCTTCAACCGCGACAACCTGCGCGCCGGCGATCTGGTCGCCGGGACCTGGGTGGTCGAGGCCGAGCGGAGGACCTTGCCCCACGCGCTGTCGCTGACCGAAGAACCGCAACGTAAGTACCGCTTCGGCGAGGCCGAGCTATCGATCTATGGCGAGCACGAGCTGCAGGTGCTCGAGATCGTGCTGCGCCAGGATAATCCGGCGGCGATGCGCGAAGTGCTCGAGGCGATCTGCCGCAAGATCGGCTGGCAGGCGGGCGGCGGGGTCGACGACCGCGCGTTCCTCGAAGCGTTCTATGCCGCGCTGCGCGCCCGGCTTGAAGGCGATCTGCGCTTCGGCAAGCGCAAGAAGGACAAGTTCGGCTAGAAGCTCGCCCCGAAGCTGACCACCGCGCCATGGGTATCGCCGCTGGCGGCGAGCGTCATGCGCCGGTGCGGCCAGGTATGGGTGAGCAGCGCGCCCGAAAGCCCGCCGATCGCCGCGCCGGCGGCGACATCGTGCCAGTAATGCTTGCGCGCTTCGACCCGGGCGAGGCCGGTGAACCCCGCCAGCGCCAGCGCCGGCACTCCTTCGCCCGGCCCGCGCCGCGCCATGATGCTCGACGCCGCGGCGAAGGCGGTGGCGGTGTGGCCCGAGGGGAAGCTACGGTCGTCGCTGCCGTCGGGCCGCCGTTCGCGCACGGTGTGCTTGAGCAGCTGCGCCACACCCTGCGCCGCGGCGATCGAAATGCCGGCCTGCAGCGCGCCCTGCTCGTCGCCATGCAGCAGCGGCACGCCGACCGACCACACGATCAGCCCGCCGACCGCGACATCGCTGGCGGTGGCCCAGGTCGCTTCGTCGGCCTGCGCCGGCACGGCCGCCAGCAAGCCAAGCGGCGCCAGCGCCAGCGCGAGGGTCCGCCCGCTCATAGCTCGGCGAAGATCGCCACTTCGCGCCCGCCGCCGCTGTCGGCGCGGGCGCGGTACATGCCCGGCGTGTTGAACGAGAACGCGGTGCTGCCGTCCGCCGCGGCGACGATCACCCCGCCATCGCCGCCCAGCGCGCCGACTTCGGCGATCACCGCGTCGGCTGCCGCCTGCGCGCTTTCGCCCAGCAGCCGCATCCGTGCGCCGATTTCGTGCGCCACCCCGGCGCGGAGGAAAAATTCGCCCGCCCCGGTGGCGCTGACCGCGCAGCTCCGATCGTCGGCATAAGTCCCCGCGCCGATCACTGGCGAATCGCCGATCCGGCCCCAACGCTTGCCGGTTAGTCCCCCGGTCGAGGTGGCGGCGGCGACATGGCCGGCGGCATCGCGCGCCACCGCGCCGACAGTGCCGTACTTCAAGTCGGTATCGAACCAGCCGTGGCGGCGGGCCTTGAATT
This sequence comes from Erythrobacteraceae bacterium, assembly GCA_031411075.1. Taxonomy (GTDB): domain Bacteria; phylum Pseudomonadota; class Alphaproteobacteria; order Sphingomonadales; family Sphingomonadaceae; genus Croceibacterium_A. The sequence goes on from JANOAH010000250.1 coordinate 8,727, forward strand.
CCTCAAACTGGCGCCAGCGTTCTGGCGTGGCGAACCAGTCCGGATCGACCAGCTCGGCGCCTTGCTCGCGCGCGAACTCTTCCGCCCCGGCGCCGGCGAGGAACACGTGCGGGCTATGCTCCATCACCGCGCGCGCCAGCCGCACCGGGTTCCTGACCCGGCGCAGTCCCGCCGCCGCCCCGGCTCTGCGCCCGGCCCCGTCCATCACCGAGGCGTCCAGCTCGATGATCCCGCCATACGTGAACACCGAACCGCGTCCGGCGTTG
>JANOAH010000251.1:0-3170 GCA_031411075.1 Erythrobacteraceae bacterium
GCTGCCGCCGCGCGCGCCGCCCGCGCTTTCCAGTACCCTACCCGCCAGCCCGGCCTCGACCAGATAACGATCGAGCGCGGCGGCATCCTTGAGGTAGACCTCGCTGCGCCCCTTGGCGACTTTGAACAGCGGCGGCTGGGCAATGTAGAGGTGCCCGCCGCGGATGATGTCGGGCATCTGGCGATGGAAGAACGTCAGCAGCAGCGTGCGGATGTGCGCGCCGTCGACGTCGGCATCGGTCATGATGATGATCTTGTGGTAGCGCAGCTTTTCGAGGCTGAACTCGTCGCGGATGCCGGTGCCCATCGCCTGGATCAGCGTGCCGACCTCCTTCGACGAAATAATCCGGTCGAACCGCGCCCGCTCGACGTTGAGGATCTTCCCCTTGAGCGGGAGGATCGCCTGATAGTGCCGGTCGCGTCCCTGCTTGGCCGAGCCGCCCGCGCTGTCGCCCTCGACGAGGAACAGCTCGGACTTGGCGGGATCGCGTTCCTGGCAGTCGGCGAGTTTGCCGGGCAGGCTCGCGATGTCCATTGCGCCCTTGCGCCGGGTCAGCTCGCGCGCCTTCTTGGCCGCCTCGCGCGCGGCGGCGGCGTCGATGATCTTGCCGATCACCGCCTTGGCGTGTGCGGGGTTCTCCTCGAGCCAGTCGCTCATCCGGTCGGCCATCAGGCTTTCCAGCGGCTGGCGGACTTCGGATGAAACCAGCTTGTCCTTGGTCTGCGACGAGAACTTGGGATCCGGCAGCTTGACCGAGACGATCGCGGTCAGTCCTTCGCGCATGTCATCCCCGGTGAGGCTGACCTTCTCCTTCTTCATCAGCCCCGACTTTTCCGCGTAAGTGTTGAGCGTGCGGGTCAGCGCGGCGCGGAACGCGGCGAGGTGCGTGCCGCCGTCGCGCTGGGGGATGTTGTTGGTGAAGCACAGGACGTTTTCGTAGTACGAATCGTTCCATTCGAGCGCGACCTCGATCCCGATCCCGTCGCGCTCGGAACTGATCGCCACCGGCTCGGGCAGCAGCGGCGTTTTGTTGCGGTCGAGATAGGTTACGAAGGCGCCGATGCCGCCTTCATAGAAAAGATCATGCTCGGCAATGTCGGCATGGCGCAGATCGCGCAGCTTGATGTGAACGCCCGAATTGAGGAAGGCGAGTTCGCGGTAACGGTGTTCCAACTTTTCGAAATCGAACTCCAGCACATTCTTGAACGTGTCGGTCGAGGCGAGGAAGGTGACGCGCGTGCCTTTCTTGGTGCCGCCCTTGCCATCGGCCGGCGCAGGCCCTTTAACCACCAGCGGGGCGACCGCGTCGCCATAGGCAAATTTCATCCAATGCTCTTCGCCGTCGCGCCAGATTGTCAGCTCCAGCCATTCGGACAGGGCATTGACCACCGAGACGCCGACGCCGTGGAGCCCGCCGGAGACCTTGTAGGCGTTATCGTCGCTGGTGTTCTCGAACTTGCCGCCGGCGTGCAGCTGGGTCATGATCACTTCTGCGGCGGAGACGCCTTCCTCGGCGTGAATACCGGTCGGGATGCCGCGGCCATTGTCCTCGACCGAAACCGAACCGTCCGGGTTGAGCTCGATCAGCACCAGGTCGCAATGCCCGGCCAGCGCCTCATCGATGGCGTTGTCCGACACCTCGAACACCATGTGGTGCAGGCCCGAGCCGTCGTCGGTATCGCCGATATACATGCCGGGCCGCTTGCGCACCGCGTCGAGGCCCTTGAGCACCTTGATCTGGTCCGCGCCATAGGCGTTGGCGTTGGGCAGGTTGGCCGGGGGATTTGGGGCGGTGTTTTCGGTCTCGCTGGTCATGACCAGCATATAGGCATTCGAGGGCGCTTAAGGAACCCGCAATGTCCGCATCCATCCACAGGATTGCCGCCTGTTTCCGGGCGCGGCGGGGTGGGTAGCGAAGCGGCCCCGGCCTGAATTGGCTGCGCGTGCAGTCTCAGACGCGGGGCCTATCCGATTTTTCCGACATGCTTAGACGAACGCGACTGCGAACATCAAACCGCCAGTGCCGAGTGCCACGGCGAGGCCGAGGGCATTGTGCAAAAAGCTGGTCATATTCTTGCCTCCTGGTTGTGTTGGTGCGATTTCCCCTTCGCACATGCAACATAACCAAATTGCTAAAAAATGCCCGTGCGAAGGCTGCAACAGATGTTGCATAAACCGCAATAGTAAACAGGGTGTGAAATTTTGTGTCGCGAAGGCCGTGTCGTTTCCGCGCGCGCTCCGCCATCTGGACAGCCGCGAGCCGCCGCCCTAGTGCCCGGCCATGAGCATCCAGCCCCATATTCAACCAGGCAATTCCATCCTCATCGTTGACTTCGGCAGCCAGGTCACCCAATTGATCGCCCGGCGTGTGCGCGAAGCCGGCGTCTACAGCGAGATCGCGCCGTTCAGCGGCGCCGAGGCGGCCTTCGCCCGGATGCAGCCCAAGGGCCTGATCCTTTCGGGCGGCCCCGCCTCCGTAACAGACGCAGGCAGCCCCCGCGCGCCGCAAGTGCTGTTCGACAGCGGCGTGCCGATTATGGGCATATGCTACGGCCAGCAGACAATGAGCCAGCAACTCGGCGGGCGCGTCGAGCCCGGCGACAGCGGCGAATTTGGCCGTGCCTTCGTCGACATCACCGAGGATTGCCGGCTGTTCGACGGTCTGTGGGAGACCGGCAGCCGCCACCAGGTGTGGATGAGCCACGGCGACAAGGTGACCGAATTCGCCCCCGGTTTCCGCATTGTCGCCACCAGCGAGGGGGCGCCGTTCGCGGTCATCGCCGACGACGAGCGCGGCTACTATGGTACCCAGTTCCACCCCGAGGTGGTGCACACTCCCGACGGGGCGAAACTGATCGCCAATTTCGTGCACAAGGTCTGCGGGCTCGCCGGCGACTGGACCATGGCCGCCTACCGCGAAACCAAGGTGCGCGAAATCCGCGAACAGGTCGGCTCGGGCAAGGTAATCTGCGGGCTTTCGGGCGGGGTCGACAGCTCGGTCGCGGCGATCCTGATCCACGAGGCGATCGGCAGCCAGCTGACCTGTGTGTTCGTCGATCACGGCCTGTTGCGGCTCAATGAACGCGAACAGGTCGAAAGCCTGTTCCGCGATCACTACAATATCCCGCTGGTGGTGGTCGACGCCGAAGAGCGGTTCATGAAGGGCCTCG
>JANOAH010000252.1:0-4998 GCA_031411075.1 Erythrobacteraceae bacterium
CGGCGATCAGGTCGCCCGAAACCTTGCGGATCACGTCCTCGTCGCCCGCTTCCTCGAAATCGGCCTGGATCACGGTGCGGACATAGGATTCGGTTTCTTCCGGGCCGAGGCCCATCTGCTCGGCCGCCCAGCGCCCAAACAACCGGTTGCGCCGCGCCGCGACGCGGAACGCCGTCTCGGCGTCCATCGCGAACTTGCGTTCCTCGCCCTTCTGCCGGTCCTTGAAATCGGTCATCGTCATCGTCCTCGATCGGTTTGGTCCGCGATAGCCGCGCGGTGTGTCAGGCGGCAACCCCGGTTCCGCGCGCCAGCCAGGGCTTGTCGGCCGCAAGGCGCGTTTCATAGGCGGCGATAGCGTCCGCGCTGGCGAGCGTAATCGCCACTTCGTCGAGCCCGCCGGTCAGGCAATGCTTGCGAAACATGTCAATCTCGAAGCTGAAACGGTCCTGGAACGGCGTGGTCACGGTCTGGTGGTCGAGGTCGATCGCGATCGGATCGGTTTCCGCCACTTCGAGCAAGCGGTCGACCTGGTCTTGCGGCAGCGCCACGGTGAGGATGCCGTTCTTGAACGCGTTGCCCGAAAAGATGTCCGAAAAGCTCGGCGCGATCACCGCCTTGATGCCCATGTCGAGCAGCGCCCAGGCGGCATGTTCGCGGCTCGATCCACAGCCGAAGTTGTCGCCAGCGATGAGGATCGGCGCGCCGGCGTATTCGGGCTGGTCGAACACACTGTCCGCTTCCGCCCGCACGGTCTCGAACGCGCCGCGGCCGAGCCCTTCGCGGGTCACGGTCTTGAGCCAACGGGCCGGGATGATCACGTCGGTATCGACGTTCTTGCGGCCGAACGGGATCGCCCGGCCCTCGACCTGGCTGACCGGCTCCATCAGTCGGTTTCCGGTGGCTCGCCGCTCGGGGTGACCGGCGGCGCTTCGGCCTTCTTTTTGCGGTCCTTGCGGTGATTGGCATAGAGCATCGCGGCGGCGATCGCGGCCGAACCGATGGCGGCGCCCGCAACAGCGGCGGTTCCGACTTTGCTTCGCTTTGTCATAGCGGTTCAATGGGGCGCGAGGCCGGTTGAGGCAAGAGTCAGCCGAGAAATTCGGTCAACGCCGCCCACAGCCTGGCCTTTTCGGCCAGCGGCATCGCGGCGTGCGCGGGGCTCGACGACGGCAGCGGCACTAGCGTTAGCCCGCTGCCGGCGAGAAGCGGCGTCCCGAGGCGCGCGGCGGCGGCGCCGTTGAAGGCGATAGCTCGCAGATCGGGCAGCGAGGCGGCGAGATCGGCCAGCGGGTTGGCCTCGGCAGCGCGGATCGCCGCATCGAGGCTGCCGCGCCGCTCGGCCGAGGCGACCACGTCCCACAGGCCGATGCCAGCCGCAAGCAAGGCCGCCAGCCGCGCCTCGTAGGCAAGCGTTTCGACCGGCACACCGATCACACCGCCGATCAGCTCCCAGAAGCGGTTGCGCGGGTGGGCGTAATACCGGCTAGCCGCCAGCGAGGCGTCGCCCGGCAGGCTGCCGAGGATCAACACCCGCGTGCTGGGCGCGACGACGGCCGGAAAGGACGATTTGCGCACCACGCCCTGTCCTACCCCGATCCGTCGCCCCTGCGAAGGCAGGGGCCTAGGTAACGTTCGTGCCCGGCCACCCACGGCATCCCTGAGCGCGACGGCAGATGGCCCCCTGCCTGCACAGTGGCGACGGGGTGGTGGGGGAGAACCAATCTTCGGGGAGGCGGGGCCGGGAGACTTGGGGGGTTTGGGATCGGCCCCGCCTCTGTTCGAAGACTTGGTTGGGTATCCCTACCTTTGCACGAGCCGTGCCAGTTGCGAGCAACCGCGGATTTGTGCGCCAGACGATGGTTTCCAGCCCGGTAACCTTGGTTAAGGCTGTCAAGAATCCCGACAGCCACGGGCCCGCTGGCGCGCTGTCGCCGCCTCGCCTAGTGAAGCGAAGACAAACGAGCAGGAGCGCCGCGATGGCCAAGGACAACACCATCACCCTCTACGACCTGCAGCTGGCCAGCGGGGCGACGATCAGCCCGTTCGTGTGGGCGACCAAGTATGCGCTCGCCCACAAGGGTTTCGAGATCGAGGTGGTGCCCGGCGGCTTCACCGGCATTCCCGAACGCACCGGCGGCAAGTCCGAGCGGCTCCCGGCGATCGTCGACGATGGCCACTGGGTGCTCGATTCGTGGCTGATCGCCGAATATCTCGACGACAAGTACCCCGACCGGCCGACGCTGATCGGCGACCCCAGCGTCAAGGTCTGCGGGCAGATGCTCGAACAATGGCTGTGGTCCACCGCGATCGGCCCGTGGATGACCTGTTACCTCAAGAGCTACCGCGACCGCTCGCTGCCGCAGGATCACGAATACGTCACCGAATCGCGCGAGCGGATGTTCGGCCAGAAGCTCGAGGACATCATCGTCGGCCGCGAGGACCGGCTGCCGCAGATCTCGCCCAAGCTCGACCTGATGCGCTCGACGCTGCGCGAACACGCCTGGTTCGGAGGCGAGAGCCCGAATTACGTGGATTATCGCATGCTGGCGGTGTTCCTGTTCCTCGCCTCGGTGGCCGACCTGCCGGCGCTGGCCGACGACGATCCGCTGCGCGACTGGATCGAGGGCGGCTTCGACCTTTACGGCGCGCTCGGCCGCCATCCCGGGCTGTCGCCGATCTTCGGCCTCCAGCAGCGCGAGCAGGACCCCGATCCGTTCGACCGCACCCCGCGCGAAGGCGGGCTCAACAAGCGCAACACCGGCCCGCAATCGACCGCCGCCGAAACCGCGCGGCTGAAGGGCGCCAACGGCTGATGCGGGCAAGCCAACCGCCGGTCCTCGCCTGGGCCGCGCAGAATTGGAGCGAGATCGCGATCGCGGCGGCGATCGCCGCGGGCATCGTCGCGCTGCTCTACGCCGCCCGCGCGCTGGCACTGCGCGCGTGCAAGCGGCTCGGCCCGCAGCATCCGTTCGCCGGCGTGTTCCTCGACGTGGTGCGGCGCACCCGGCTGTGGTTCCTGGTCATGGTCGCGGTGCGGCTGGTCGAAGGCTATCTGCATCCGCCGGCCGACGTCGCCAAGACCATCGACTTCCTGTTCATCATCGCCGCGGTGCTGCAGGTGGCGCTGTGGGCGCGGCAGCTGATCCTGGGCCTGATCGCGCTGCGCACCGGCGACCCGGACGGCCAGCCCGGGCGGCTGGCGAGCGCGATGGGCATCATCCGCCTGCTCGTGAGCGTGGCGGTGTTTGCGATTGCCGCGGTGGTGATCCTCGACAACCTCGGCGCCAATGTCACCGGCCTGGTCGCGGGCCTCGGCATCGGCGGCATCGCCATCGGCCTTGCCGCGCAGGGCATCTTTTCCGACCTGTTCGCGGCGCTCTCGATCCTGTTCGACAAGCCGTTCCGCGTCGGCGACACCATTGTTTACCAGGGCAAGGAAGGCCCGGTGACCGGCGTGGTCCAGCAGATCGGCCTCAAGTCGACCCGCGTGCTGGCCTTGTCGGGCGAGCTCAGGATCATCGGCAATACTCAGCTGCTGGCACAGGAAGTCAGCAACCTCGCCGGCCGCCAGCTCTATCGCTTCCACCTGGTGATCGGCGTGGTCTATCACACCGACCCGGAGGTGCTGGCCGAAATCCCGCGGCTGGTGGAAGCCCAAACCCGGCAGGCCGGCCACCGCTTCATCCGCGCCCAGTTCAAGACCTTCGCGCCGAGCTCGATCGAGTTCGACTGGCTGTTCGAAGTCGACGCCGGCGATCCCGCCCACGCCCACCAGGGCTGCCAGGACGCCGCTTTCGCCCTGCTGCGGGTGTTCAGGGAACGCGGCATCGCATTCGCCTATCCGACCCAGACCACCTTCACGGCCGCACCCGACGGGACGCTGGTGATGCCTTTTGCGGTGCCGCCGGCCAACGCCTGAGCCGGCAAACGACCACGCCTGATACCCGCGCTTTTCGGATTAGTCGTGATAGCCCTGCCAGCTGTGACCTTTGTTGCACTGGCACCACTCGTGCGTTCCGGAAAGGATGCAGGCGTTCTCATAACCGCAGTGCGGGCAATTGTAGAATTTGGACGTTTCAGCGGGGGCGGATGCGCCGTTGTCCGCCCGCACTTCCGGCTCGAAATCGCCCGGAACCAGCTGCTCAAGCAACATGTTCTCGCCTCCCATTCTCGATCCGAAACTTGGCTCCAGACCGTTAAGATGAAGCAGCGCTGACCACGAATTCATGGCCGGTCGCCTCTTGCGTGGAACCGCCATAGAGAAATGATGCATAAGCCGTGTAACGGCCGGGTCCGGGCTCGAAATTGGCGGACGCCTCGTCGGCCGAATCTTCGTCAGAGCCCCGATACCCGACCTTGGTGCATGTGGCGGCATCGCCCCCCGTCGTCTCGCCGCTGATGGTCACGCCGTCGCCCTCGACCGAAACATAGGGTGTCACATTGCAGATCAACGCCATGCCAGTCCCTTTCCGCAAGAACCGTCGAACTTTCGCCGTTAACAGGCTCGCTTGTCAACCGCGTCGCGCGATGCCCGACCCGGCGATCGTCAGCAGCAATTGGCGCGCCCGGCAGGACTCGAACCTGCAACTCCAAGCTTAGAAGGCTCGTGCTCTATCCAGTTGAACTACGGGCGCGCGCGGGCTGCAGATAGCGCGGTTTGCGCGGGCGGCAAATCGGGCTAGGCTCATGGCATGGGGGAAATCGAGCCAGTGGACGGGGGCGCGGCGCGGTTTCGCTATTACCCCTATGTCATGGCGGCGTTCGTGGCGATCCTGTTGCTGTCGAACCTGATCGGGGCGTCGAAGCCGAGCTATGTCACTTTGCCGGGCGGCACGCCGTGGCCGTTCGGTGCGGGGCTGCTGTTCTTTCCGGTCAGCTATGTGATCGGCGACGTGCTGACCGAGGTCTATGGCTATGCCAACGCGCGGCGGGTGATCTGGACCGGGTTTGCCGCGCTCCTGTTTATGGCTTTCATGGCCGCGGTGGTGGTGGCCTTGC
>JANOAH010000253.1:0-4780 GCA_031411075.1 Erythrobacteraceae bacterium
CGCCACCACCCGGTCGCGTGACAACGTGTGCCGCCCCAGTTCCTTGGCGACGCGCTGGCGCACCTTGGGCAGGCGGCGACCGAATTCGGCGGTGCGGTCGAACTTTTGCGCCTCCTGCCGCGTGCGGAATTCGGGGTTGTAGCGATACTGTTTGCGCCCGCGGGCATCGATGCCGGTGGCGAGCAAATGGCCACAGTTCTTCGGGCAGTACCAGGCATCGGTGTAGGCCGGCGGCAGAGCGATCCGGTTGAGCCGCTCGATCTCGTCACGGTCGGTGATGCGCTTGCCGGCGGGCGTGTAATACGCCCAGCCGTGGCTCATTTTCTTGCGGGTGATGCCCGGGCCCTGATCGTCAACGTATTCGAGAGACGGGGCGGTGGCCATGCGAGGCGCTGAACGCACCGCGAGTTCAACGGGTTCCGCTCAGACCGCCAGCGCCTCGATGACGCTGTGCCCAGCCGGGTTGGAGGTGACCCGGTCGAGCGCGAAACCGGTTGCTTCGAACAGGGCTTCGAACTCGCGGAGCATGCGTTCGCGCCCGGTGGCCCAGACCATCATCGCGATGTCGGTCGAATCCGCTTCGCCCGGCGGTCCGCTATCGGGCAGCAGGTGATCGATCACCGCGAGCCGGCCGCCCGGCGCGATGGCCCGGCGCACCGCGCGCAGGATAGTGCGGCACTCCTCGTCATCCCAATCGTGGAGGATCTGCTTGAGCAGGATGAGGTCGCCCGCGGGCACTGCCTCGAAAAAGCTTCCGCCGACGCACTCGATCCGCGCTGCCAGCGGCTTGCCGGCGATCGCCGCCCGCGCGCGCGCCGCGACTTCGGGCCGATCGAACAGCACGCCGCGGCTGCCTGGATAATGCTCGAGCAGTGCCTGCAGCAGCGCGCCCGAACTGCCGCCGACATCGACCGCCACGGCAAACGGCGCGAAGCGATGCGCGCCGAGCGCGAAATCCATCGTCCGGTCGGACATGAAGGTCATGAATTCGCCGAACCTGGCCCCGAGCTCAGGGTGCGCGGCGAAGTGATCGAACACCGGCGCTCCGAACCGTTCCTCGAAGCCCGTGCGTCCTTCGCGCAGCGCTGCGGTCAGCGCCGATCCGGCATGCATGGTGTTGATCATCTGCTGCCACAGCCCGGCCCAGCGGACCAGGGTCGCGGTGTGCGGCACGGCTGTGACGGTGCCGTCGTCGTACAGCCGCAGCAGCTCGTGCCGGGCCATGTAGCGCACGATCCGCGCCAGCTTGTCCGGCGCAAACCCGGTGACTTCGGCCAGTGCATCGATCGTCGCCGGGCCAGTGAGCAGCCGTTCGGCAAGGCCCGAACGGCAGGCAAGGTCGAGCACCGGCACCCCGACCACGACCGAGTGCAGCCAGTCGAACACGGCATCCGGATCGTCGAACCGCTGGCCGATCGGTCTTTGCACGCTGCCCCTCCCCACGCGCCAGCATAGCCGCGTGGTGCCGCCGGTAAACTATCGCTTGCTTGCGACAGGCGCGATTGCCACCGACATCGGCCGGGAACCGCCAGCAGGAGCGCCGCGCATGTCCGACGTCTACACCCCGCCCGCAGTCTGGGAAGTCGACCCCGCCAACGGCGGCCAGTTTGCCGGCATCAACCGCCCGACCGCGGGCGGGCGCGAGGAGCATGAGCTGCCGGTGGGCGAACATCCGTTCCAGCTCTATTCGCTCGGCACGCCCAACGGGGTAAAGGTCACGATCATGTTCGAGGAGCTGCTCGAACAGGGCTGGTCCGAAGCGGAATACGACGCCTGGCGGATCGAGATTTTCAACGCGCACCAGTTCTGGTCGGGCTTTGTCGATCTCAATCCCAACTCGAAGATTCCGGCGCTGCTTGATCGCAGCGGGCCACAGCCGTTCCGGGTGTTTGAAAGCGGCGCGATCCTGGTCCATCTCGCCGAAAAGTTCGATTACCTGCTGCCCAAGGCCAACCCGGCGCGGGCCGAAGCGCTGAGCTGGCTGATGTGGCAGATGGGCAGCGCGCCCTTCATTGGCGGCGGCTTCGGCCACTTCTACGTCTATGCGCCCGAACGCTATCGCTATCCGATCGACCGCTATGCGATGGAGACCAAGCGGCTGTTCGATGTCGCCGACCAGCAGTTGGCCAAGACCGAATACCTCGCCGGCGCCGACTACACGATCGCCGACATCGCCGCGTACACCTGGCTCGGCAACCTTTACCACGGAGCCTATAATGGCGCCGACAAGTTCCTGTCTTTGCACCAATATGAGCATGTCGGCCGCTGGGTGAAGGCGATCGACGCGCGCCCCGGCGCGATCCGCGGGCGGCTGGTCAACACCCAGGCGATGCCCGAGCGCCATTCGGCCGCCGATTTCGCCGCACTCGAGGATCGCAGCCTGTTCGAGCCCGTCCGAAAACGGGCCGACGTGTGAACTTCTCCCCCGCCCCGGCTTGATTCGCCGTCCCGGCTCAGGGACAGTGGCGGCAATTCGGAGAGGGTAGATGGAAAGTCACGGCGCATTGGTCGGCTGGGCGCATCAGGAACTGGGCGACCGCCTGATGCTAAAGATCGAAACGGTGCAATCGTCGGAGGCGGCCAAGCTGGTCGAACCGGACGTCCTGCGGATCATGATGACGCGCAACCAGGCGGCGATCTTGGGCCGCTACCTGCTCGGTCACTCAGGCCTGCCGCAACCGACGCCGCCCAGCCTGTTCAAGCGACTTTTTGGCTAACGTTTCACTACTTCATTGACGCCTTCCCATCGCGCCCTCGCCCGCTATAGGGGCGCGGCGCCTGCTGGGGCGTAGCCAAGCGGTAAGGCACCGGTTTTTGGTACCGGCATGCGCAGGTTCGAATCCTGCCGCCCCAGCCAGGTAAGTCTGCCGACGGCCTGTCCGATGAGGATGATCGCGGGTCCGTCGCCGAGCGCGCTGCGCGCCGCGATCGGGAGCAGGTCGAGGCGGGTCGAGAATCGCCGCTCCCCGGGGAGGCTGGCGTTCTCGACCAGTGCCACGGGCGTATCGGCCGGCAGGCCGGCTTCGATCAGCCGCGCCGCGACTTCCGGCGCCGCCGCCTTGCCCATGTAGATCGCCAGCGTCGCCTGGGGATCAGCAAGCAAGCGCCAATCGAGATCGAGGCTTTCGCCGGCGCGGACATGCGCGGTCACGAACGTCAGGCGCCGCGCCAGCCCGCGCTGGGTTAGCGACAGGTCGAGCCCGGCCGCCGCGGCACTCGCGGCGGTGACGCCCGGGCAAATTTGCACCGGCACTCCTGCCCTGCGGCAGGCTTCTATCTCTTCGGTGGCGCGCCCGAAGATCGAGGGGTCCCCTCCCTTGAGGCGGACGACGCGCTCGCCCGCGCGTGCCGCGTCGACGATCAGCGCGTCGATCGTGCGCTGGTCCTTCGAATGACGGCCCGAGCGCTTGCCGACCGGCACCAGCCTGGCGCTTGGGGAGGCCATGTTGAGCATGCCGGCGCCGATCAGCGCATCGTAGAAGATCACTTCGGCTGCACTGATCAAACGCGCCGCCTTCAGCGTCAACAAGTCCGGATCGCCGGGGCCCGCGCCAACCAGCCAGACCGCCCCGGGCGCGAAATCGTCAACCACTGTCCTCCCCCTTTGTATCCCCGATCAGGCGCCGGATGGCGGGCTTGCACGAGCCACAATTGGTCCCCGCCGAAAGCGCTGCCCCGACCGCTTCGACGCTGAGCAACCGCTGATCGACAACGGCTGTCAGGATTGTGTTCATCCCGACATCGAAGCAGGCGCAGACGATCGGCCCCCGGTCGGGCTGCGGTGTCGCGGTCCGGCCGGCGAGCAGTTCGACCGAGGCGCTGGCGGCGGCGGAAAGCTGCTCGATCAGCCAGTCGCGCGCCGGCAGCTTGCCGCCGCGCGTGACATAGAGCGCGGCCTCGAGGCGCCCGGTCTTGAGCACGGCGATGCGCAAGCCGCCGCGGGCCGGATCGGCACTCTCAACCCGCTCGCCTTTCGGAAGCAGGGCCTTGGCCAGCGCCCGCGGGTCGCGCATGCCCGCCAGCTCGACCAGCCAGCCCTGACTGACCCGGACTTTGGTGAAATAGGTGGCGGGGACGACATCGGGGACCGAGCGGGCGATAAGGAAGCCGCGCCAGTCGATCGCGAGCTTCTCGATCCGCGCCGGGGTCGCCTTGAAGCCCGGTTGGCCGGAGTGCGGATCGACCAGGGCGCGCGGCAACAGTCCGACACGCCCGCCGTTCGATTGCCGATCTGTCCAGTGGATTGGCACGAACACTTCGCCGCGCCGCTGCCCGTCCGAAATCTCGGCGCGAAACACGCTTTCGCCGGTCGGCGTGGTGACGCGCACCAGGTCGCGCGTGTCGATGCCGTGCGCTTCGGCGTCGAGCGGGTGGATCGCGACCATTGGCTCGCGCCGGTGCTGCGACAGCTTGGGCGACAGGCCGGTCCGCGTCATCGTGTGCCAGTGATCGCGATAGCGCCCGGTGTTGAGAGTCATGGGCCAGTTCGGCAGCGCGCAGCCGAGCTCGCGCTGCTCGACCGCGACCAGCCGGGCCTTGCCGTCAGGGGTCGGGAACCGTCCGTCGGCGAACGGCGTGCCGCCCCACTGGACTGGTTCGAGCGCGTCGTACTGCAGGTTGGTCAACGCAGCGTGATGGCCGATGTCAAACAGGCGCTTGCCGTCGTTGCAATAGGCTGAGAGGCGAGCGTGTTCGCGATAGAGGTCGGCGGGGCGATCGTAGGTAAACGCATCGCGCCACCCCATCGCGCGAGCGACCTCCTTGACGATCCACCAGTCGG
>JANOAH010000254.1:0-1532 GCA_031411075.1 Erythrobacteraceae bacterium
CGTCACCGCGGTGCCGGCAGGCGGGCCCGTCGGCACGCTGTTCGCCGCGCCGCTGGTCGAGCTGGCCGACACCGATCCGCTGATCGCCCCGCCGCTGGTCGACGAACCGATCACCGGGGTCGGCAACGACGACCTGTGGCAGCCGCGCTGCGACGATGCGGACGAAGACGGCGTCTGTCCGGAGGGCGAACGCGCACCATGAGGCAACCCAGGGGGCAGGCCGGCAAATACAGGGTTCGCGGCTGGCTGGCGCTGCTGCTCGGCGCACTGGGCGCGCTGTCGGTGGCGGCGGCCGCGCAGGATCGCGGGCGCTACGAAGGCGTCGCCTCGTGCGCCGGATCGACCTGTCACGGCCGCGCCGAAGGCAACGGCGTGCCGGTGCGGCAGGACGAGATCGCCACCTGGCAGGAACCGTCGTCGAGCAGCGGCGCGCACAGCCGCGCCTATGCCGTGCTCGGCAGCTTGCGCGGGCGCCAGATCGCCGCGTCGCTCGGGCTCGGCGATCCGACCGGCGAGGCGGCGTGTCTCGGCTGCCACGCCACCCCGGCGCGCGGCGCCCGTGGCGCCCGCTTCCAGGTGAGCGACGGCGTCGGCTGCGAGGCTTGCCATGGCCCGGCCGGCGGGTGGATTTCGAGCCATTACGAAGCCGGCGCGACACACGCCGGCAATGTCGCCGCCGGGATGGTGGCGCTCGAGCGGCCGCCAGTGCGCGCCGGCGTGTGCCTCGATTGCCATTTCGGCAGCGCCGATGGCGGCCAGTTCGTCACCCACCGGATGATGGCCGCCGGCCACCCGCGCATCGTGTTCGAGCTCGACCTGTTCAGTTCGCTGCAGCAGCACCATGACGAAGACGCCGACTACACCAAGCCGCGCACCGACAGCGTCCGGCTGTGGGCGGTGGGCCAGGCGGAGGCCGTGCGCCGTTCGGCCGACCTGTTCGCCCGGCCGCAGTTCGGCACGATGGGCGCATTCCCCGAATTCTACTTCTATGATTGCCACAGCTGCCACCGCGCCATCGCCGACGGGCCGCAGCGGCGGCTGACGTTCGAGGGCAATCCGGCGCGCCCGATCCCGTTCGGGCAACCACCGTTCAACGACGAAAACCAGATCATGCTCTCGGCGGTGTCGCGCGTGCTGGCGCCGGGGCAGGCCCAAAATTTCGACACCGCGTCGCGCATCTTCCATAGCGCCATGGGCGAAGGCCGCGGCGAGGCGGTGACAGCGGCGCTGGCGCTGCGCGGCGCGGCGGCGGCGCTGTCGGACGCGCTGGCCGGCGGCAGCGGCGGCGATGCCTTTGCGGTGATCGGCGCGATCGCCGATCGCACCACCAGCGCGCGATTCACCGACTATGCTGGGTCGGCCCAGGCGGTAATGGCCGTCGACACGTTGCTTAACGCCATGGTCCGCGACGGCCGGGTGACCTTGGGCGCGGCGGCCGGCATCCGCGCCGACCTCAACCGCGCTTACGACGCGGTGCGCACGCCCGAAGGCTACAACCCGGTGCGCTTCCGCGCCGCGCTGGGCCAGGCGGC
>JANOAH010000255.1:0-2126 GCA_031411075.1 Erythrobacteraceae bacterium
TGCATCCGAATCGTGGCGGGCATCTGCGCCGCACGGCACGCTTCGTCCAGCAAATGCGTCTTGAGCTGGCTATCGAGGAAATTGTCCGCGGTGCCCTGATCGACCAGCAGCTCGGGCAGGCGCGCGCCGTCCTCGATCAGCGCGCAGGCGTCGTAGGCGCGCCAGGCGGCCGCGTCAGGGCCGAGATAGCCGGTCAGCGCCTTCTGCCCCCACGGGCAGTGAATCGGGCTGACGATCGGCGCGAACGCGCTTGTCGAGCGGAACCGGCCGGGGTTGCGTAACGACACCGTCAGCGCGCCGTGCCCTCCCATCGAATGCCCGGTGATCCCCTGCCGCTCCCTATCGACCGGGAAGTTTCCGGCAATGATCGGCGGCAGCTCGTGCTCGACATAGCGGCGCATCTGGAAATGCGGCCGCCACGGCTCTTGCGTCGCATCGACGTAGAATCCGGCGCCCTGGCCGAAATCGTAGTCCGGATCGTCTGCCACGCCTTCGCCGCGCGGCGAGGTATCGGGGGCGACAAAGATCAGCCCGTGCTCGGCACAGGCCTCGCGGTACTGGCCCTTGTCCATCACGTTGACGTGGGTGCAGGTCAGGCCCGACAGCCACCACAACACCGGCAGCTTGGCGCCCGGCGCGTGCTCGGGCACGAACACCGCGAAAGTCATCGCGGTGCTCGTGGCCGAGGACATGTGCCGGTAGACGCCCTGCGTGCCGCCGAAGCTCCTGGCTTCGCTGACGGTTTCGAGCGTCACCGTGCCGCTCAGTGGCGCATGTGGAAGGCGCAGACCTTGTTGCCGTCGGGATCGAGCAGGTACGCGCCATGCGAATTGTTCGGCGCGGCCTCGCGCGGACCCGGAGCGCCTTCATCGGTACCGCCGGCGGCAAGCCCGGCTTCGTGCCACCTGGCGACCGTCTCGTCGTCCGCCGCGCTGAAACCGAGGGTGTGGCCGTTGGCCACGGTGGCCGCTTCGCCGTTATAGGGCGGGGCAACGATGAACGTCCCGCTCGGCCCGGCATAAATCAGCCGGCCGGCCTCGGGCGGGGCGACGTTCTTGTAGCCGAGCGTCTGCATGGTTGCGTCATAGAACTTGCGGCTCTTCTCGATATCGTTCGAGCCGAGGAAGGCGTGGGTGAACATTGAGTCTCTCCTTGGTGGTCTAGGTCAGTAAACGACGACGCTGCGAATGCTTGTCCCCGCGTGCATCAGGTCGAAGCCCTTGTTGATCTCGTCGAGCGTGAGGACGTGGGTGATCATCGGGTCGATGGCAATTTTTCCGTCCATGTACATGTCGACGATCCTGGGCACGCCGCTGCGGCCTTTGACGCCGCCGAACGCGGTGCCGCGCCAGTTGCGGCCGGTGACCAGCTGGAACGGGCGGGTAGCGATCTCCTTGCCCGCTTCGGCCACGCCGATGATGATCGAGGTGCCCCAGCCGCGGTGGCAGCATTCGAGCGCGGTGCGCATGACTTCGGTGTTGCCGGTGGCATCGAAGCTGTAATCGGCGCCGCCGTCGGTGATCTCGACGATCTTGGCCACGGTCTCTTCGCGGCTCATCCCCTTGGTGTTGAGGAAGTCGGTCATGCCGAATTGACGGCCCCAGGCCTCGCGATCGGGGTTGATGTCGATGCCGACGATCCTGTTCGCGCCGGCGAGCTTCGCGCCCTGGATCACATTGAGCCCAATTCCGCCAAGGCCGAACACCACCACGTTGTCGCCCGGCTGGACCTTGGCGGTATTCATCACCGCGCCCACCCCGGTCGTCACCCCGCAGCCGATGTAGCAGCTGGTCTTGAAGGGCGCGTCCTGGCGAATTTTCGCCACCGCGATCTCGGGCAGCACGGTGAAGTTCGAGAACGTCGAACAGCCCATGTAGTGGTAGATCGTCTGGCCCTTGTAGGAAAACCGGCTGGTCCCGTCGGGCATCACGCCCTTGCCCTGGGTGGCGCGGATCGCGGTGCACAGGTTGGTCTTGCCGCTGAGGCACGATTTACACTGGCCGCATTCGGGCGTGTAGAGCGGGATCACGTGGTCGCCCGTCACCACGCTGGTGACGCCCGCGCCGACTTCGCGCACGATCCCGCCGCCCTCGTGTCCCAGGACCGATGGGAACAGCCCCTCGGAG